>NZ_JAPEHT010000059.1 GCF_028823615.1 Planococcus sp. A6
ATTCTTTCAGAAACCACACTTCATTCATATCCACGAACAAATCGATTGGTTCCCCGACTGCAGTTTTTTCAGCTTGTGAGATCGTAAGCACACATTCCAACAATTGCTTTCCTGCTTTTACTTTCAGGTTGTACATACCGCGTCCGTATTTCAATTCCTGGACGATGCCCCTAATCCGGACGTGGCCCAATTGATGACTTTCCACTGTTTTGATCGCTTCTGGCCTGATGACCATAAAATAATCGCCATCTGCCAGCTGGTGATTTACAACTGCTTCAATTAGTTGATCAGAGGATGCAAAATAGCCGTTTTCGATCACGCCGTCCAAGATATTTCGCAAGCCTAGAAATGACGCGACTGTTGTCGTTTCAGGGCGTTCATATAATTCCCGTGCACTTCCGACTTGTTGCAATTTGCCTTCGCCCATGACCGCGATCCGGTCGGATAACGCAAAAGCTTCATCGCGGTCGTGCGTCACAAACAAGACGGTGACACAGAATTCTTTTTGGATTCGGCTTAACAGTTCGCGCATTTCTTCCCGCAAGCCCGGATCGAGCGCGCTGAATGGTTCATCCATCAACAAGACGCGCGGATTCGCCACCAACGCCCTGGCCAGTGCCACGCGCTGCTGCTGCCCACCGCTCAGTTCATCCGGAAAACGGCTGCCGAATCCACTGAGCCCCACGTGTTCGAGCATATCGCGGGCAGCTTTCAAACGCTGCTTTTTGCCGACTTTCTGCATTTTCAAGCCAAAAGCGACATTGTCTTCAATGTTTTTATGCGGAAACAGCAAGGATTGCTGAAACACCATCGCGAATTGTCTCGATTCAGGCGGCACATTTGTCAGGTTTTTATCCCCTATCCAAATCTCCCCGCCATCTGCCTCCAATAAGCCAGCAACCAATTTCAGCAAAGTCGTCTTACCACAGCCGGAAGGCCCAAGCAACGAGAAGAACTCTCCTTCGCGAATGGACAGCCGGACCGGGCGAAGCATGAACGACGCATCGTTTTTCGGCTTTACGGCTCCGTACCGCTTTTCTATATCGATGATGCGTAAATCACTCACGGTTTCACTCCTTTCGCGGGATCCTGTGAGTCTTTATTCAATTGATAATAACGTTTTAAAGCGGCGTCCATTCCAACCAAAGCCGCAATGGCAAGGGCTGCATAGAGCAATGAATAAGCCGAGGCAATGCCTGGGTCTCCTCCACTGACAAACGGGAACAGCAAAATCGGCAAGGTAACTACTTGACCGGCACCGATGATGAAGGTGATCAAGTATTGGCTCAAGGAAATCAAGACGCTCAAACTTGCACCTGCCATTATGCCCGGCAATAGATGCGGCAGCACGACGTGAAAGAATCGCGGCAGCGCACGCGCTCCCAGCATGCGCGCTTGGTCTTCCCAATCAACCGATAAAGTTTGATAGCTAATCATGACCGCACGGAACATATACGGCAAAGTCGGCGCGATATGCGCCAACACAACCCCAACAACGGTTTCAGTCAATCCGAACCGCAAAAAGGTCAAGTGGATCCCCATGACTGAGATAAAAGGCGGAATGATGATCGGCGCAAAAATGATCGCTTCGAACAACCATCTGCCGCGGACTGAATAACGCACCAACGCGTTGGCCGCCGGGATCGCCAGTAGGATGTTCACGGCTGTTACAATCAAGGCAATCCATAGGCTGATCCCGACCGCTTGCCAGGTTCGCCCGTCATTTATTACATATTCCCACGCACGAAAACTCCATGACTCAGGCAACACATCCGGCCAGCGCCAGCCGAATGACAGGCTCGACAATAGCAAGGGAACAAATGGCACGATGATGAAAATGATTAATGTAATGAAGACAAACAAGGACAGAAGGCGTGGATGTCTTTTCATTAGCCCCACCCCTTTAGCACATTCCAGCGCTTACTGAAGTAATACGCCACTAGACCCAGTAAAATCGTGATAGCCGCGAGAATCATATTGACCGCAAGCGCTTCGGGGCGATCCGAAAGCGTGCCGCTTGTGTAAAGCTGGTACGAATAAACCGGCAGCACACTTGGATAAGTGACACCTAGTAGATAAGGTACTTCAAAAGCGGAAAAAGTAAACACAAAGACGATAAACGTCGCAATCGCCCACGCCGGCATCATGACCGGCACGACCACTTCCCGGACGAATTGCCAATTGCCCGCACCGAAAACGCGCGACACTTCACGCCAGGAGCCATGGATCCGTGACAGCACCGGATACAGCATAAGTGCTACAAAAGGCGCTTCTTTCCAAGCGTAAGTGAGGATGATTCCCCAACCGAACGGGTCATTGACGATCACCGGAAAATCCGTGATGTCGTCAATCCAGCCAAATGCCGCAAGGAGTCTCGATACAAATCCGCTTTGGGTGAACAGCAGCACAATGATATAGCCAGCGACCAGATGCGGTATAGTCAACGGCAATTGGAACAAGCGATGCCAAGCCTTCGGCGACGCGGCTTCCATGGAATTATTGAGGAAAAACAAGACCACGGCAATGAGCGCTCCAATGACTGCCGACAGCAATGAAGACAGCGCCGCTATCCGCAATGTGAGCGCCATCGATTCCCAAAAAGAGCCTGAATGCAGAAGCCTGTCGTAGGCTGCTAAGGTCAATTGTGTCTCCCCAATCGCCGGAAAATAGCCAAAGCTTTTCAGCAGGCCATCAAAAATCCCCCCGAAAAACAGGAGGATGATTGTACCGGCGGCCGGCAGCAGTAAAAGATACGGTTTACTCTTTCGCCACATGTTCCGTCCACCCTTTTTCGATGATGTCGATATAATCAGAAGACAATTCAGGCAATCGGTTTTGTTCCAATTCTTCTATTGAAAGTGTCGCTTCTCCCAGATCCACTTCATTCATCGCTTGTTGCTGTTCGGGCGATAATTTCTCCAAATCGAGCGCTGTCAAATCGCCCCAGTTCTCAGGTGATAATTTAGCGGTTTGGGCCTCGGGCGACATTAGTTCATTGATTGCGACAAGCGCCCCTGCTTTATCCGAGGCGTTGAACGGAATCGACAGGAAATGCGTATTCGCGAGTGTTCCCCCTTCTAATAGATAGGTGCGGGTCGACTCAGGGAAACGTCCCTTCAATACTTCACTCGCAGCGAGTGCTGGATCGTAGCTCATGGTCATGCCAATTTCACCGCTAGCAAATAATTGATCTTGTTTGGCCAGGCTTTCCGGATAAGTTTCTCCCCCGCGCCATAAATATGGCTCAATGCTATTCAAGTATTGCCACATCGGCTCGAGGCGTTCTTCCAAATCTTCAAGCTCGGCAGCGGGCTGCTGGTACTGCTCGTGTCCGCCAGTCGTTTCATACAATACCTGGCGGACAAAAGCACTTCCCGTGAAATCAGGCGGTGCGGGGTATGTGAACTGTCCCGGATGTTCCTGTACCCAATCGGCGAGTTCAGCCATCGATTTCGGCGGGGTTTCGTGTTTACTTTCATCATGCACGAACACGAATTGCGCCTTGCCCCATGGTGCTTCCAAGCCTTCCACCGGTTCTCCGAAATCCTGTGAAACTTCCGGTGCATCGGCATCGATGTAGTCATTGAAATTCGGCAACTGGCCGGTGAAATCTCCCCACAGCAAGCCGTTGTCTTTTGCGGCTTTGAAATTTTCGCCGTTGATCCAGACGATATCCATACTGCCGTCGGTTTTACCGGCCGTTTTTTCGTCGAGCAATTGGTTGATGATGTCTTGCGCGTCATTCATTGGCACACGAGTCAACTCGATGCCGTGCTGTTCTTTCATGCGCGGCGCTACCCACTCATCCAAATAAGTATTGATGTTGTCGTTCCCGCCCCACATGTACATATTGACTTCCTGTCCTTGCGCCACGTCTTGAATAACGCTCCAGTCATCTGTCAATAAGCTGTCTGCATCGGTTGCGTTTCCTGCATCTCCGGATGAACAAGCTGACAAGGCGAGTGCCAGGATGCCCAATGACGCTATTGGATATTTCTTCATTAATTCCACTTCCTAATTCCTTTTATGCTGCTTCTCTGTGTTTTCAATCAATCACGCATCAACTGGGAGCCTCGCTTATCGCGCTCAATCAATCTGGTTTGCTGCCGTTTTTTTGATTCCAACGGTTGCGGATCAAAATCGGGACGACTGTCAAGATAATGAAAACGACGACCGCCGCTGCAATGATTTTCGGGTTGCCGCTGACAAAGCTGCTGCCGAGAAAATTATAAGCGAAGGTTCCAGGAATGATGCCGATCAATGTCGCCAAGGCAAACGAAGCAAAACGCACTTTGGCGATCGCTGCCATATAGCTGATCAAGTCGAAATTGATGACCGGGATCAAACGGAACAGCAGCACATACAAAAAGCCATTCTGTTCCATTTGCCTCTGAAATTTGGCAGCGTTTCCTGTCCACTCTTTTGTAACGATGCTTCTGCCGACCACCTTTGCGACAAGAAAGGACAGCATTGCCCCCAAAGTCGCGCCAATGATGGTGTAAAAGGTTCCCATCCAAGCACCGAAAGCCAAGCCGCCGGCAATCGATAGCACCGAGGCCGGGAAGAAAATCAGCGGCCTGATGGTGTAAACGATAATGTAAATGATAGGCGCCCATAACCCGAACGATAAAATCCAGCTGCGAAGATCTTCCGCTTCCACGTCAAAAACGGAACGGCTGAGCCAGATGACCAAGCCGATGGCCACAGCCGCCAGCAGCCATTTAATGACGCGCTTGTTATTCATGAATTGCGCGTGTGTGTCGAAATACTTGAATAACGTTTTCTCATCTCATCATAGCGCTTGCGGTTAAGCCCTTGGTCTGAATAACCGACGCGTGATGCGGAGCGGAATTCAATTTGCTGCGCTGCGTCATTAAAGTAAAATTCAATGTCATCCTTGAATTTCATCAGTTTAGTCGTAGCAATTGCATAAACATAATCATGATTCACTTGTACAATCCGGATACCTTCATAGCCTTTCAACATACCGATCAAGTTCTTTTTCGCTTGCTCTTTGCTGCCATTATACGGCCATGCTGGAACGAATTTGTCCCGTACAGTCGTTTGCGACGAAACGGCATTTGGCGTGGAAGGCATTTCCTTGAGACGGCCGTTTTTCACGCCAAGTTCTGGCTTGGTGTTATTTTGGACCGCCATATTGGCGATGCCAAGTCCTGCAGCCGCTGCTGCCCCGTATAAACCGATTTTTTTGACAGGCAACTCGCCCGCTTTTGCTTTATTGAAGGTTTTGACGACCGGTTGATTGAGCAGGTTATCGACATAGACTTTCTTGCCGATTTTCACCAGTACTTCGCTATAGGTCGGATACGGATGAATGACACTGGATAATTTACCCATATTGATACCGAGTGTTTTGAGTGTCTGAATTTGGCTGATGATTTCACCGGCGCGATCGCCCAGAATGCTCGCCCCGAGAATGTGGCCTTTTTTATCGAGCACGATCTTCACTTTGCCGATCGAGCCTGGTTTCGTATTGGCACGGTCGATATCCGCATAATCGTGTTCATAGACACGAATCGAATCACCGTATTGTTCGCGTGCCTGTGCTTCGGACAAGCCAGAGTGGCCGAGTTCCGGGTCCGTGTATGTACACCAGGTCACATGGTCGTAATTCATTTTGCGGTTGATCGGTAAAATAGCGTTCTGCGTCGCCGTAATGCCTTGGGCGTTCGCCATATGCGAGAGTTGATAAGGGCCGACGACATCGCCGATGGCATAGATGCCTTTGGCGGTCGTTTCCATATGTTCGTCTACTTGGATACGTTTCTTATCGTACTCGACTCCGGCAGTTTCCAGGTTATAGCCGGAGACACTCGCTTGGCGGCCGAGCGCAACGAGAAGCCCCTCATTTGAAACAGTCATTTCCTTGCCATCTTTTTCGACCGTCAGTTCAATTTGGCGGCCATGTTGAGCAGCTTTTACCGCTGCCGCGCCTACATGGATCGTGACGCCTTCTTCGATGAGTCGCTGCTGGATCATCAGCGCGAGTTCTTCGTCATCGTTAGATAAGATGCGATCCGATTTTTCAACCAGCGTCACCTCAACGCCGAGACGGTTGAGCGCTTGGCTCATTTCGACACCGATCGGGCCTGCGCCGAGAATGGTCATCGTTTTCGGGAATGCTGCCAATTTGAAGATCGATTCATTGGTCAAGTAATCAACTTCACTCAAGCCGTCGATTGGCGGCACCAATGGAGTGGAGCCAGTAGAGAGAATGATTTTTTTTGCTTCAATCGTTTCCCCTTCTACTTCCAAGGTGTTCGGCCCAGTGAAAGTGGCATACGCGTTGATAAAGTCGATGCCGGATTCTTTCAGCACTTCCGGTGATTCACCGGCGTATACTTTTTGAATGACTTTTTGAATATCTGTCAATACTTCTGATGTATCGACTTTCAGCTCAGGTGAATATTTTTTGGCGTGATGGACTTCTTTCGCGATATTGATGAGCGATTTGCTCGGGATGCAGCCGGACCACGTACATTCCCCGCCTGGCAGATTCTTGTCGATCAACACGGTCTTTTTCGAAAATCCTGCGGCTGTAAAAGCGGCTGTCAGGCCTGCTGCTCCCGCTCCGATAATTGCGATATCATATTTTTTGGCCATTTCTACCAAATCCTTTCTTTCCTGAAGTAAGTACATCTTATCAAAAAGCATCAGGCATTTTCCTTTAATACCCCTCGGAATTATCGACTATTTTCAAATGTTGTGTCAGAAACCCAAGCGGTTTGATGGTTTGAGCTGTCCGGGATGTTATATACTGATGACATCCTCAACAGGAAAAGGTGACATCAATGCTAGATACATACGCCAGAAAACATGTACAACCGGTTGTTGACAAGACGGCCGAGTTTTTATTGAAAAAAGGATGGACCGCTGATGGCGTGACCAAGACGGCATTTGCCATTGGCCTGTCATCGGGTGTCTTCATCTACCTGGATCAGCCGGTTTTGGCACTTATTGCGCTTTGGCTATCCGGATTTCTGGATGTGGTCGATGGGACGATGGCGAGAAAAACAAAACCTTCTCCTTGGGGAACGCTCCTCGACATCAGTTTTGACCGATTAGTGGAAATCAGCGTTATCCTCGGCCTTGCCTTCCGCTTTCCGGACTCGATGTGGGCTTTATTGTTATTGAGCGCATCGATCATCGTCGCCATGACTGTCTTTTTGACCGTCGGGGCATTATCCGAAAAACAAGGGATGAAATCGTTCTATTATCAAGCCGGGCTTGCGGAACGGACAGAAGGGTTTATCTTGTTTACGTTGATGATCGTCTTTTCTCCTTATTTGACGGTAATCACCTTATTGTTTATCGCCATTCAGATTTTCACCATTTTTCAGCGCATGGCCGAAGCCAAGCGGATTTTGTCCTAGACTGGAGTGTTTAACATGAAGATTGTCGTCTTGGTTGGGGGCGGCCATGCACATTTGCACGCCCTTGCACAATTCGCAAAAAAGCCGCGGGAAGATATCCAATTGGTGCTCATCTCGCCAGCGGTCCATCAATATTATTCAGGGATGTTTTCAGGATTCACTGAAGAAGTTTACGGATTGGATGAGATCCGCATCGACTTGAATCAGCTCGCTGAAAAAATCGGCGCGGCTTTCTATCAAGATGCAATCTGCGCCATCGACCCGGAATCCCGCACACTGACCGGCCAACACGGCAAGATCTATCCTTATGATGCAGTGTCCTTCGACATTGGGTCACAGACCGATAGCCCGGAAGCGCTGAAGAAGCACATCTCGCCGATCAAGCCCAATTACCATTTTCCGGATCAATTAATGAAGTTCCGAAAATCTGCCAAGCCCGTCATTGTTGGAGGCGGCGCATCGGGCGTGGAATTGGCCTTCTCTACACACGCCTGGCGAATGAGGCAGCATTTTCCTACCGATACTTTATTGTTCAGTTCTGGTGAGCTGCTATCGGCTCACGGAGCGGCCGCTTCCAGAAAACTCGAGGCGATTGCCCGGAAAAAATCGTTACCTTTTTTCACAAATGTAAAAATAGAAGACATCGACGAAACTTCCGTCATTGCAAGAAACGGTGCCTCCTATCCCCAGTCAGACGTGCTTTGGCTGACTGGCCCGAAAAGCCCTGCCATATTCGAGCACTCAGGCATGCCGGTCGACCGCGCCGGATTTTTGGCTGTCAGTGAGACACTTCAATCGATTCGTTTCCCCGAAGTCTTTGGTGCCGGCGATTGCGTCTCGATCGACCGCTATCCGGACCTTGCGAAAAACGGCGTCTATGCAGTTCGCCAAGGCCCCGTGTTGTGGGGCAATCTACTGAAATTCCTCGATGGAAATCCATTGTCCTCCTTCATTCCGCAAAAACGCTATGTAGCCATCCTCTCCACGGGCGGTGGCGAAGCGTTCCTGACTTACGGACCGTGGAGCTTGCATGGCAAACTCCCATGGAAACTCAAGCAGCTGATCGACAAGAAGTTCATGAAGTCCTATCAAGCGATCTATAAGTAAACTGGTCCATGCCTCACTCAGGATGGGGCCAATCTTGAAGGAAATTCGAATGGCTGTGGTCCATGTACTATTGCTTGGCCAAAAGATTCATGGTGGGCATGTGCCCATCATGAATAGCATCTTGAAATTTTTCCCCTTTCTCGCTATAATTCTTTATACAGTAGTTGAATCATCTCCCGCGAACATCTAGCGGGCTTCATCAAACAGTTGAATGGAAATTAAAAATGCAGCACGGGCTGCCATATTGGAATTGCGCAGAGTATATACCTGACAATAGAGCTGGGAATAACGCCAAAGAGAATGAATCATTCTTTTTGGCGTCTTTTTTTATTTCATATCCCCGGTTTGAGTCGGCTGAATACCAGCAACAGTTGGATTTTTCATTTCCATCTATCCAATAATGCCCCCTCCCCCCGTTTGGTTTTGACTAAAGATCTTAAATGGAATGAAGAACTGAAGTTAAAGAACCATTTTCTGGACGCTGAAAAGAGCGATTGAAAAACAAAGAACTAGCCGGCCGTCACATGCCGGGAAGGAGCCAGTTATTATGCAGGAAGCAAGATCTATTCAATCAGAAGTTTCGGGCTATATTTCAAACCTACTCCGCCAGCATTTCGGAAAAGGACCTGCTTCTGTTTACGTCACCATCAAAAGGCCCTATATCACGATACATTTCAGAGGATTTGTCAGTCCTATGGAAAAGATTTTACTCGACCAAGAAGAAGGCAAACGCGTGTTGGAAACGAGAGATTTCATGTTCAATGCCTTGAAGCCTGAAATTTTAAGTGAACTTTTGACGATTACCCAGCTGGAATTTACCGAGTTATATGCCGATTGGAACTTGGCGCTGAAAAGCGGCATCTTTATCGGCGTGATGTGTGATGATCACCTCATAGATCCATTAGGCTGGCCGGAAGATGGAGAGCGTGATATTTTCCATAAACAAGTAGAACGCGTCAGTGAAGAAGCCGGGCGTATACCAGACAGCATCGAGACCCTGTGGATGAGCAATCGAACATTGCTGTTGAAGCGCAGCGGCATTTTGGTAGGGATTGAAAAAGCTTTAATAGAGGAGGGCTTCTCTGAAATCCTCAAATTGACCAAACGCCCTCTTGAACGGAAGCTTCTTGAAGCAGCCCCTTTGAACCACTCTTTACAGAGGAACATCGATGAAGTTTTCATGGATTGGAATTTCAGCCATGACGTCGGGTACATCGCGTTCATCCTATCCGCTGATCCTCGATAATTGAAATAAAGCAAAATCTTCTATATGAATAAGCGGTTGGTACATATAACTTTAAAGTTCTCCCCACAAAAAAATTGGAGCTGCCGAGATTAAACGCTCTCCTTAGTTTTGTGTTAAAGACTGCCTAAAACGGGTATGGCTTAATACACAAACGAAAAAGGAGGAAGTTTATATGGATCCGATTATCTGGCTTTACATAGCACTTGGAATCATTGTCCTTGGCCTAATCGTCGCCGTCGTCGGTGTCGTGATGCTGCTATCCGGCATCAAGGAACCGATGAAAGAAATGAAAGGGTCGGCAGATAACTTGAAAGGCCGCATGGACAAGCTGATGCTTGAGACGACTCATTTGCAGCACACGACAAATGAATTGAAAGAAGACATCCAGCAGAAATCCGAGAAAATGGCCGTCCTGGTTGATGGGGCGAAAGGAACGATCAATTCAGTCATCGACATGAATTCGGTCGTCCGCAGCATCACATCGGGCATTTCCAAAAAAGTCGAAGATGACCCCGCCAACCGTTTCCAAGTCAACCAGTACAGCAATAATGCAGCCGGCTTGATGAAATATTTGGATAAGAAGAAAAACCAAGAATCAACAAATTCAACTTACAACCCAGAACCTGCAGCACCACATCAAGTATCGAAAAATTATTGATGACGATAAGCAGCCCTTGAGGCTGTTTTTTTATGCAAAAAAACGAAAAATTATTGATGACGATAAGCAGCCCTTGAGGCTGTTTTTTTATGCAAAAAAACTTGCCGGCTCATTCACCGGCAAGTTGCTATTTTATGAAAAAGAATTTTTTGGACAAGATCAATCCGATTGCGAACAGCAATACGGCCACGTACGCCGGAAGGATATGGATAAAACTCGTATACCCGATCACATAATGAATGATGATGGCCGCGCCGAACGCCGGCAGCCCGCCGAACAGGAACGTGTACCAGACCCACCGCTGCCCTTCTTGGAATCCCCATAGTGCGAGCATCAAAACGAGCAGCCCGACACTGATCAAGGCACTGCCAAGCCCCGCGCGGTCGTGCGCGATTACAGGGATGAGCCGTTCGTTGATGGCTGCGATTTGTTCAGGACTCATGCAAATATAGGCGATGTCGGTTTGGACGAATACACCGTTTACGCCGATTGTCGAAATGACAAGCCCGGCTGCTGCGAGCGCAAATCCAAGTGCGACAAACGCCAGCTGGCCCCACAAGCTGCGTTTCCAGGCTTGGTGGTTCGTGCGGTTTCGCGAAGCTGAATGTTCGCCATGATTTTTGGATGCCTGGTATCCTTTCCAGAAAAATGGCAATAGAACGAGCCAAAGAATGCCGTGGAGCCAGTCGAAATAACCGAATCCGATGAATAATAAAATACCGAGAAACCCTAATACCCCTGCGATGTGAATGGCGCGTTTTGCCCATTCTAAGCCGTGACGGACGCCATGCCTTGCCAATTGCATGTAAAGAATGCCGCCCGAAACCATCGTACCGGCAACGGTCATCCGGTCATGCTGCATAAAATGGTAAATATTTGAATTGATTGCAATGAGTTCTTCTCGTGATAAATTCAAAAATGCCTCGTCATAAGGCATAAGGACGATGGTCATGCTGACAAGCATTGCCGCTGCCCCGCCGAGGAACATGAACAGCCCGAATAGCCAATGCCAAATCCAGCCATCGTACACAGGAGGCGCAGCTATTCGTTGATCCAGCAGCCCTTCATTGATGCGCTTCGGCAAACCGGGGCCGGTCCTGACATAGCCGCTAGAGAGCATCACCAAATCCGCTCCTGCCCCGTATAAAGCCAGAGCGTCTTTCGGTTCAGCGATTCCGCCTGAGACGATGACCGGAATTGTACTGTGCTGTCGGATGGCAGACACTTTTTCAGCCAGCAGTCCAGCTTGTTCGATCGGATATTCCATGCCTTCGCCCGTGTCTATTGCCAGTTCATCGATGACGATTCCGTCTATGTATGTTCCATTAGCTGCCAGTCCCATAACTGCCGCATCGATTTCATCCGCTGAACTGGCATATAATAGCGGCTTGCTGCCGACTGCTTCTTTTAAAGACTGCCGCTTCTCCTCGCTGAACGGCTCTTCAATGACAAAAGCATCTCCATACGCGGACAGCTTGTTCAATAAAGAACGCGTTTGTTCAAAAGAACCGCTTTTCCCTGTCCGGATGAAAATCGGCTTGCTGAACGGCTTTAGCTTCTCGAGCTTCTCGATCGTTCGCTTGAGACCGGGTGATTCCAGATGGTATGGAAAAAGCAACTTATCTTTTGAGTCGGTGAATTCCGGTGAACCCGCTTCCACCGGCTCCCACGACACCGGGCCGATCTCGATAAAGCCCATTCCCAAATGGCTGAATGCCTTGGTTCCGGAAAGCAAGGGATCGATTTTCCCGCTCAAGCCGACGGGGTTGGCAATCTTTAAACCAAAAATCTCCGTTTCCAGCTGCTTGGCTGGAGCTGTGTGCCCCAAGTATTCGATGAGTTTGCTTCCGCCGGGAATCGAGGCGATCCGATGCATGCCTTTATGGATAAATTCTCTCCCGGTTTTTGCCGGCAAGCGGGAAAGTGTTGGTTCAAACATCGTATGATAAGTCCAATCCGGCAAGAAAATCACGTCCTAAAACAAAGTATGCTGTTATTTTACCGCATTTTACGCAACGAAAGCGTAAATTTCATGAAAACCCCGTTTAGATCCACACATCATTTTCTGCCGTCTGCCCACTTTGAATATCGCCTGTATTGACGACGCCTTTAGGTTCAACCAGCAAGATGCTCGCTTGCGTTTTCGCAAATGGCTTGTGCTCTGTATTTTTTGGAACGACAAACATTTCGCCTGCTTTCAATTCCACTTTTCCGTCCCGAAATTCAATGGCCAGTTCTCCTTCTAACACAATGAACACTTCATCCGTTTCTTCGTGCTTATGCCAGACGAAATCCCCTTGCACCTTCACGGTTTTGAATTGATAATCATTCATTTCTGCGATGACTTTCGGCGACCATAGATCGTCGAATTTCGAAAGCTTTTCATTGAAATTGATCGACTTGAAATTCATTGAATCCACTCCTCTCTATGCTTGTATTGCTTCTGAAAGTGCTGCAGCTGTGTACTCAGCGATCTCCCTATTTTTATAAATGATGCAATGTTCCAATCCCAAATCACCATTTAGCAGCGAAGGCAGATAGGCACGTAAATTAGCGGCTACTCCGCGATTGTCTTTTTGCAGAATCCAGTCGATTGACTTCCAATCCAATATGCCTTCACGGGTTCCAAGAGGCGTAGCCAAAACTTGTGTTTCCGGCAAATCCGCCATAAACAAGTACATTCCTTGACGGCTGCTTTCATTCGTGAAAAGAACATTTCCTGCATGCAGCATATCTGTCAATCGAATGCCGGTCTCTTCAAAGGTTTCCCTGATGGCACTTTCAAGCGGCGTTTCGCCGGGCTCGATTTTTTCGCCGACGCCATTCCACATGCCCATTTGCGGCGACTTTTCTCGGTTCAAGAGCAGAATTTTATCGCCATTTCGAATTAAGCACAAAGTGTATTTCAGCATGTTGGATGCCCTCCTGTCCCTTTTAACTTGCTCAGCTAAACATTTTCTATACGTGCTTTTGATCCCATTGTGCCAAAGACATCATGTCGAATTCTTCCTCAATCTTGAAATCTAGCGGTGCGATAAATTCTAGTGAATTGCCATCCGGGTCATGAAAATAGACTGCTGCGTGGGCATATGGCCGGTTCGGCAAGTTCAGTGGTTGTTCTTCCGGTGAAAAACCGAAAGCCGTTCTTGCTTCGATTCCTCTGTCGGCCAACCAATCCTTCGCGTTGCGGATCGCTTTTACATCCACATGAAACGCGATGTGGCGAAGCGAAGGATGATATGGCGTTTCCGCTTTATCCGTTTCCCATAAGCCCACCCAACTTTGCCCTTTGACAATCCAAAAGAAAGCCAGCTTTTGAGTCTCATAAGCGAGTTCCAATTCCAAACTAGTATAGAATTCAATGGAACGTTTTAAATCCCGAACCGGTAAATGTGCTTCGTAAAGGCCTTTAATCATTGATTTGCCTCCTTTATCTTTTTTATAATGTCTATTTTTCTCAAGTCTTTCCGTGATTCTTGGTTCTCTTGTAGCCGTCTATAGATGATTTTGTATATATTTTTCAATAATCATCCAAACTTAACACGTAATATTCCGCTCTGTCTTCCCGTACTTTTCCCAAACTTCTATAGTCGACCTCTGCAAAAGTCTCTAAATCCTCGATGAATGAAAACCCAACCTGGTTATAGCCATCGCTAAATTCATGCTCCCGATAATCAATCACCGAGTAACCGAGCCGTTCCATTAAGTTTTTCAACGCGATCCACTGTTCGTTGAGATATAACGAAGGGAACCAGCATATCAATATCTTGAGGAGAGAAATCCATTTTTACGGCTTTCCCAAGACCTAAAGAGCCATATAGAACGGGAATGATATGCAATTGATTATTAAGGCTTTTGCACAGACGAATAAATTCTTTATGTAAATGCTGTTCCTTATTCACTATTTGAAACCAGCTTTCGCTTACTCGCCACTGCTTCTTCTAATACTAACAACGCTATTTCATGATCATTCATCACATACGGAACTTCTTCCGGCTCTACCCAAATGCGTGCGGTGGTCTCGTATTGACGCAAAAATGGAAAACACTTTGTAATGTCCATTCGGTAGAATAGTTGATATCCGACTTTCGGGTATTTTCCATTTTCCGGAAATCCCTCGTTTTCTGAGTGGTCCACTTCGATTGCACCGATGTAAGTTAGCTCTCCGGCTATATATGCCTCTTCGTACACTTCGCGGCGCAATGCCTGTTCAGGCACTTCCCCTTTTTCCACATGGCCGCCCGGAACATTAAACCCTCGGCCTTTTACATGAACGAGGACCAGTTTTTCATCTAGAAAGCAATAGCCATGAACACTTGTCACGATATCGCTTGCTTGAAGCTGTTTATAGGGCTGCCAGGTCAGACCCACAGTCTGTCCGTCCCAATTGACATACGTTTGATTTTCCATCGAACACTCTCCCTCCAATCTGCTAGGTTTGGCATTCGCTGATTTTTCTGGACCAGAGTTTAGAATGCATTTTTTCAGCCGATCTCCTTGCAGCATCTCTTTCAATATCCTCAAATTGGTTTCATAGAACGCAAAATTCTTCTCCAGGCCCCGCCTTTGGCTCCAGCCGATGCTGTTAAAGGCATCAATGAACCGATAAAAGGGCAAGACGGCTCGCAAATCGATCATCGGCCGGATGCTGTTATAGCCCATCTGATAAGAATTCAGCAGGACAAGATCCGACTTTAAAAAATCACGGTAAATTTTAGTGAAATCAATTTCCGTCGAACCGAAGCGCACACTTTCAAAATCGATCATGCCGGAAACCTGGCCTTCCTCCACAATGATATTAGCTGGGCGGAAATCCATATGGACAAAACTCGGCCCGTCTGGTGCTGGAAGTTCCAACTTCATTTGCTCAAACTTGCGCAAGCTGGCCATATATAAATCTTCATCCAATACTTCTTTTGCATCTTCCGCGAAGCTATAAAACTGCCTTTCGATGAATTCATGCCAATTGGGAAATTCATTTTGTATGGCGCCGAGTGCTGTTTTGTTAGAAGGTTTGATTTGATGCATAGACGCTTGCATTGCACCGATTTGATACGCGATTTCCGGAGAAGCTGTTGCGGACAAAGGCTTCCCTTTCAATTCAGACAGCAGCAAGGCCCCCGGACAGCTATCGTCACCTCCCCAATAATCGAGCAGCTTTGGAATCGGGACATATCCAGCGAGGATTTCATAAGCAGCCAGCTCGCGCTCGTATTTCATACGGGTATACGGGATTTTCACAAAGACCGTTTCGCCACTCGGTAAAGTGCATTTGTAGACCGTTGAACTGAAAGAATCTTCGACTTCGTTGACGGAAATCACTTGTAGATTGAATTGTTTCAATACCTGATTGAGCATGGAATTCTCCCTCCTTTATTCCAGCAACCACCTGTACTTGTAAATATTAGTATATCAAAAAGCACTTTGAATTCGGTTCGTTTTCAGAACTTTTCCGCAAAATAACGGTCAGCATTATATCAACTATCAAACAATGCATTAAAAAACCCGAAGCCATTAAGCCCCGGGTTTTCTTGTTATTTCATATGCTTCCGTTGGAAATCGGAAATGCTTTCGTATTCTTCTGTCAGCAAGCGCGACAAGCGGATGTAAATCGGAAGCAGTTCGCGGTAGATATTGCTTGCTTCCGTTTCCGGATGATGCGTATGGGTGCTGCCGATCATTTCAGAGACAATGCTGAAATCCTCGATCTCGCCGGTGGCATACATGCCGAGGACCACTGCGCCAAGACAGGAACTTTCAAAGCTTTCCGGGATGATGACCGGCTTGTCGAAGACGTCTGCCAATAGCTGGCGCCACAACTCGGAGCGGGCAAAACCGCCGGACGCTTGGATGCGTGCCGGCTCTCCCGTCAATTCCTCAACGGCGAGAAGCACGGTATAGAGATTGAAAACGATGCCTTCTAATACAGCGCGAATCATATGTTGCTTTTGGTGATGGATGCTGAGGCCGAAAAATGATCCTCTGGCATTGGCATCCCATAGTGGTGCCCGTTCCCCTGTCAAATAGGGGTGGAACAACAGCCCGTCAGCTCCTGGTTTAACCGTTGCTGCGATTTTCGTCAACACATCGTAAGTATCGATTCCGAGCCGCTTAGCCGTTTCTACTTCGGATGATGCGAATTCATCGCGAAGCCAGCGCAAAATGATGCCGCCGTTATTGACCGGGCCGCCGATCACCCAGTGATTTTCCGTCAATACATAACAGAAAGTCCGCTCTTTCGGATCGGTTTTCGGCACCGGGGACACTGTACGGATGGCACCACTCGTCCCGATGGTCACTGCAATGACGCCGGGATCGATGGCATCGACACCGAGATTGGCCAACACGCCGTCGCTTGCCCCGATGACAAATGGAATGTCTTCCCGGACACCCATGAACGCAGCGAACTCCGGTGCGACTCCAGTGAACTGCTCGGTCGTCGGCACGAGGCGCGGTAATTTCTCTGCCGTTACACAAGATACATCCAATGCGCCTTGGTCCCAGTCGAGCTGTTCCAAATTAAACAAACCGGTAGCGGAGGCGATGGAATGATCTTCGACGTATTCTCCGAAGAACTTATGGAAAATATAGCTCTTGATGCTAATGAACTTCGCGGTAGCTTGGCAGATTTCCGGTTTTTCATCCTGCAGCCACAAAAGTTTTGCTAATGGCGACATTGCGTGGATCGGCGTACCGGTCCGCAAGTAAATGTCATGCCCGTTCAAGTTTTCTTTGATGTGCTTCGCGTGCTTCGAGCTTCTCGTATCTGCCCAAGTGATGCTATTGGTCAAAAGTTCTCCTTGAGCGTCTACCGCAATCAGGCTGTGCATGGCAGAACTGAACGACAAGAGCTTTAATGACTCTTTGCTGATGTCGCTTTTTCTCAAGGTTTCCCGGACAGCTGTCAGGACGGCGCGGAAAATTTCTTCCGGGTCTTGTTCGGCGGTCAATTGGTTCGGCGTGTGCAAGGGATAGAAAACAGTATGGCTGTCTTTAATTTGCCCCGCTTTATTGAATAGGACAGCTTTTGTGGAAGTGGTCCCTATATCGACCCCTAAATAATAGGATTGTTCAGGCATGTTCTTCTTCCTTCCTTATAACAGAAAAAGAAAAAGGAGAATCCCTTTTTCTTTTTCTGTACTCATGTGATAAAGAAACTCAAAATCAATACTACCACGAATCCGGTGAGGCCGATGATGGTTTCCATCACGGTCCAGGATTTCAATGTGTCTTTGACGTTCATTCCGAAATAGCGGTTAACAAGCCAAAAGCCGGAATCGTTTACGTGAGACAAAACCGTAGCGCCTGCAGCGATGGAAATAACGATCAAACCAAGTGCTGGGCCAGTTGTTCCGGTAATTTCTAGAAGCGGTGCGATCAATCCTGCAGCCGTTACCATGGAAACGGTAGCGGAGCCTTGTGCCACACGGACCGCAGAAGCGATCAAGAATGCCAAAACAATCGGCGGAAGCGCAGAATCGCCCATCATTTGGCCAAGTACATCACCGACACCTGAGTCGATAAGTACTTGTTTGAACACGCCCCCCGCCCCTGTAACGAGGATGATGATACCTGCAGGTTCAAGTGCTTTCGTTGCAATGTCTTGAACTTCCTGGCGTGAATAGCCGCGGCGTGTGCCGAGGAAGAAAAACGTCAGGATCGTAGCGATTGTCAAGGCGACGAATGGATGGCCAAGGAAAGTCAAGATCTCACGGATCTGGTTCCCTTCATCCAACACGACCGCTGACAAGGTGTTGAAGAGAATCAACACAAGCGGTATCAAGATCAAGGAAATGATCATCCCGAAGCTCGGCAATTCTTTATCGTATTCTTGTTCTTTGATATCCATGTAATCCGGAATCGTCAAATGAATGCGCTTCCCTATGTAGCGTCCAAAAACAGGTCCCGCTAGAATCATGGAAGGAATCCCCGCGAGTACCCCGAACAGGATAACCCACCCAAGTTCTGCACCGACCAGTTCCGCAACCGCAATCGGTCCCGGAGTTGGTGGGATGAAGCTATGTGTAACAGCAAGACCCGCCAATAGCGGAATTCCGTAATGCAAAAGCGATTTGCCGGTCTTTTTCGCCAAGCTGTAGACGATTGGCACTAAAATGATGAAACCTACATCGAAGAATACGGGAATCGCGACGATGAAGCCTGTCACGCCAAGAGCCCACGGTGCTTTATCTTCCCCGAATTTGGCGATCATCGTTGCCGCTAAGCGCTCAGCGCCGCCGGAAACTTCAAGCATTTTCCCGAACATGGCACCAAGGCCTACGACGACTGCGACAAAGCCGAGTGTCCCGCCCATGCCGTTTTGAATCGATTGAATAACATCCCCAAGCGGCATGCCTGCCG
This sequence comes from Planococcus sp. A6, assembly GCF_028823615.1. GTDB lineage: Bacteria > Bacillota > Bacilli > Bacillales_A > Planococcaceae > Planococcus. The sequence goes on from NZ_JAPEHT010000059.1 coordinate 18,767, forward strand.
CGATGCCGAGCAGTAAACTTACCAATAATAACGCGACGAACGCGTGCAATTTCGTGCGCATGACCAAAAATAGCAAAACGAAAATGCTTGCGACCGCGATCATGATCAATGTTGAACCAGCCATTTGATTTCCCCCTCTTCAGATAAACAATGGTTTATTTTTTGACGACTGCGTGCCCGCCGAATTCATTGCGAAGTGCTGCGACGACTTTCCCTGTAAACGTATCGTCTTCGAGCGAACGGTAGCGCATCATCAGTGACATCGTGATGACCGGCGCCGGCACATTCAAATCAAGTGCCGTTTCCACTGTCCATTTTCCTTCTCCTGAAGAGTTCATGACCCCTTTGATGCCATCGAGCTTTTCATCTTTCGAGAAGGCATTTTGCGTTAAGCCCATCAAATAAGAGCTGATGATCGAGCCGTTGTTCCACACGCCGGCCACTTTTTCAAAGTCGTAGTCGAAATCACTCTTGTAGAGGATGTCAAACCCTTCAGCAATCGATTGCATCATACCGTACTCGATGCCGTTGTGGATCATTTTCATGAAATGCCCGCTGCCTGATTTGCCGGCATAGAGATAGCCGCCTTCAACTGAGATGTCGCGGAAGAGCGGTTCGATGTCGTTGAACCTTTCTTCGTCCCCGCCGATCATTGCGCAAATGCCGTGGCGCGCGCCTTCTGTTCCGCCGCTTGTGCCGCAGTCGAAGAAATAAATTCCGCTCGCTTGCAATTCTTCAGCGCGGCGCACCGATTCTTTGTAGTTCGAGTTGCCTCCGTCAATAATGGCATCGCCTTTGTCCAACAGCGGCACCAATTGTGCGATGACCGATTCCGTAATTTCCCCGGCTGGCACCATCAACCACACCGTACGTGGCGCTTGCAGGTTCTGCACCAATTCCTCGAGCGATCCCGCAACTTTGAAACCGCTTACTTCCAAAGCGTTTGCATCATGCCCAACCACTGTGTGGCCATGATCTGTTAAATTGAGTGCCAAGTTCTTGCCCATCTTGCCCAAACCGATAATTCCGATTTCCATTTGAAAACCTCCTGTAGAATAAAAGAATATTTTTCCTTAGTGAACTTAGTATATCAAATATTTTTCCACATACAAGCATGTTATGATAGAAATATAAAAAAACTTCAAGCAACAGAAAGAGGCGTGGCAGAATGAAACAACAACAATTCGCATTGGCAGCCATCCGTGGCAGTTACCGCAATTTCAGTGAAAAGGAAAAGAAAATTGCCGATTACATCTTAAATGACCCCCGCAATATCATCCATTTGACGATCAACCAAATTGCCGATGAGCTCGGGCTTGCAGAATCGACCGTCTTCCGCTTCTGCCAGCGCCTCGGCTTTAAAGGATTTCAAGCGTTCAAAATCGCCTTGGCTGCCGAAGTTGTCGCGCCATTAAAAGACATCCATGAACAGATCGAAGAAGGCGATGAAGTGAAAACAGTGGCAGAAAAAGTGTTCCGCTCCAATATTAAGACACTCGAAGATACCCTGCAGATCATCGACGAAGAAGCCTTGAAACAAGCAGTCGCAGCAGTGCTGTCTGCACGCAAGATCGAGTTTTTCGGAAACGGCGGGTCTGCGATGATCGCCATGGACGGCTATCATAAATTCGTCCGGCTCGGCCTTCATGTGGCGATGAATATAGACGCCCACCTGCAGCTTATGTCCGCATCGCAGCTCACTAAAGGCGACGTCGCCATTGTCATCTCCCACTCCGGCAGCACGCGAGATGTCCTCGAAGTGCTTCACGTGTTGAAGGAAAAAGAAGTGACGATCGTCTGCGTGACCAATTTCGCCAAATCCCCTTTATCCAAAGAGGCGGATATTGTCTTGTACACATTGTCGGAAGAAACGGATTTCCGCTCAGAAGCCCTCGCTTCCCGCATCGCGCAGCTCAGCTTGATCGATGCGCTTTACACGAACGTCATGATCGCTCGCGGAGACGAAGGCAAGACGGCGCTGCGCCATATGCGCGAAGCCATGTCACAGAAGCGCTTATAGGCGTTGGGGATTTTGGACAAATAAAAAAAGCTGGAACCTAAAGTGGTTTCAGCTTTTTCAGGTTGTCGAAAAAGGTAAGAAGTTGTATTTTCCGAAGCTTATCGCTCGCTTTCCGTGGGCTCGCGCCCAAGCCTCCTCA
>NZ_JAPEHT010000005.1 GCF_028823615.1 Planococcus sp. A6
GGCTCGATTCCCGCCCGCGGAAAGCGAGCGATTAGCTTCGGAAAATACGACTTCTTAACTTTCTAGACAAGCTAAAAACCGCTGAGAAATCTCAGCGGTTTTCTTTTTGGAAATAAATATAATCAAGCGGGATTCCGGCTTTGCCGAACTGGCGCAATAAAGAAGTGATCTGCCCGCGGTGGTAGCTCGCGTGGTTGACGACGGTGAAAAGCATTTCTTCGCGGCTGTGGCGGAACTCGTCGCCTTTCATATTGCGGTAATCCAGCTCTTCTTGCCAGCTTTCTTCTGATAGTGAGGCGAAATACAATTCCATCTCCGCATGAAGCAAGAGCAAGGCATTTTTCGCTTTCTCGACCGTGTCTACGTCGAAATGTTCAAATTCCGGGCTCTTGACCCCATTCATCCGCTTGAACCACATCTTTTCGACGCCAATGACATGGGCAACCGTTTCACGGATCGATGGAAATGAATTTTCACCTGTTTTTGTGTAATACTCTTCGCCTGAGTCTCCCACCAATTGCAGCACCTTTTGGCTGGCCCATTGGTGATAGGCAAATAATTTCTCGGGATTCATCTGGCACCCTCTCCCTTCATTATCTTTCAAACCATCTCCGCATATCCTTCCACCATCTCAGATAGGCGGCCTTGCCCTTTCAAAAATCCTGTTCGAGCAATGCGTAATAATAATGGTCTTTCCATTCCCCATTGATGAACAGGAATTGTTTGAGCAAGCCTTCTTTTTCAAATCCCGCTTTTTCGAGCACGCGCAGTGAGCCGATGTTATCCGGGGCAACGTACGCTTCCACGCGGTGGAGGCGCAATTGCTCAAATCCGAAAGCCGTGATCAAGCGGACCGCTTCACTCGCAATGCCGCGGCCGATAAACTGTTCGTCCATCGAGTAGCCGACCAAGGCGCTGAGGAACGGCAAGCGCTTGATGCTGTATATGGAAATATGGCCAATCAGCTGATTGCTGTCGTGTGAGAAAATCCCAAAACTGTATTCCCGGTTTTCTCTCGCTTGGTAGATCGATTCACGGATTTTCTCGCGCTGTACGGCGATCGTGAAATAACTATCGCGATGCCTCGGCTCATAAATCGCCCAATAATCGCGGTTTTTCACCAGAATCCGCACCATGTCTTCAGCATCTTCTACGGTGAGTGTGCGCAGATAACACGTTTTCCCTTCAAAAAGCAGATTCATCTTATCCCTCTTCTGCAGTCAATTTGATGAATTCCTCAACATCTTTTGTACACAAGGCAATGCCTTTTTCCCAGAACCCTTTTTCGGTGATATCTTCTCCGAGATGCTTCATCGCCAGTTGTTCTGTACTCATGATCGCCGTGTCCCGGAGCAAGGCCATATATTTCTCTTCAAATCCTTGTCCTTCTTCGAGCGCTTTCGCATACACGCTGAGCGAGAACAAGTAACCGAATGTGTACGGGAAATTGTAGAACGGTACATCGGTGATATAGAAATGCAATTTCGATGCCCAGAAATGTGGATGCCCTTCCGATAAACTGCCGGCAAACGCTTCCTCTTGTGCCTGTTCCATCAATTCGTTCAAGCGGCTTGCCGGAACTACGCCATTCTTGCGTTCTTCATAGAATCTGGTCTCGAACAGGAAGCGGGCATGGATGTTCATGAAAAACGCCACGCTGCGCTGGATCTTGTCTTCCAGCAACGAGATTTTCTCTTCTTTGGTCACAGCATTCTTGACCGCTGCGTCGGCTACGATCATTTCCGCGAAAGTCGACGCCGTTTCGGCGACGTTCATCGCATAGCTGCGGTTCAAGTCATGCATCGGTTGCAGCGCGTGCGTATGGAAGGCATGCCCCAATTCATGGGCTAATGTCGCGACATTGGACATCGATCCGCTATAGGTCATGAAGATGCGCGATTCGCCGCTTTTCGGGAGCGATGTGCAAAAGCCCCCCGGCATCTTATGCGCGCGGTCTTCCGCTTCCACCCAGCCGTTTTCCAGCGCGTGGCGGGAGAATTTCTCCAATTCCGGGCCGAATTTCCCGAAATGGCGGATGATGAACTCCGACCCTTGTTCGTAGTCGAACGACTGGGAGTTTTCCACGACTGGCGCGTCGACATCGTACCAGGCAAGCTGGTCTTTACCAAGCAGTTGCGCCTTGCGCGCCAAGTAATCCGCAAATGGCTGTTTATGTTCGCTGATGGCTTGCCACATGACATCCAAGGTTTCCTGTTTCATGCGGTTCATCTGCAACGGCTCTTCTAGCACATTGTCGACGCCGCGTTTTTTATACATTTGCAGCCGGAATCCTGCGAGCGAGTTCAAAGTTTTGGCAAATAGCTCTTCTTTTTCGCCCCATGCCGCTTCCAGCTTGTCGTAGGCTTCCTTCCTTACGGTTGCATCCTGGTGGGAGCTTAAATTATTCGCTTGCCCCACTGACAAGGTCTTGTCTTCACCGTCAACATCCACTTGGACCGATACGGAGGCGATCAGCAAATCGTATAATTCGCTCCACGCGTGATAACCATCGATGCCGAGCGATGTAATAAGCCCTTCCTCTTGTTCAGACAATAACCGTTTCGCTTCTTTGCGCCATTCGTCCAAGACGAAGGCGAATTCCTGCAAGTCTTCAGTCGAAAGCAGCTCTGACCAGACATTCGGATCCGTCTCCATGAGCGCCTGCTTGAATTTCAAGAAAGCACTTTGGAAACGGGATCGCATCAATGCATGTTCACTTTGCAGCAATGCCGCTTTTTTGTCTTCGGTGTTTTGCGCCATCAAGCAGCCGATAAACGCTCCGGCTTGGCGAAGGTCCACCGATACATCACTGGTCTTTTCCAAGAAAGCCGCTATTAGTTGCGCATCGGCTGTTCGGTTTGGCACATCAAATGTAGCAGCAGCTTGTTCAAAATCGGCCAGTTTATTGCCTGTTGCGTCCAGATGCGTTCTCAATTCAGCTGAATCGCTTCCCCCTGAAAATAAACTATCGAGCTCCCATACTTCCGGATATGTATTCGTCATCTTTTTTCCCCCTGCAGTCACGAATTTTCAAAATACATTAATAAGTATAACATCTCCCTTCAAAGAACGGGAACGGCGACTGCCTGACACATTTCACGATATCGCCATTTTTCAAAAACTTCCTGCACTTTCTTGTTGGTCGTGCGGGCTGGCGAGTTTATACTGATATTTGAGGAGGGATTTCATATGATTCGCGTACTGCTGATGACGCTGGCATTTATCGCCGTCGTCACCATGAATGCCTTGGCGAATATACTGCCGATCAACGGTCAGACTACCGGTGAAATCTCCGACCGTGTGCCGGTCCTCTTTACGCCGGCCGGTTATGCATTTTCCATCTGGTCCGTTATATATATTTTATTGGCTATCTGGATCATCGGCTTTTGGCTGCGCTTGAAAAAAGGAGTGCACCCTTCAGCAAAAGTAACATTGTATTTCATCTTGAGCGCTGTTTTCAATATTGCCTGGCTGCTTTGCTGGCATTATGAGTTCTTTATTTGGTCGATTGCTGCAATGATTGCCTATCTATTGTCGCTGATCGCTTTGTACTTGGAATACGGAAACGGAGAACGGGGCTTTATGGAACGTTTGCCGGTCTCGGTCAATCTTGGCTGGATCAGTGTTGCGACTATCGCCAATATTAGCTATGTCCTGACTTTCTATAGCTGGAGCGGCTGGGGGCTGAGCGATCAGTTGTGGACGGTCATCATGCTGACCGTGGCGACCGCTTTGGCGCTTCATATACGTTTCCACCATTCAGATATCCCGCTGACTTTGGTCTTCATCTGGGCGTTCGTCGCGATCGCCGTACGCCACGGCATGGACGAGATGCTGGTCAGTACGGCAGCTTTATTTTTGAGCGGTGTTTTATTGACTGGCATCTTGTTGATTAAGAAGAAGCCCGCAAAAACAGGTATGACGCCATAAAAAAACAACCATCGGCTGATGGTTGTTTTTTTATATTCGATGATTTTATTTTTCGAGTTTCGTCAGCAAAATCGGCTCGCCTTTTGTGACAAGTACGGTATGTTCGATCTGTGCGACGAGCGATTGATCCGGCGTGATAAAGGTCCAGCCGTCGCCTGATTCGATGATATGTTCAGCCTTTTGGGAAATAAACGGCTCGACTGCGAGCACCATGCCTTCTTTCAAGATCGTCGTTTCCCATGCATCGTAATAATTAAGGATATATTGCGGTGCTTCGTGAAGCGATTTCCCGACGCCATGCCCTGTCAGGTTCTTGATGACGAACAAGCCCTGGTCTTTCGCTTCGCGTTCGACTGCCTTGCCGATCTGGTTCAGCTTGGCACCGGCTTTCACTTTCATCATGGCGCGTTCAAATGCGGATTCCGCCGCTTGGCAAAGCTTTTCTTTCGCTTCGTGCCCTTCACCGACCACGAATGAAATGCCGGTGTCCGCGAAATACTCCCCAAATGATCCGGACACGTCAATATTGACGATATCGCCGTCATTGATAACGCGCTTTCCTGGAATGCCGTGTGCCACTTCTTCGTTGACGCTGATGCATGTATAGCCCGGGAAATCATATTCCGATTTCGGAGCAGAGACACCGCCCCATTCTTTGAACAGGCGTCCGCCCAGTTCATCGAGTTCTTTCGTCGTAATCCCGGGCTTCACGGCCGCTTTCATCGTTTCACGGATTTCTGCCACCATTTGTCCGGCTTTTTTCAAACCTTCAATATCTTTTTCATTAGTCGCTATCATACTGACCCTTCTTTCAAACTATTCTATTTGGACATTATAACATAGAATAAGCCGCTCTCGCCTCTCATACCTTCCGATGATTTCCCATAAATAACCAATAAACAGCATTCATTATTTTCTTTATCCATCAAAAAAGCCGCCTATCGATAAGGCGGCTTTCATCATGAATCCGGCTGCGTCAAACGCGGCGCTGTAATGAACAACAAAGAGCACACAATCGCTGCGACAATCGCAACGGGAATCATATAAGTAGCGTTATAGACTGCTGAATAGACGAAGACATTGCCTTCCGCAAACATGCCGAAGAATAGGATCCCCGTAATGACATGGATCACATAACGGAGAAATGACCCGATCAATACGCCAAGCGCGACCATGGCAATGACTTTTCCGGTCTTTCTCGCACGCACGGCTTCCAAGTAGCGGCCGCGCATCATACCGGCCAAACCGACGACGCCATATGCCAGCAAATAATCCAAAATGACTTGCATGACCACAAAGCCGAACGACAGCGGCGCTACCGAGATAAAGCCCGTGACAATCTGCAGCAAGCCGACTAAAAGCCCCGTGATGACACCCGCTCCGATGCCCCTGCGGAATGCCATCAGCACGATTGGGATCATGACCAGGCTGACCGATCCCCCTTGCGGCATGCGAAAGGCGATAAAATCCAATACAAAGCCGAGAGCTGCAAAAATCGCAATTTCGACCATTAACAATACACGTTTATTCCTCATTCAAACTGCCTCCTTTTGGATTTGCACATCACCAGAAGGGCCGTTTTTAAAAACCATATAAAAAACGGTTTTTCCATCCACATCCCTGCGCAAGTGTTAACTTACAGGTTCGAAGGGTAAGAACTTACTCGTTCACTCTCAGCCAAAGCTCCCCTTGTGGTGTATACAATTATTCCGCTATTATGTGTATTGTACACAACGCATACTTGGCTTGCAAGGCCGTTTCAGCCAAACGGATTAGGGTAATTAGAAACTAGCAAACTTTGTGGAAGGTGGTGGAGGCAGTTTGAAAACTGCCGGATCAATGATTGATTTATTGAAGGATTTGATCAAAATCGAAAGCGATACGAAAGAAGGAGCGAACGAAGCGCTGATGTTCTGCTCTGAATGGCTCAAAGAGCGAGGCGAAGAAGTCGAAGTACACGATAACGACGGCTACCTCATGCTGACAGCAGCTAAAGGGCGAGGCGCCGAAAAGATCATCTGGAACGGCCATGTCGACGTCGTGCCGGGGCATAAAGAGCAATTTTCCCCAATCGAAGAAGGCGACAAACTATATGGCCGCGGGTCGGCAGACATGAAAGCCGGCGTCGCCGCGATGATGCAGGCATTTGTCGACCTCGATGCTTCTGCATTGCCGCGCGAAGTGCATCTACATATCGTCACCGATGAAGAGATCGGCGGGCGCAACACGTCGAAATGGCTGGTCGATCAAGGCCATTACGGCGACTTTGTCATTTGTGGTGAGCCAACCCATTTGAAGATCGGCTTGCAATCGAAAGGCATCCTGAGAATGGATTTGACATTCAAAGGCAAACCGGCTCACGGATCGCGCCCATGGGAAGGCATTAACGCCATCGAATCGGCGATGAAATTCCATGCCGGCATGAACGATTTGCCGTTCCGCAAAGAATCGACGGAATACTATGAGCAGCCTTCCGTTAACTTGCCGATCATCAATGCAGGCGACCGTTATAATGTAGTGCCTGAAATCTGCAAGATGTCCTACGATATCCGCTTCATGCCGGGACAGGACAAGGACGATATTGTCCGCCAAATGGAACAGCTGGCCAACACGCTCGATGTCGATATGGAATACAAGGCGAGCGGTTCGACCCCTGCCTTGACGACGACGGACGACCATCCGTACATCCAGACCTTGATGAAGGCCGTCGAGTCGACGCTTTCGGAACAGCCGGTGCTGTTCGGCCAGCACGGCGCTGCCGACACCCGTTATTACGCCGAGAAAATCGGCGGGCAAGGCGCTATCGAGTTCGGGCCGAGTGGAGACGACTGGCACGGCAACGCTGAATACGTCTCCATTTCAAGTGTCCATTTCTATAAGGATATCCTGATCGCACACGCCAATGCCCCGACAGAGGTTTAAAAAAGGCTGAAATCGGGAAAACTCTATTAAACCTCAATACGAAAAAATGAATGGAGCGATAAATATGGCTATTGGAAGACTTGTCAGATCTGCGATTAAATACGGGCCGATTGCATACCCGATCATCCGTAAAGTGATGAACAACCGCAAGAAGAACAATGCAAACAATGAAAACGATGCACGTAACCGCAGCGACTCACGAAAAAGCCGCTGAACAATAAAAGGCGGAGAAAATGATTCATTTTCTCCGGTCTTTTTATATTGCTTAAGCTTTTTAAATGAGCGGCAATGCCTGGCGAATCGCTAAATAATCCAGATCTTTGCCTTCAGAAGGCTTGGTGGCAGAATCGTCACTTGAAACATCTTCCGAATCGGCCTCTTCTTCATTCGCTTCACCTGACGGCTCTTCCTGTTCTTGCATTTGCTGGATTTCTTCGAACGTTACAGGCGCCGGTTCCGGAAGTTCTGCATCTTCTACTTTAAACCCTTCGCCGTATTGCTCGAAGAATGCGTTCGCCATCTCCTGATAGCCATCTACGTTCGGATGGACGTCTCCGGAATTTGGGACGAGTTCCACGGCATCCTCACCGAAACGGTCGGCTACATCGACAAATGTCGCGCCCGCCTGTTCTGCTTCCTGCTTGAGGATGTCGTTTAATTGCTCCAATTGCCCAGCCGTGCCTTGTTTTTGACTGTCACGGGCATGCGGGTAAGCAAAATAATAGCCCATTACATAGATATCCGCTGACGGCGCAAGCTCTTCCAGTTCAGAAAGAATCGTTTCGACATTTTCACGCGCCGCATTCAGTGCGTAATCCGCTTGGATCTCTTCAAAGCTCAACGCCCCTTCAGCGGCATTCGCTTGCACGAGGCGCAGCAAATCATTCGCTCCGGCAGACACCGTGATAATGTTCGCTTGGCCAAGCAGCTCTTTTGCTTCATCCGACTCGATGCTTTCCAGGACATCTCCTGTGGTGAATCCAGGGAAAGCCAAGTCTTTCGAATAGAACGCCAGCGGCTGGTTGCGCGTTAATTCCTGCGCAATCAAATCTGTATAACCGCTGTCGATTGACCGGTTCGGCGTCTGGCCTGCCGCCAGTGAATCGCCGATCGCCACATAAGCGGCAGGAATTTGCGGCTCCGCAGATGCCGTATTCCCTGCTATTAGCAATAGCCCAGCTGCTGCCGCACTCATTGTCTTTTTCATGTGCTCACCTCGTTAGAATGCCCAATTTCCTTTTCGGAAAATCGCTTCGGTCTTGCCGTCTTCTGTAATGCCGTCGATGTCCATCTCGCTCGAGCCGATCATGAAATCTTCATGGACGATCGATGTATTCAATCCGTAATCCTTTAATTGGTCGCGTTCCAAGTCTTTTCCGCCTTCGAGGCAAGTCGGGTAGGAATCGCCGATTGCCAAATGATTCGATGCATTTTCATCGAACAAGGTGTTGTAGAACAAAATGCCGGAAGCCGATATCGGCGATTCCACCGGCACAAGCGCCACTTCCCCGAGATATGCTGCGCCTTCGTCGGCTGAAAGCAATTCATCCAATAGTTCCTGGCCGATTTCTGCTTGAGCTTTTGTAATACGGCCATTTTCGAAGCGCAACGTGAAGCCATCGATGATATTGCCTTGGTAAACGAGCGGCTTCGTATTACGCACGGTGCCTTCAACTTCCAGTTTGGCCGGCACGGTATATACTTCTTCAGTCGGCATATTGGCGATGAACGGCACATGGTCCGGTGTGCGGGAAGCGCCGCTCATCCAAATATGGCCATCTGGCAAGCCGATCGTCAAATCGGTTCCTGGCGCACGGTAATGCAATTTCCGGTAGCGCCGTTCGTTCAATGCGGCCGCCCGTCGTTCCAGGTTGGCGATATGTTCCTGCCACAACGCGACTGCGTCACCGTCTCCGATGCGCACGGTCTGGAAAATCGCTTGCCACAGAGCAGCCATTTGATCCTCTTCGTCTGGGAACACTTTTTGCGCCCATTTTTCAGAGGGGATCGCAACGATCGACCAAGCGATCTTATCGGATCCGACAGCCTGGCGATAGCGTTCCAATGCTTTTCCAGCGGATTTTTGCGCATCGCTTAAGCGTTTTGCAGGAATGCCTGTAAGCAAATCCGGGTCTTCCGCATCGATCCACAAGAATGCACCTTTATGATCGATGATGGCGTCGCGCTGTTTGACGACCCAATCCGGAAATTCGTGAAACGCGGCGTCCGGTGCCAATTCGTAATGCGTCCGTATAACTGACGGGTCCGTGAACGCGACATGGACTTGCTTAGCCCCTGCTTCGTAGGCTTTCTCGACGACCAAACGCGTGAATTCCACGGTATCCGTCGTCGTCGCAATCAATAGCTCCTGCCCCGGTTGGACATTGACGCCGACACGGACAGTCAATTCCGCATATTGCGCTAACTTGTCCTGAAAGCTCATCATTTTTTCCCCTTTGCTGTAATGGTTTTGCTATTGCCTTCCACCAATTCGCCGCCATGCATGATTTTCTGCACCGGCTTATTCGGCAATTCTTTCGTCAATTTCTTATAATGCTTTTCATCGGCATAAGCCAGAAGCGTCTGCAAATATTGCTCGACTGTCATCGGTGCATCGACATGGATGACGTGCGTCAATTGGTCGATATCAAGCCCGCGCGCTGCCACTTCGGTCGCGATCAATACCGCCGTGTCGCCTTTACGGAAATCGTCCAATGCTTTCTTGCGTTCTTCTTTTTTCATTTCGGAATGCAAAGTCGCGATTTTGGCGTCGCGGAATTTCAGCTTACTTTCCTTCATCAACACTTGGTCGAGATTGTTGACGAATGCAAGTGCTTTTACGCCTGTCATATGCGATAGGCTGCGAAGCAAGTCGGTCTTGTCGCGTTCATCGACTTTAATGAACGAATGCGTCACTTTACCTTGTTTCGGCAACTGTTCAGCCGATACTTGCAAGCGTGTCGGCTGCTTCATCAGGCGTTCTGCCACCAATTCGATTTCTTCTGTAATGGTCGCCGATACCAATACGAGCTGACGATCTTGCTGCGTTCTTTCAATGAGGTCCTTCATGATGCCGCGGTGTTCCCGTGCCATCAATTGGTCGCCTTCATCAAGAACCATGATGCGTACTTCATGCATCTTAAGTTTCTTGGTTTTGACCAATTCGTTCAAGCGCCCTGGTGTACCCACGACGATTGTCGGTTTTTTCTTCAATTTGTCCAATTGGCGCTGGATATTCGCGCCGCCGATCAACGGCGTGACAGTGACATCCGTCCCCGTTGTCCATTCACGCAAGACGTTAACGATTTGCATCGCGAGCTCTTGTGACGGCGCAATGATCATCGCTTGTGTATTCGGTTTTTTCGGATCGACTCGTTCCAAGATCGGCAACAGGTAAGCCAGTGTTTTCCCCGAACCGGTCGGAGATTCCGCTACGATGTCGTTTCCTGCGAGCATTTCCGGAATCATCTGTTCCTGGATCGGCATCGCTTCTGTAAAGCCAGTTTGTTTCCATTTATCCTGCCAGACAGGACTTAGTTCTTCTATAAAATTCATGTGTCATTCCACCTTCTTTTCGATGCCTTAAGTGTACCATATCCGGCTCTTTGCCGCCTTTTTCGGCAAATGAAAAGGCGGTTCCTTTTTTAGAAGGAGCCGCCTCTTGTCAATCTGCATAGCGTTGTTTATAGACGCGTTCTTTTTGTCTTTCTGTCGCTTTCTGGTTGGGCTTTTTAATGAATAACGCCAACAGAAACGCAGCGAGTGCGATGTAAGTCGACACTGTAAACGAAAAGTTGATGCCTTCGAGCATGGCAGGAATGGTCGCTGCCTGCGCGCTTGTCCCCGAAGCGACCAGTTCTTGTGCCGTCGATTCGGTGCGCGTATTCATCAAAGTGACAAGAAACGCTGAACCGATTGCGCCGGAAACCTGCTGTAAAGTATTGTTGATGGCCGTTCCGTGCGGATAAAATTTCATCGGCAATTGGTTGAGCCCGTTCGTCATGACCGGCATCATGACCATTGATATGCCAAACATGCGCAATGTATAGATGGCCATAATTTCATAGTAACCCGTATCCAGCGTCAGATTGCTGAACAAATAGGTAGTAATGACAACAAGAGCCAATCCAGGCAATGCCAGCACTTTAGCTCCATATCGGTCAAAAATGCGGCCTGTAATTGGAGACATAACCCCCATGACGAGCGCTCCCGGCAGCATCATCAAACCGGATTGGATCGGGGAGATGCCTTTAATGGTCTGGATGTAGATCGGCATGAGGATCATGGCCGAAAACATTGCCATCGACAAAGTGACTGAAATAACCGACGACAATGCGAACATCGGATGCTTATAGACGCGCAGCTCCAATAGCGGTTCTTTTAACTTCATTTGTCGGAACGCAAAGGCTGTTAAGGACAATAGGCCGACCGCTATCGTTAAATAAACAGCCGGATTTTCCCAGCCGAGCGAGCCGGCCGAACTGAATCCGTAAAGCAACCCGCCAAACCCAAGGCTCGATAGCACGAGAGACAATGGATCAAGCGACAGCTCACGGTTTTGGAAGGTCAGGTTTTTCAATTTGAAGATCCCGAGCAATAACGGAATCAAAGCGACCGGCAATACGATAAAGAACAGGATTCTCCACGAATAGGTTTGGACGATAAAGCCCGAGAGCGTCGGGCCGATTGCCGGCGCTACGACCATGACCATCCCAAAGACGCCCATTGCCTGCCCTCTTTTTTCGACGGGAAACGCGGCGAGCATGACATTCATCAATAAAGGCATCATGAGGGCAGCGCCTGACGCCTGGACCATACGGCCAATCAATAGGACAGCAAATGTCGGCGCGAGTGCGGCAAGCAAAGTCCCGAGTGAGAACAAGGACATCGCGACAATAAAGATGGCCCGGTTGGAATAACGCTGGATCAAATAAGCGCTCGCCGGAATCAGGATACCGTTGACGAGCATATAACCCGTGACGAGCCATTGAGCCGTCGCAGCGTCTACGTTCAAGTCGGTCATGATTTCCGGGAGTGCAATATTCAAAAGGGTTTGATTGAAAATCGCTACAAATGCCCCGGTGAACAAAATGGCGATGATTGCATAAGGTGGTTTCGATGTTTCTTTCATCTTTCTTTCCTCCGTCTCGCCGATTTAATTCGGCTGATTATACTCTATTGACACATTTTATACTCATGGTATATTTTTTACAAGAAAGACGTCCTGAGAACAGTCTATAAGTTCGAAACATTGATTTCATCAGCTTTTGACGGTATGCTTTTTTTATACTATCAGTCCAAAAAGGGGATATTATGAATCCTAAAAAACAGCAAATCGTCCATGCCGCCCATCGCTTATTCATCCAGAAGGGCTATAACGCTTCATCTATTCAGGACATTCTGGATGAAGCCGGCATCTCCAAAGGAACTTTTTATAATTACTTCACGTCGAAATCGGAATGCCTGATCGCTTTGATGGAATCGATCAGTGAAGATATCCGCGCACAACGCATCGCCGCCGCTTTCGGGGAATCTCCATCCGACACCGACCTGTTTGCGAGACAATTAGCGATTCGCATCCGCATGAATCATGAGAAGAACCTATTCTCCCTGTACGAAAGCATCTTCTATTCACAAGACGAGGAATTGAAAGCTTTCGGGAAAAGCCAGTACATTGCGGAGCTCAAGTGGCTGAGCAGCCGCATTGTGGATATGTTCGGTGAAGAGGTGCGTCCTTATGCACTGGAAAATGCCGCGATGGCCAACGGAGCGCTCCAGCAATTGATGCATGTTTGGCGGCTCGGCACTGGCCAGCAGCTGCCGCTTGATGAACTAACGGTCTACATCGTCCATCGCATGAAACAAGCAGTAGAGGCCCAATTAAAAGACGGCAAGCGATTTTTATCCGAGCATCTGCTAGAGCAAAACGGGCAGTCGCCAACTTTAGCCGACAGATCAAAGCAATTGCAGGCGCTTGCCGCTGCTGAAAAAAATCCGGACTTGCAGCAAATGATCGCATTTCTTGCCGATGAACTTATAGCTCCAAACCCGCGTAAAGCGATCGTCAACAGTGTGCTGACTACTTTAGGCCAAAGCACGGACGATGCCGAACTGCAGATTTTCTTGGAACATGTATGGCGCCAGATCAAATAAAAAATCCCCTTCCTCGGATGAAATTCCAAAGAAGGGGATTTTTTATGAGGGGCGCCTCCGTCCCACTGTCGCTTGTTCAAACGCATAAGCATATTCAATCAACTTCGGTTCGTCAAATGCCTGTCCGGTAAACGTGATGCCGAACGGTTCTCCTGATTCCGTCATTCCAGACGGCACCGTGATCGAAGGGAACCCTGCAGCAGCCCCGATATTGCAGCCAAAATCCTGCGGCAGAACAAGCGCATCCGCCCCGGCTTGCCCGAGGCGCTTATGTTGCGTTCAAGCGCCTCGACGTACTCCCTCTCCGTCAAGTTTCCGCTCATGCCATTGGCCTGCTCCAATAAATTCTGGCCGAATTTCAACATCTGTTCCGCATGCTCTTCATTATATGAAATGATGTCACTCATTGAACGGATCCGGTGATCGGGATTCGAGCGCGCCAAATAGGCGTTTAAGTCTGATTTAAATTCATGGAGCAGCACCGCAAAACCGAGATCTTCCTGATCGGCGCCAAGATCGATTTCTTTGATGGTGGCTCCGCATGCCCGCAGCTGCTCCATGGCCTGCTCGAATGCGGCAGATTGCTGTCCCGTAATATCCGTGAACAATTGGCGGTCCATACCGAATACAGCCCCAGATAACCCGTCTTGTTTTAAATGCTGCTGCCAATCATAGCCCTTGAACTGCTCGGCAAACAGCGTGATTTCGTCATTCGGGTCTGACCCGACCAAAGCCGCAAACACCGTAACCGCATCTTCCACTGTGCGTGCAAGCGGCCCGGCAGTATCTTGCGTATGCGATAAGGGAATGATCCCTGCGCGGCTGATGAGGCCGATCGTCGGCTTAATGCCGACGAGGCTGTTCTGCGCTGCCGGGTTGATGATCGAACCGGAAGTTTCCGTCCCGACCGCAGCCGTAGCCAGATTCGAAGCCACTCCGGCCGCCGATCCTGAACTCGACCCGCCGACATCGAATGCGCCGTATGGGTTTTTCACTTGGCCGCCCCGCGAACTATAGCCGTTGGTCATTTTATCGCTCATAAAATTCGCCCACTCGGTCATATTGGTTTTTCCGAGAATGATCGCACCCGCCGCACGCAGTTTTTCCACCACTTTCGCATCGCGCAGCGCGTAATGGTCGGCCATGGCAAGTGAACCGGCACTTGTATGCATTTTATCGCCAGTGTCCATATTGTCTTTGACGAGCAGAGGGATGCCGTGCAGTTTCGAGCGCGGCCCTTTATACTTCCGTTCGAAATCCAGCGCTTGGGCAATAAGCAAGGCGTCGGGATTGATCTCAAGCACGGCGTGGGTATTTTTATCGCGCAGCGAAATATTTTCTTTATACATCAGCACGAGTTCTTCCGACGTCAGCTTGCCCGTTTCCATTTCTTTTTGCAACTGGGCAATCGTCATTTCGTCGAGCTTGTTTTTGCGGTAGTCTTCCAGTTTTTGATGATGCATGACTGTTCCTCCCACATGATGCAAAATTAACCCTTTTCCAGGGCCATAGATATCTAAAAAAGCCTGAGCTCATGAGCTTAGGCTTTTATCGGTATATTCCTTTAACAGTTCATATAAGGACAGTTCGTAAAGCTGCCTGCCGTTGATCTTGAAGACATTCTTCGAAACGAGCTCATCAATGACCATCGACCGTTTGTCTTCGAATTTTGACTCGGGTATGTGTTCCATCGTGCTTCTTCTCTCCTTGCAGATAGTATCACTATTTCTATACCCGAAACGATCACAGCCTAAAACCTGCCAAAAGAAAAACTGCCGATAATTTTTTGGTCCGCCCTCGTTTCGACAAATTTCAGCTCAGCCTTTGTCAGGATAGCGCTCCTGCAAATACGCTGCTGCATTTTGGATCAATTCTTTCAGCACTTCCGAATCGATATCGCTGAGTTTATTGATGTAGATGCAGGATTTGCCCGACGTGCATTTCCCCAGACGCTCGAGTGCATCCGGCTCTTTTTCTGCACAGCCTGTCAGGTATAAGCTGATTTTCGCTTTACGCGGGGAAAATCCAGCAAGCGGTGCATCGCCTTCATGGCCGGTTGCGTAGCGGTAATGATAAGAACCGAAGCCAATGATGCTGTCTCCCCACATTTTCGCCGGATGCCCGGTCGCTTGTTCAAAAATCTCCAGCAGTCGGTAAGCATCTTCTTTTTTTGACGGCTTTTCGACCGATTCGATGAATTCAATGACACTGCCTTCGTGTTCTTTCGTTTTTTGTTCGTACATCCCTACTCCTCCTCCAGAAAACTCCTGGTCTCTACTTCCACATATAATGTCCATTGTCCTGCCTCAACACCTAACGCCAGATACGGAACGTGGTGGTCATTTTCGTTCCTCTAAGGTGAAATCAAAATGAAATACATCTTCTCTTGTTCCAAGCGAGCTATATAGTTTCACGGCAGCCGTGTCCACAGGATCCGCTTGGACAAAGACAACCCACGCGCCTAAACCTTGCGCTTCCGCCTGGACAAACTGAATCAGTCCGGTTGCGACTTTTCTCCTGCGGTATTTGCTGGCCACCGCCAAATCATAGATGTATACTTCCTTCCGCTGCTGCTCGAATTTATCCAAGACGTACGCGACAAGCCCGCCTGCAAGTTCGCCGCCAGACAATGCAACACAAACGAGGACATGCTCTTTTGCCAATAAAGATTGGAGATAGCCATCGGGCGGCGGGTTTTCGAGATACGTTTCTTGTTCCTCAAAGGCATCCGCAAACAAAACATTCAACTCCCTGAACCGCTCCAGTGACTGTGCATCATCCGCCAGCCGTTTAAAGTGGATGTCTGACATGATTTCCGACTCCCTTTCTTGCTACTTGGCCTGCTCCCTTTCCATTGCCTACGCTTTGTATTGACTGCTGAAGCGTTCGGCCAATTCCTCGATTTGCTGTTCTCTTTTCTTATGGGACCAATTGATTATGGCCGTCGATTTGACCACTCCCCCTTTTGCTTCAAGCGATGTCGTCATTTTGGACATGGCCCTATTGCCGCCCATCCATTTATAGCGGAATTGCTGCGTCAAGAAACAAGATACCGGTGCTTGGCCGAGATCCGAAAGTTGTTCCGCATACTTTATAAACCCAGGACATAGCGTAAAGCCCTGCACCCATGCACCAAAAATCAAAGCATCATATCCTTTGATTTCCGGCAATGAATCCAATTGTACAGCTGTTGGATTTTTCGTTTCTTCATTCTCGAGATTTTGCATCCTCCTTAACTGCACTTTGTGGCCATCGCCCTGTAATTTTTCACGAAGCTGTTCCCCGACAAGCAAGGTATGCCCGGTCTGGGAATGCACGATAATGCCGATTTTCATACCGTTCCCTCCTTCGTTGAAGCATCCGCAATTCCATGGTCGCACTCCGTCACTGATGATTGATTACTTCCCTGTCCCGCAGAATATTCCTTCCTGCTAAAGTACAAATTTTCATTTTGATCCCCTATTGCATAAAAAAACCCCCAATGCTGTTCAAAGAACAGTCATCAGGGATGGGGTTTTTACATTTAATTCCATTAACTAATAAAGAATTAGCTTCTCGTCAGCCACGCGACACATTCAACGTGCGTCGTCTGCGGGAACATATCGACCGGCTGGACTTCCTGCGTCCGGTAGCCGCCGTCTTCCAAAATTCGCAGGTCGCGTGCCAGCGTCGCCGGGTTGCAGGAGACGTAAACGATGCGCTCTGGCTGTTGTTCGAGCATCGTTTGAAGGAGTGCTTCATCGCAGCCTTTGCGCGGCGGGTCGACGACAAGCACATCGGCTTCTTTGCCATCTTTATACCAGCGCGGAATGACTTCTTCGGCGGGTCCTGCTTCAAATAAGGTATTCGTAAAGCCGTTCAAATCGGCATTGCGTTTGGCATCTTCAATCGCCTGCGGGACGATCTCGACACCCATGACGAATTTCGCGCGCTGTGCAAGGAATAGCGAAATCGTGCCGATGCCGCAATACGCATCGATCACCGTTTCCGTTCCTGTCAGCCCCGCGTAATCTAGCGCCTGACCGTACAGCACTTCCGTCTGTTCCGGGTTGACCTGATAGAACGAACGCGCAGAGATCTCGAAACGCACATCGCCAATCCGGTCTTCGATGATGTCCTTGCCCCATAGATTGATCGTTTCATTCCCGAAAATGACATTGGTCTTTTCTGGGTTAACGTTCTGCATGATTGACGTCACGTCCGGCAATGCCGCACGGATCGCTTCCACGGCGCGCTCTGCTTGCGGGAATTTCTGCTTTTTCGTCACCAACACGACCATCAATTCGCCTGTCACGCGCCCTTTGCGCAGAACGACGTGGCGCAGCATGCCGCGATGCGTCTTTTCTTCATACGGCTCGATGCCCATGTCCTGCAAATTACGCTTGAGCGACGCCATCAAAATATCCGCTTCCGGTGTCTGAATCAAGCAGATATCGGTATCCGCAATACGGTGCGAGCGCGGCTGGTAGAAACCAGCGACGACACGCCCATCTTCTTGGCCGAACGGAATCTGCGATTTATTGCGGTAGCGCCACGGATTGTCCATGCCTTTGACCGGATGGACCGGCACGTCCGGCAATTTGCCGAGTCGCGCCATCGCATCGCGCACGACTTTCTCTTTGTATTTCAATTGCCCTTCGTAGGACAGGTGCTGCAATTGGCAGCCGCCGCAAATCTCAAACACCGGGCACGGCGCATCGATGCGGTCTGCGGATTTCTCTTCGATCGAGATGAGTTTCGCAAACCCGTAGGATTTCAATGTTTTCAATACATGCACTGTGACGGTCTCCCCGGGCAATGCATCTTTGATGAATAGCGGATAGCCGTCCACTTTGGCAACGCCGGCACCATCATGCGTCAAGTCTTCGACGTAGACGGACAAGCGGTCATTTTTCGTTACTGGTTTCATTACGTTCACTCCATTTCACATTGACTTATTGTAACATATCCGCTTTTTAAGCAGTAAAAAACTGCGGCGGGAAATTCCCGCCACAGTTTTATTTTTTGTCTTTCGTTACCGGGCCATCTTTCAGTGATATCCAGAAACCGACGGCAATCGCCAGGATGATCACCAGAAACGGCGCATAGAAAATGAAGAAATCATTCATCTTTCACAGCCTCCTTAGGCATGATAATCCGATTTCCCTTTGACGTAATCTTTGTCGAAGAGGAACAGGCGGAATAAGAGATAGAGCGACGGCAGCAATAGCCCAAGCCCTGCGATAAAGGCGATGATCAAGGCGATCGCCATCGATTCATTCGTGAAGCTATCGTAAATTGTCAAATGCGGATACAACAGGTACGGGTAATGCGATGCCCCGTAGGCAAAAAACGCGGTAAAGAACTGGCCGACGAGCAGGATGAACGCCAAGCCGTAATTGCGCTTTTTCCAGATCAAGAACACGGTACCCAGGAACAACAGGAACGACAGCGCGAACATCCACCACAAATCGAGCAAGCTCGCATAATGTTCTGGATTGTGCCCGCGAAGTTCAAAAATGATGCCGGTCGCCGTGACAATCGTCGGGCCTGCCCAAACCAATGCGTATTTGCGGACGAGCTGCGTCGCTTTTTCGTCTCCAGCTTTCCAGGCATACCAAGTCAAGAACACGGCAGAAATATACAATACTGCGGCAATGCTCAAGACGACAATGCTCCACATCAAGGGGCTTGTAAACAGCGCCCAGTAATCAAGCGAGGGCTGCCCGCCCTCAAGGCGCATGAAGCCGCCTTCTGAAATGGCCAGCACCGGCGACAGTGCCGCCGGAAGCAGTAGACCAGATAAGCCGTACATATAGATATAACCACGGTGATTGATTTTCGCGCCATAAGTAGCGAAGGCGTAATAGGAACCACGCACTGCCAGCAAAATAAGCGCAATGCTTGCCGGCACGAGAAGCGTCGTGCCGTAGTAGAACGCCGTCTGCGGGAAGAACCCGATGATGCCGACGAAGAAGAAAACGAAAAAGACGTTCGTCACTTCCCATACCGGCGACAGATAGCGCTGGATGATGCCTGTCAGAATATGCTGTTTGTCGGAAAAAGCACTGTAGGCGTTAAAGAATCCGGCGCCGAAATCAATCGACGCTACGATGACATAGAGGAACAAAAACAGCCAAAGAACGGAAATCCCGATAATTTCGAGTGTCATTATTCCTCACCGCCTTTTGCAGATTCACGCTGTGCCAATTCCTTCTCGACCGGATTACGTTTGTACATGCGTGACAAGACGACAACGGTCCCGATTCCGAGAATGACATAGAGACCGGCGAACATGACGATCATCAAATCGACTTGGCCACTTGCTGTCGCCCCTTCACTCGTCTTCATGTAGCCGCGCAAGATCCACGGCTGCCTGCCGACTTCCGTGAACCACCAGCCGGCCTGAATCGCGAGCATCGCGAGCGGCCCGCTCAGCACGGTCAGCCAGCGGAACCATTGTTTCGTGACAATGGACCAACCGCGCCACGCTCCGACGACGTACACGAAGGAGAAGAACGCCAGCCACATGCCGAGCGTGACCATCGTATCGAAGAGGTAATGGATCCACAGCGGCGGAATTTCATCTTCCGGGAAATCATTCAAGCCGATAACTTCACCGCTTGGTACACCGTGCGCCAAAATGCTGAGCGCATATGGAACGCGGATTGCGTATTTCGGCTCTTCGCCGTCCAACACACCGAACAACACAAGTTCAGCTTCCGATCCCGTTTCAAAATGCCATTCGGCAGCTGCCAGCTTCTCTGGCTGGTATTCGGCTAAGTATTTCCCTGAAAAGTCGCCGATGATAGCGGTCGCAACCGAAAAGATCAGCGCGAGCTTCATTGTCAGGAACAACGCTTTCTTGTGGTAAATATGATTCGACCCGCGCAGCAAACGGAAGGCAGCGATCGATGCCAACACGAAGGCGCTCGTCATGAACGCTGTCGACAGGACGTGTGCGACTTTCGTCGGCACGGCCGGGCTGAACATCGCAAGCAATGGGCTCACATTTACCAGCTCGCCGTTCAACACATCAAACCCTTGCGGCGCATTCATGAACGAATTGACGATAGTGATAAATACAGAGGAAGCAGCCGCTCCGAGTGCGACCGGAACCAGCAATAGGAAATGTTTGCGCTGGTCTTCAAAACGGTCCCACGTATACAAATAAATTCCGAGGAAAATCGCTTCAAAGAAAAAGGCGAAGACTTCCATGAACAGCGGGAGCGCAATGACATTCCCTGCCATCTGCATAAAGTTTGGCCACAACAAGGATAATTGCAGCCCGATTGCGGTACCGGTCACGACGCCGACCGCTACCGTGATGACAAACCCTCTCGCCCAGCGACGTGCCAGGAGGATATAATGCTCGTCATTTTTTCTAATTCCGACCCATTGGGCAATCATGATCATGAGTGGGACCCCCACACCAATCGTCGCGTAGATGATGTGGAATGATAGGGTCATCAAGGTCAGTATCCGGCTTTGTAAAGCCACATCTTCAAATCCCAAAATTCTCGTCCCCTTTACATAGGCCAAAGCACAGCCCGTTATATGTTTTATTGTACCTCAAAGGCCCTCCCATAAACTTCTGCGAGGCATCCGATTCCGCCCGATGTTTGAATAAGCTGTGACAAAATGAAAACATCCCCATTGAAATTTTGCTGAATTTTTAGTATTCTATAATGAACAAAAGAAAAGGATGATTCATATGGAAACAAGCAGAAAGGTATTTGCCTATATTACCAGAGGCGAAGAACACAACCGAGAATTGCTCGTATTCGAGTACAAAGGCGAACCCGAAGTCGGCTTGCAAGTGCCAGGCGGAACAATTGGGGAAGACGAATTATTGATCGATGCCCTATACCGTGAAGTGAAAGAAGAAACCGGCTTGCCGCGTGATGTGCTGGAATTCGTCGGGAAAATCCACAAATACAATTATTACCCGGCGCATAAAGATAAAGCGTACGAGCGCAACATCTTCCATTTTGAATACACGGGCGAGAAAATCGACGAATTCGAACACACCATCAAAAGCGAAGGGCGCGACAACGGCCTTATCGTACAGTATCGCTGGGAACCGATTGAAGGCTTGCCGAAGCTTGCGGCGGACCAAGACGAAGCGATCGAATTGCTGGAATACTGAGCTATCAAAAAAGCGATCCATTCACCCCATTATAGGGATGAGCGGATCGCTTTTTTATTTGCGGTCTTTTTCTTTGATATATTCCAGCGGCACGAACATTTCAATGTGACGCTCCAGGTTTTCGAAGGTAGCCGGCAAAATGCCGCCGAACTCACCGTCGAGGTTCAGCAATACGCGTTCATTGGAAGTCACGGAAATCTTGCTCGCTTTCACATACAACACATGCGGGTCAGATAAATGCTCTCCTCGAAGCGCAAGAGATGCCACACGGATAAATTCCGCCATGTTCAATTCCTTCAAAATAAGCAAGGTAAATTTGCCGTCGTTGATGCTAGCATCTGGCGCAAGTTTTTCAAAGCCGCCAACGGAATTCGTCAGTCCGATCAAAAACATCATCGCTTTGTCATCGAACACTTGGCCGTCGTATTCAATACGGACACGGGATGAGCGAATCGAAGGAATCATCTCGATGCCCTTCAAATAATACGCCAACTGTCCAAGCACCGTCTTGAGCTTGCTCGGCACTTCATACGTCAACTCCGTCAAGCGCCCTCCTCCGGCAATATTGACGAAATAGCGATCATCGTTCATAACCCCGATATCGACAGGGATCGATTCGCCTTTGATGATGATGTCGACAGCGCGATTGATATCACGTGGGATGCGCACGGCCCGTGCAAAATCATTGGTCGTGCCCATTGGAATCAAGCCCACTTTCGGGCGTACCGGGTATTTGGCGATTCCGGAGACGACTTCATTAAGCGTCCCGTCCCCACCGACTGCCACCACCAAATCAAATTTGCGCTCGACTGCATATTCCGCCGCTTTCACTGCGTCCCCTTCACAGGTAGTCGCGTGGCAGGACGTTTCGTATCCTGCGATTTCCATCTTTTCCAATACTTCCGGGAGGTGGCGGCGGAACAATTCCCTGCCGGATGTCGGGTTATAAATTATGCGTGCTCGTTTCATCGGATTCAGCCTTTCTGGACCATTCTATAGAAACAGGACATGACAGGGCTGCAGAAAGTTCCCGCGGACGGGCATTCTGCAGCCGGCTGTCTGTATAGTGTTAAGCCAAGCTTTTCTGCAAGCTCTTGCGAATGTCTTCATACGTATCTTGCCAGAGCTCCGGATCGGACGTGAAACGGTCGGATATCTCCCCGATTACCGTTTTCCAATGCAGCTCGTATTGGTGATCTTCTTTTTCCGGCAGTTTCGCTTTCTTTTCATCGACCATCTGCTGGACTTTCGGCGAACGCGGCCCCCATGCCCCCGCTTTCAGATAGGAAAATGTATTTCGGGATCGACTTTCCGCCATCCGTCAAATAACGGTCCATGAGTTCGGGGTTGTCATCACGGTAGACGCAACGGACTTCGAGATCCGCCAATTCTGCCAATTTCCGGAGAATCGGGTTGACCATCATCGCATCGCCGCACCAATCTTCGGTAATCGCCAAGATCTTCAATTGCTGCTGTTTCAGCATATCGATAAATTCCGGATCGGCCGGCAACTCGAATTTCTCATAGATCGCGTAGGTTTTTTCCTGATTGGATTCCATCTGCGCCATATATTTCTCCAGTGAGATGGCATGCTCAAAATATTCCAGTTCCGTCATCATTCTATCACGTCTCCTTACAAAACAGTTTACCTGTTCTTTTCCCTTTGCGGCAAACTTTTAAGCAAAAAGCTGTGGAATTGTTCCAATTAAGTCTACATTTCGCAGTCGGTTGCTGTTTTATAATGCAGAATGCGGAGCAGTAAGTTAGACGTGAGAGCGAGATGGATAATTCATTATACATTTTATCACGAGATAGCCGCCTCCCGCTTTGGGCTGGCCTCCCGCAATGAGCCGAGAAGTACGCTTAGCTGGACTTGATAGCGAAATGAATCGTCCGTTGATTATTTCATCATAAAACAGTCGCCTCCCGCTTTGGGCATACCTCCCGCAATGAGCCAAGAAGAGCACTTGTCTCATCGCTTCGGCTCGCCCGTGTGCGCGGTCCAGCTTTTAGATTTCATTGGATGTTACGTGCGAAGAAGTGTCACTGTTGATTGTCTTCATCCGCTGGTATCGTCGCTTAGCTGGACTTGATAGCGAAATGAATCGTCCGTTGATTATTTCATCGTAAAGCATTCGCCTCCCGCTTTGGGCTGGCCTCTTGCAATAAGCCAAGAAGAGCATTTGTCTTATTGCGTCGGCTCGCCCGTTTGCGCGGTTCGGCTGACAGATTTCATTGGGTGTTGTGCGCGAGGAAGTATCGCTGTTGATCGTCATCATCCATTGGTGGAGACGCCTAGTTAGACTAAATATTAATATTAAGGATGATTCATCTTTTCCGCGCATTTATCGAACAAATCAAAACTGTTCACATAATTCAATGCAGAAAACATTTGAATTTCCATTCTATACCTAGAGATGGAGCGGAAAGGGGCGACTCCGGGAGGATTAGCGAGACAATTGAGACCCTGCAGAGCGCGTAGCGATCGAAGCGGCTCAATGCGAGCCCTCCGGAAAGCGTCCCCTTGGAGCGGAATCTCAAGCAATAATATTCCTCATTAAACTTCGAACTTCCCGAATCCACTTCATTAAAATAATCTACAAAAAAAAGGATGGCTGAGTGAGCCATCCTTTTTCTGATTATCGTTTCGCGATTTCCTCGAGGAGGATTTTGTTCAAGAGCGGCGGGTTGGCCTGCCCTTTTGTCGCTTTCATGATTTGCCCGACGAGGAAGCCGATTGCGCGGTCTTTCCCGTTCTTGTAATCTTCGATCGACTGCGGGTTGGCGTCCAAAGTATTGGTGACGTATTCCAGCAATACCTTTTCGTCCGAGATCTGCACCAAGCCTTGCGCTTTGACGATCTTGTTCGGGTCGCCGCCTTTTTCGATCAATTCCTTGAAGACTTTTTTGGCAATCTTAGAAGAAATCGTGCCTTCGCCGATCAATTTGATCATGCCGGCAAGTCCTTCCGGCGTCAGTTCTGTATCCTCAAGCTCTTTATTCTGAGCATTAAGGTAAGCGGACACTTCGCCCATCAGCCAGTTTGATGCCAGTTTCGCATCAGCACCGGCTTTGACGGTCGCTTCGAAGAAATCGGAAATCGGCTTCTGCAAAGTCAATACCATGGCGTCATATGACGACAAGCCAAGTTCTGATACGTAGCGGGCTTTGCGGGCATCCGGAAGTTCCGGAATTTCTGCGCGCACGCGCTCGAGCCATGCGTCGTCGATGACGATATCAACCAGGTCCGGTTCTGGGAAGTAACGGTAATCATCCGAACCTTCTTTGATGCGCATGAGCAGGGTTTTGCCAGTTGATTCATCGTAGCGGCGTGTTTCCTGCTCGATGATGCCGCCTGCAAGCAATACTTGCTCTTGGCGGATCTGTTCGTGCTCCAAGCCTTTTTTGACGAAGTTGAACGAGTTCAAGTTCTTCAGCTCAGTTTTCGTGCCGAATTCATCACGGCCGTATGGGCGCAAGGAGATATTGGCGTCGCAGCGAAGCGAGCCTTCTTCCATGCGCACATCGGAAACGCCTGTGTATTGGATGATCGATTTGATTTTCTCCAAATATGCATACGCTTCTTCCGGCGTGCGGATATCCGGCTCCGAGACGATTTCGATCAATGGCGTGCCTTGGCGGTTAAAGTCGACAAGGGAATGGCCATTTCCGGTATGCGTCAGTTTCCCTGCATCTTCTTCCATATGAAGGCGCGTGATGCCGATGCGTTTTTTCTCGCCGTTCACTTCGATTTCCAGCCAGCCGTGTTCGCCGATCGGCTCATCGAATTGTGAAATTTGGTATGCTTTCGGGTTATCCGGGTAGAAATAGTTTTTGCGATCGAATTTCGTATGGCGTGAAATTTCGCAGTTCAACGCAAGTGCCGCTTTCATCGCCCAATCGACTGCCGTTTTATTGACGACCGGCAATACCCCAGGGTAGCCAAGGTCGATTACGTTGGTGTTGGTATTTGGTTCAGCACCGAAATGTGCCGGGGAAGGCGAGAACATTTTGGATTCCGTCTTCAGTTCGACGTGGACTTCAAGCCCGATGATCGTTTCGAAATTCATTGTGCTACTCCCTCCCATGTTTGCGGTGTTTCTTTATGGAACTCGGTCGCCTGCTCAAAAGCATCTGCGACGCGGTAGACGGTTTCTTCATCGAAATAATTGCCGATAATCTGCAATCCGAGCGGCAAGCCATTATCGAATCCGCATGGGACTGAAATGGCTGGAACGCCTGCCAAGTTGACAGGGATTGTCAAGATATCGTTCGCATACATTGTCAATGGATCATCGATAATCTCGCCGATCTTGAATGCCGGTGTCGGCGTTGTCGGTCCGACGATGACATCGAAGTTTTCGAACGCTTTATCGAAATCCTGCTTGATCAAGGTACGCACTTTTTGCGCTTTTTTATAGTAAGCGTCGTAATAGCCGGAGCTGAGTGCGTAAGTTCCGAGCATGATGCGGCGCTTCACTTCGTCGCCGAAGCCTTCAGAGCGTGTGTTCATGTAGAACTCAAGCAAGCTTCCGGCTTTTTCCGTACGGTAGCCGTAACGGATGCCGTCGAAACGGGACAAGTTGGATGATGCTTCAGATGAAGCCAAGATGTAATACGTGGAAAGCGCGTATTTGGAATGCGGCAAGGAAATCTCTTGCCATGTTGCGCCTTTTTCTTCCAATACTTTCAGTGCATCTTTCACAGCTTGTTTTGATGCTTCGCTGACGCCTTCTGCGAAATATTCTTTCGGCACGCCGATGCGAAGGCCTTGGATATCGCCAGTGAGTGCCGCTGTAAAGTCAGGTACTTCAACATTGGCGGATGTCGAGTCTTTTTCATCGTGCCCGGAAATGGCATTCAAAAGAAGCGCATTGTCTTTTACCGTACGCGTGATCGGACCGATCTGGTCAAACGATGACGCATAGGCAATCAACCCGAAACGGGAAACGCGTCCGTATGTCGGCTTCATGCCGACGACGCCGCAAAAAGCAGCCGGCTGGCGGATCGACCCGCCTGTATCGGAACCGAGTGTGAACGGAACTTCACCCGCTGCTACAGCCGCAGCTGAACCGCCCGACGAACCGCCTGGAACAGTTTCCAAGTTCCACGGGTTTTTCGTATTTTTATAGTAAGAGTTTTCATTGGAAGAACCCATGGCGAATTCATCCATATTCAATTTACCGACGATGACCATGCCGGCTTCGCGCAATTTATCCACAACCGTTGCATTGTAGATTGGGTTGAAGCCTTTCAGGATCAAGCTCGATGCTGTCGTCTCGAGTCCTTCCGTGACGATATTATCTTTCACGCCGATCGGCAAGCCGTAAAGCGGGCCGCGTTCCCCTGTATCCGTTTGATCCATTTCAGCTGCTTGCTTTGTCGCCTGCTCTTCATTCAAAGCCAAAAAGGCATCAACTTTCGGGTCCAATTCCTTGATGCGCTGGAATGTTGCTTCCGTCAACTCCGCAATCGTCAATTCTTTGCTATGTAGTAATTCCTGCAATTCGCTTGCAGTTTTATCAGCTAACTTCATCTTTTTCCCTCCTCACAATCAATCCAGAATCGTTGGCACACGCACTTGTCCGCCTTCATGTTCTTTTACGTTTTTCATTACCAATTCACGCGGCAAGCCTTCGATCGACTTGTCTTCGCGCATCACATTGACTAGCGGCAATACATGCGTCGTCGGTTCTACATTTTCCGTATCCAATTCATTCAGCAATTCCATTGCATTGGTGATCGCTTCCAATTGATCCGCAAAATGCACAGCTTCCTCATCGGTAATTGCCAAACGCGCCAAGTGGGCCACTTCGATTACTTCTTCTTTTGTCATTTTCGCCATTTTCTACACCTCCGGATTCAATAAACATACGGTCTATCATACCATTTTTCTAAAAAAATGAATAGAGACAGCCAGCTGGCTGCCCCTTTAAATTGCAGACTTACTCGTAAATATGGACAACCGGTTCCGTTTCCCCAGCTTTCCGTAGAATGAGTGCTTCCGCGCCATTGGTCGACGTGACGTTCACTTCAATCTGGACATCTTCCGGGAAATGATCGAGGATCAGGCCAGTGACATATTGCGTAAAGCCGATCACTTCAGCCGAGCCATAAAACTGGATCGGGATTTCGATTTTCATTTCCTGCAATTGGCCGCTTTGATAGAAGCCTTTGCCAATGACGCTCGTGAAATTCGAGAAATACAATTCGACGTCTTGCTTGAAGTTGCGGAACGCCGTATCGATATCCCGGTATTGCTCGTCCGTTCCGGAAGTCGGGAATACGACATACTCTTCGTCGACATCATTCCAATTCGCCACTTCCGTCTCGCCTTTCGGGGCAGCGCCGTAAGAGAAATATGTCCCGGGCGTCATCGCGTTGCGGCTGTTTTGTGCGAATAAAGCGACGAGGATCGGCACATCCGCCATGCCTTCTTTCTCCCTTAAGCGCTTGACGATTTCATCAGCCATCCGTTTGCCTTCTTCGGCGATCTGATCTTGAGGGATCGATTCTTCGTAGGGGATGTCGTCCGTCGAACTATAATAAACCGTATTCATGGCAAGCCCGATGGAAACCCCACCAAGACGGATTTTGTCTTCCTCGGTTTTGACAAGGTAATTTTGCTCAAGGATATGCGCCAGCAGTTCTGGTTGCGGGCGGTCGCCGCCGTCGGTCTCCGCTTGGCTGCGGCCATCCTCTGGGTTTAGCCCTTGCGGATTATCTTTGCTTTCGCGTTGGAGCCAAAGCGAAGCTTCTTCATCGGTGATTTTTTGGCCTTCCTGGAAATAATAATCATCCGGTGAGAACTGCTGCTGCGATAGGCGCAATAATCCGTGCTCCGCTTCCTTGATATCGTAGCGAGAATTCAGCCGGCTGACGATTTTTCCGCGGGTGGCGCTTTGCTTATACGGCAACAGCGTCCGGTAATATTGATCATCCAATTGCATGCTCGGGATGATCGCCGTTTCCGCCTCTTCTTCTTCTGTGTTGATCACTTCCGCCTCGTCATTTCCGGAAGGAACACATCCCGAAAGCAGCAATATGCTGATTGGGATCCACCAAATGCGTTTCATATGCTAATCTCCTTATTCGTTCAATTCCATAAGCAGGCGTTCTTCGTTCCACACTTCCACGCCGAGATCCTGCGCTTTGTCGAGTTTGGATCCGGCTTCTTCGCCGGCAATCAGCAGATCGGTTTTCTTGCTGACGCTGCCGGTCAATTTGCCGCCGAGTGCCTCGATCCGTTCGCCGGCTTCCTGGCGGGTCATGTTTTCCAACTTACCGGTCAGCACAATTTTCTTGCCGGCAAACGCATTGGCGCCTTCTTCTACGCGGACAATCGTGCCTGTATAGGATAAATTGACGCCCCGCTCGCGCAAACGTTCCACAAGTGAAGAAACTTCTTCCTTTTCGAAATAGGTGACGACGGCATCGGCCATCTTGTCGCCTATTTCATGGATGGCGATCAATTCTTCCAAATTTGCCTGCTTCAATTGATCCATTGAGCCGAAATGCTCCGACAAGATGCGCGCCCCGCGTTCGCCGACGTGGCGAATGCCAAGGCCGAACAATAAGCGTTCCATTGAATTGCTCTTCGAAGCCTCTATCGCCTCGATCAAGTTGGTGGCGGATTTATCGCCCATACGCTCCAGTTCCATCAATTGCTCTTTCGTCAAAGCGTAAAGATCCGAAATATCCTGGATCAGCCCTTCGCGGTATAATTGCTCGATTACTTTCTCACCGAGACCGTCAATATTCATGGCATTGCGCGACACGAAATGAATCATGCCTTCGACGATTTGCGCCGGGCATTTCGGGTTGACGCAGCGCAGCGCCACTTCCCCTTCAATTCGGACGAGTTCACTGCCACATGCCGGGCATTCGGTCGGCATTTCAAACGGCTGTTCATCGCCGGAGCGCATTTCAATCAGCGCCTTGACAACTTCCGGAATGATATCGCCCGCTTTTCGGATGATAACTTTATCATTGATGCGGATGTCACGTTCCCGGATCAAGTCCTCGTTATGGAGTGACGCGCGCTGCACCGTCGTTCCGGCAACAGCGACCGGCTCCAGGATGGCCGTTGGGGTGACAACGCCTGTGCGCCCGATGCTCAGCTCGATATCACGTACGGTCGTCATCACTTCTTCTGCCGGGAATTTATAGGCTGTTGCCCATTTCGGGCTTTTCGCCGTGAATCCAAGGTCTTGCTGGTGCAAAAAGCGATTGACTTTGATGACGATGCCATCGATTTCATAGCTCAACTGGTTGCGCCCATCTGTCCATTGTTCGATGTATGCCAGCACTTCTTCCACCGAGCGGCAAACTTTTCGTTCGCTGTTCGTTTTAAAGCCAAGATCCGTCAAATAACGGAGCGATTCATCATGGTCGTTCAAACCGTATGTTTCCCCGTCGCCACCGATGCCGTAGATGAAGACATCCAAATTGCGCTTGGCGGCAATTTTCGAATCCAATTGGCGCAAAGAACCCGCTGCAGCATTTCGCGGGTTGGCGAATAATTCTTCGCCGCGCTCTTCGCGGTCTTCGTTAAGTGCATGGAACGATTTTTTCGGCATGAACACTTCGCCACGCACTTCGATCGATACCGGCTCTTTTAACTTCAGCGGGATCGAACGGACCGTGCGAAGATTGACCGTGATGTCTTCTCCGACACGGC
Organism: Planococcus sp. A6; assembly: GCF_028823615.1. Lineage (GTDB taxonomy): Bacteria > Bacillota > Bacilli > Bacillales_A > Planococcaceae > Planococcus. Next base: position 29,814 of record NZ_JAPEHT010000005.1, read on the forward strand.
CGTCGCCGCGCGTCAAGCCGCGCACGAATTTGCCGTTTTCGTAATGAAGCGAAACGGCCAGGCCGTCAATTTTCAGTTCGCACACATATTCGACCGAGTCCCCGGCACCGCCGCGTACGCGTTTATCGAAATCACGCAAATCTTCTTCATTGAAGACGTTCGACAAACTGAGCATCGGCCGCTCGTGGCGGACTTTCTCGAAATTCGACAAGGGTGTGCCGCCGACCCGCTGCGTTGGCGAATCCGGGAAAATCAAATCGGGATATAGGTTCTCCAGCTCGATCAATTCATTGAGCAATTGATCGTATACGGCATCCGGCACTCGCGGCTTGTCGAGCACATAATAAGCATGCCCATAATCCTGGAGCAATTCATTCAATTCGATTACACGTTCTTCAGCTTTGATGCGGTCCATTCAAGTTCCTCCAGATCATTCTTTTTCGATCGGCGCAAATTTCGCGAGCAGCCGCTTGATGCCTGTCGGGCTCGGGAAGGCGATATCGAGTTCTGTTTGTTCGCCGTCGCCTTTGACATTGACGACAGTCCCAGTGCCCCATTTTTTATGCTTCGCACGGTCGCCTGTTTTCCAGCCCAGGCGGGCATGCTTATAGCTTGTCGCTGCGCCTGCACGGTGATTGGCGATGGTTTGTTCAATCAGCTCTTCCGAAATTTCGGAAATGAAGCGCGACGGCATATTGAAATTGCTCTTGCCGAAAATCGTCCGTGACGAAGCATGCGTCAAATACAGCCGTTGTTCGGCGCGCGTGATGCCAACATATGCCAAGCGCCGCTCTTCTTCCAATTCTTCCTCGTCGTTATTCGAACGCGAATGCGGGAAGACGTTTTCTTCCAGCCCCGCGATGAACACGACCGGGAATTCCAGGCCTTTCGCTGCGTGCATCGTCATGAGGATGATCGGGCCGTCGCCTTGTTCTTCTTCCTCGTCCAATGAATCGATGTCCGCAATCAAAGCCAAATCGGTCAGGAACGCTACCAGTGACTTGTCATCGCTTTGTTTTTCAAATGCTTGCGTCACCGTCAGGAATTCATCCAAGTTTTCGAGGCGGCTTTCGCCTTCGATGGTCTTGTCGTTTTGGAGCATTTGGCGATAGCCGGATTTCTTCAGCACTTCTTCCACCAATTCCGTCACCGACAAGAATTCCTGCATTTCGGTGAATCCGGCGATCATCGCCCGGAATTCAAGCGCGGTCTGGGCGGTTTTCGCCGTCAAGCCCATGAAATCCGCTTCCTGCAAGGAATCCATGATGGTGCGGTCTTGTTCAATCGCAAAACGCGCCATTTTCTCGAATGAGGTCGCCCCGATTCCTCGCTTCGGTTCATTGATGATGCGCGCTAGTGACAGGTCGTCTTCGTTATTGGCAATCAAGCGCAAATACGCGAGCAAGTCCTTGATTTCCTTGCGGTCATAGAATTTTGTGCCGCCGACGATCGTATAGCTCATATTCGATTTGACGAACATTTCCTCTAAAATACGCGATTGCGCATTGGTCCGGTAGAGAATGGCGAAATCAGAGGTTTTATATCCTTCTTCCTGCATAAGGTTTTGGATGGTCTGGACGATGTACTGGGCTTCCTGTCGCTCATCGCCCGCTTTATGGAGCGTAATTGCCGGCCCTTCGTCATTATCTGTGCGCAATTCTTTCGGATAGCGGCTCGTGTTTTTTTGGATGACGTCGTTTGCCGCCTGCAAAATGCGTTTGGTCGAACGGTAATTCTGTTCGAGCATGATCACTTTGGCGTCCGGATAATCCTTTTCGAATGACAGGATATTGGTGATATCCGCACCGCGCCAGCGGTAAATCGACTGGTCGGAATCACCGACCACGCAAATGTTCTTGAATTTTTTCGCCATTAATTGCACCAGTTGATACTGGGCGTTGTTCGTATCTTGGTATTCATCGACATGGATGTAGTGGAATTTATCCTGATAATATTCCAGCACATCCGGGACCGTTTCAAAGAGCCTTAAAGTCATCATGATCAAATCGTCGAAATCGAGCGATTGGTTTTTCTGGAGGCGCGTCTGCTTAAAGTCATCATGATCAAATCGTCGAAATCGAGCGATTGGTTTTTCTGGAGGCGCTTCTGGTAGCCTGTGAACACTTCTGCGACCGTTTTTTCATACGGGTTGAATTGATTGGCGTTCGCTGCAAAAGTTTCCGCATCGATGCATTCGTTTTTCGACGACGAAATGGCGTTCAACATCGTCCGCGGCTCGTATTTTTTCGGGTCCAGGTTTTGCTGCTTCAAGACATTCTTGATGACCGTCAATTGATCGGTCGTATCCAATATCGAGAAGCTTTTCGAAAAGCCCAGACGGTCGATATTGCGGCGCAGGATGCGCACGCACATCGAGTGGAAGGTTGACACCCACATGCGGTCGCCTGTTCCGTGGCCAAGCAGCCCATCGATCCGGTTGCGCATTTCGCGCGCGGCTTTGTTGGTGAAGGTGATCGCCAGGATATTGGACGGGTAGACTTGTTTTTCCAGCACCAAGTACGCGATGCGATGCGTCAGTACGCGTGTTTTCCCGGATCCCGCACCGGCCATGATCAATAGCGGGCCTTCTGTTGTTTTAACTGCTTCTTCCTGCTCGGGGTTCATCCCCCGCAGCAGGTTTTTTGTGATTAATTCCATTGTGCACCACCTCGAACGTTTGTTCCTATTATTATAACGATTGCTCAGCCGTTTCCGCAACTGCCTTGACGGTCGCAAGCGCTTTATTTAGATCTTCGTATATAATATTGCCGACAACGACCGTATCGCTCAGCTTAGCCATTTCCTTGGCACGCTCCGCCGAATCGATGTCGCCGCCGTAAAACAGCCGTGTATCAGACAGCACTGACGCGGTTTTTTCAACAAGTTCCGGATCACCGTACATGCCGCTGTATTCCAGATAAAAGATGGGGAGCCGGAAAAAATGCTCTGCCATGCGCGCATATCCGAGCACATCCTCTTCAGTCAAGGATGCATCCGCACCTGTTAAGCTTGCCGCTTTGCAGTCCGGATTCAAAATGCAATAGCCTTCCGGCACGATCTCGGTCCAGTCCATGATCTCTCCGTATTCACGGATCGCCTCGTGGTGAAGCCCTTTGATCCATTTCGGGTCGCTGCTATTAAGCACTGTCGGGATAAAATAATAATCGAATCCCGGCGTCACCGATTCGACCGTCGACACTTCAAGCGCCACCGGCACCGAATAGCGGCGCACGCGTGCCATCAATTCTAAGACATTGTCGAGTGTGACATCATCACTTCCGCCAATCAAGATGGCATCAGTCCCGGATTCGCAAATTCGTTCCAAATGTCCATCTGAAAGTTCTTTCGCAGGGTCTAATTTAAAGACATGCCGCCATGTTTGAAAGTCCACAGGTATTCTCCTAACTGTACTTTTGTTTTCATCTTTCCATTATAACAAAAGATCAGCCAACACTCCGTTCCCATCCATCCACAAATGAGCGAATTAGCGCATAAAAAACTGACCAGCGCCAATCGCTGGTCAGTCTTTTGGAAGTTCAATCTGTTTTTCTTCCGGATACAGCACGTCGAGCATTTCCTCGTACGCGTCATTGCCGTAATTCAAGCAGCGGCGTACTCGGGAAATGGTCGCTGTGCTCGCGCCCGTTTCGTTCTTGATTTTTTCGTAAGTCTTTTTCAAGCGCAGCATATGCGCCACTTCAAAGCGCTGCGATAATGATTGGATTTCACTGATCGTGCACAAATCATCAAAAAATCGATAGGCTTGTTCTTTGTTTTCCAATGCCAGCACCGCTTCGATCAATTGATCGGTCTGCGGCCCTCTAATCTTATCAACTTGCATGCACATTCAACGTCCTTTCATTGCTCTTCGATTGATCCCGCTTCTACGGGCTATACTGAACCGCCTGGCCAATTCCCGGTGAATCTGGAATTATGTGGACCCAGGTTTTTCCTTGCGTCAATTCGGCTGTCCCATTTTCGTCGACTGGCACAAGCATGCCATTTTCTGCGCGCCACGTGATTTCCTGCACGGTTCCTTCACGGAACAATAATGCCTGCCCCCGGAAGTCAGGTCGATTTCCTGGCGGCCTTTGGCATCGATCGTGTCATGCGCTGTTTCAATGACCAGCACATTGGCGATTGCGATCGGCTGCGAAGTTTCCTTATCTTCAGTCGCGGTTCCTCCCGATGACCGGGCGTAAAGCTGCGACTCAGCATCATAGGCATAGTTGCTCGCAAAAAGCGGATCTCCGCCATAGGTTACTTCTATAGAAGCAGCTTGTTCCCCTAGTTTATCATTACTGCCCGGTGCAGAGAAAGCATAAGGTGCTTTCATGCTGTAATTGGATGAAGCGTCTGTCATCTCCATCGCAAGTTCGACGTTTTCATAAGTGATATAGGAATTGTGCGGCGCCACACGGTCCAATGAACGCTTGAACAAAGTCCCATCATACTGCATGCCGTTGATATGGTCGACCACTCCCGAATCAAGCAATTGCTTTGCTTCCGGGCTATAGCCATGGGCAACAAAAAATGCATCATACGCATCGGCCAGTTCGACAAAATAATCACGCGCACTGCGCACCGGTCCGATGTTCACCGGAAACTGGCTTTGATACAAGGCCAAAAATCGCGTGATATTGTATTCCGCAATTAACTCGAATACCATATCAGCTTCCACTAGACCCGTTTGCGGACGCGCCGCCGGATGATTATTGATGACCGCCATCACCGCCCGGCTGTCATACGGCCCGTCTCCTTGCATGCCGGTGAACGGGGCGGTGGTGAGCACTTCCTCCGGCACCTCAGGCTTTTCCGGCGCTTGTGGGGTTGCGGGCATTTCCGGCTCTCCCGCTTGTTCTCTTCCGACCAGCCAAACAACCAAGACAGCTGCAACGATCAGCAAAGCAAGCAAGATCAGCCATTTTTTCATCCCTGGCCCCTCATGAATGCCGGAAATAGAATCGTTTTGTTCATGACGTCATAAATACCTTTTTGGGTAATGCGGACATACGGCAAATGTGTCGCCATCAAGAACAATAAAGTATAAACAGCGTCGCCGTGTTCATAGCCGCGCTCTTTCAACGCGCTCTTCAACGCAGTTTCCTGCTCCATCAACGGCTCCATCGGCAAATCAGACATGATGCCCCCGATAGGAAGCGGCAATTCGCAAACTATCTCGCCATCTTCAATCAAGACGATGCCGCCCTTGAGGCGCTTCACTCGTTCAAACGCTTGCCACATATCCTGGCGGCTTTTGCCGATCAACACGATATCTCCTGTGTTTGTGTAAGATGAAGCAAATCCATCGACTTCTGTCGCGAAGCCTTTGATCAATGTATTGACCCGCCATTTGCCGTTGCGGTCGATCAGCATCAGGAAGCTTTCGCCATGTTCTTTCGACAAGCGTTCGACGTTCGTGTCAACACTTACGGAATACGGTTTGGTGATGACGTCATTGACCATTTCTACGCCAAACGGCATTGAAAACTGGAAATCATCATCGGTCAATTCGAAATCGAGATCCAATTCCGGCAGCACCGACCAATCCACATCATCGAGCGAACGCACTTTTTGGCCGTCGCGCTTGAGCCAGATCCCTTTGGAAATCACACCGCTCGGCACCGGGTTATCGATCGAATCGAGAATATTCAAGTTCGCATAGCGCCCGGTCGCGATCAAACCGTGCAAGCTCGTCAAGTTGTAATAGCGCGCCACGTTATAAGAAGCCATCATATAGGCATCGATCGCTGGAACCCCGGCATCAAGCGCGATTTGGATGCACAAATCGATCACGCCGTCTTTATGGAACACCGGTGTCGAGCCGTCTGTCGTCATCATCAATTTATCGAACACATTTAATTCCCGCTCGACAATCCCTGACAATAGTTCCGGCAAATCCGGACGTATCGATGAATGGCGCAATGTCACGCCGTAGCCGTGCAATAGGCGCATTTCCACTTCATCGACAGTCATCGCTTCATGGTCCCCGTCAGCACCCAGCAGCTTCATGCGCGCCAAGGTCTTCTCAGAAGCTCCCGGGAAATGCCCTTCAATTTTCTTCAAGCTGATTTTTGCTTTTTGAATCCAATATAGCATCTGGTCGTCGCCAGCCAATAACTTCGGCCAGCCCGTCAATTCCCCGCCTAAGATGACATCCGGACGCTCCAGCCATTCGCCAACCGCTTTCGATGTGAATTTTTGGTCTTCCCCGACAAGTTCGGTCTGCGAATCGAATCGCGTCCACCAATAGAATGTGAACGGCAATTCCGCCATGCGATCCAGCAATGTAAACGCTTTCTCGTTTTCTAACGCTAAAAATAACGGCAAGTTGTCTGAGATGAACCCGGTCGTTCCACCTTGCGCAGCATAATCGGCAAATTGCTGGGGATTGTAAAGTTGATACGGGTGGACATGGGGCTCGATATAGCCAGGCACGATCCACTTGCCGCTGACATCCACAACTTCTGTCGAATCATCGATTTTCGGCATGTCTTGCCCTGCATAAATGATGCGGTCTCCATTGATCCATATATTTCCGGTCATCCATTTTTTAAATATCCCGTGCAGATATGTGGCATTCGTCAGCACAAGATCCGGGGACAATTCTTTCGACACAATCTTCAATTGTTTCCGTATTTCTGTATTTCTCCATAAAGGGTTTACCATCCGAAGGCACCTGCTCTCTCTTCAATATCCATACATCGTATACTAGCATAATTATGCATTTTTTTACAGAGAATGACGTGAAAATGCTCCTCTCTTGTGCCGTTCCAGACATAAAAAATCCACGTCTTTGAGACGTGGATTTTTGTTTATTTATTGACTGGATCGCTGAAAGGCTTCAAGATATCCTGCTGGTCTTGCTCTTTTCGCGTCAAGACATCAGAAACCGGATCGTACGACTCGCCGTAGAAATGCTCGTCTTTATACGTATGGATATCTTCATACATTTTCTTCATTGCTTCGAAAATCTCTTCTTCGGTTTCGCCATTCGGCGCCCAGTAAAGAATCTCCATCGAGTTTTCTTCGCCTGTCGCGAGTGAACGTCGGCAATAACCGATTGACGAGGCATGCTCGAAGCCTTCGCGAGCATAAAAGCGCAAGCGTTTTTCGGAATCCGTATCTTCGTAATCAACCGGTTCGACTTCCAAAATGATCGGCTTGTTCTTGTCTTTAAGCATTTGCAAAGTTTTCTTGCCGATGCCCATGCCACGCGATTCTTTCGACACGAATAAATAGTCGACGAATGAGAAGCTCGGGAATTCCGCATACATCAAGACGTGATACGGTCCCTCATCTTTGTAGTAGACACTGCCTTTTTCCTTCAGCAACGTGTCCATATGTTCTTTCGATTTCATTTCCTCCACTGGGAAATATTGATTCAGTTTTTCATACCAGTTCATCATTTTTGCTCCTTCCGAGTTTGAATGCCCTGCTGGTTTTGTTAGTTCCGGGGTAGTGATGGGTAAAAATTGGAGTTTAATAAAAGAGGTAAAAGTGGGCTTTTGAAAATCCTCTGCGGCAAGGGGCCGCATAAATAAATGACACAGCTTCGTGACGAAATTGTGTCATTCTATTATAGCAACTATTCACTTAGATTGCACGCCAACCGATATCTGTGCGGTAAAAGAAACCGTCCCACTCCAATTTACCGAGTGCTTGATAGACGGTAGACTGGGCATCTTTCAACGTTTCCCCACTGCCTGCGACAAGCAGCACCCGGCCACCGTTAGCAGTGAAGCGGCCTTCGGAGCGTTTCGTGCCGGCGTGGGTGACGGTTACATCCGATAATTCATCCAGTTCTGGCAAGGCCGCCCCTTTTTCCACAGTTCCCGGATAGCCGTCCGCTGCAATGACGACACCGAGCACAGGGCGTTCATCCCATTCAAGCTCCATTTCTTCACCGTCCAGAATGGTCGAAATAAACGCGCCAAGGTCGGTTTTCAGGCGCGGCAAGACCACTTGCGTTTCCGGGTCTCCGAAACGCGCATTGAATTCGATCACTTTCGGGCCCTTGGCCGTCAAGATGATGCCGGCATATAAAATACCGTTAAATGGTGTGCCTTCACTGCTCATTGCCTCTACCGTCGGGCGGACAATTTTCGCGAAAGTCTCCTCGACGACCGATTCCGAAATCTGCGGCACCGGCGAGTAAGCACCCATGCCGCCCGTATTCGGCCCCTTGTCGCCATCAAACGCACGCTTATGGTCTTGTGAGATAACCATCGGGTAGATCTTGCCATCTTGGACGAAGGACATAAAGGAAAATTCCTCGCCGTCCAAAAATTCCTCGATAACGACAGTCGATCCCGAGTCGCCGAATTTTTGGCCATCGAGCATGTCCTTTACGGCCTCGATTGCTTCTTGTTCGCTTAATGCCACGACGACGCCTTTTCCGGCTGCGAGCCCATCCGCCTTGATGACGATCGGCGCGCCTTGTTGCTTGATGTACTTTATAGCTGCCTCAGTATCTGAAAAACTTTCATAAGCTGCGGTCGGAATCGCGTATTTCTTCATCAATTCCTTAGCGAACGCTTTGCTGCCCTCGATGCGCGCCGCCGCTTTGTTCGGCCCGAAGATCTTCAAGCCGCGGTCTTCAAAGAAATCGACGATACCTTCTGACAGCGGCTGTTCCGGCCCGACGAATGTAAACTCGATCTCATTGTCCTTCGCGAATGCTGCCAAAGCTGCAAAATCCGTCTCGTTGATATCAACGAGCTGTGCATCTTGTTCCATGCCGTCATTGCCGGGGGCCACATAAACTTTCGCGACCGATGGCGAGATGGCGAATTGATGAGCAAGCGCGTGTTCACGCCCACCTTTGCCGATAACCAATACGTTCATAGCCGTGCACCTCCGATTAATGTTTGAAATGGCGGACGCCTGTGAAGACCATCGCGATGCCGTGCGCATTCGCCGCATCGATCGACTCCTGGTCTTTTTTCGAACCGCCCGGCTGGATGATCGCTTTGATGCCGGCTTTCGCTGCTGCTTCTACCGTGTCAGCCATCGGGAAGAAAGCGTCCGATGCCATCGCTGCGCCTTGCGCTTTGTCAGCTGCCTGCTCAAGTGCAATGGCGGCTGCCCCAACGCGGTTCATCTGTCCTGCACCAACGCCTAACGTCATCGACTCATCACACACGACAATGGCATTCGATTTAACATGTTTCACAACACTCCAGCCAAGTTTCAAGGCTTCGAGTTCTTGTTCTGTCGGCTGTCTTTCCGTCACGACACGGATATCTGCATCCCCATAGCCGAATGTATCCGGCTCCTGGACGAGCAATCCGCCTTCGACTGTCACCGTATTCCATTTGTCGCGGCGTTTCGTTTCAAACGGCACCGTCAACAAACGGATGTTTTTCTTTTTACCGAGTTCTGCAAGTGCATCTTCCGTGAACGATGGCGCAATGACGATTTCAAGGAAAATCTGCGACAATTGCTCAGCTGTCTCGAGGTCGACTTCGCGGTTCAAGGCGACGATGCCCCCGAAGATCGATGTCGAGTCCGCTTCATACGCTTTCTTGAACGATTCAGAAAGCGTAGCACCGGTCCCGACGCCGCACGGGTTCATATGCTTCACTGCGACACTTGCCGGCATCGTGAATTCCTTGATGATCTGCAGCGCAGCATTGGCGTCTTGGATATTGTTATAGGAAAGCTCTTTGCCGTGCAATTGCGTGGCATGTGCGATTGAGAAATCCGAACCGAGCGCGCTCTTATAAAACGCTGCTTTCTGGTGCGGGTTTTCCCCGTAGCGCAGCGCTTGGGACAATTCATATGTAAGGGTCAACTGCTCCGGATATTGTTCATCCGTCAGTTCCGTTAAGTAGTTGGAAATATAGGCATCATACGCCGCGGTATGGCGGAATACTTTCGCTGCGAGTTTCCGGCGCAGCTCAGGGCTCGTTGTTTGCTGCTCGTGCAGTTCTGCAAGCACCGCTTCGTAATCGCCTGAATCGACGATGACCGTCACGTAAGCATGGTTTTTCGCTGCCGAACGCAGCATTGTCGGGCCGCCGATATCGATGTTTTCAATGGCATCATCAACTGTCACATCCGCTTTTGAAATCGTTTCGCGGAATGGGTACAAATTGACGCAGACAAATTCGATCGGTGCGATGCCGTTATCGTTCATTTGCTGCTGGTGTTCGCTATCGTCGTGTTTCGCGAGCAAACCGCCATGGATCAGCGGATGCAAAGTTTTCACGCGTCCCCCGAGGATTTCAGGGAACCCGGTCACTTCGTCGACTGCTGTCGTCGGAACGCCATTGTCTTCCAAATGCTTGCGCGTGCCGCCTGTCGATAAGATTTCTACATCCATTCTTACTAGTTCACGGGCAAACTCCAAAATGCCGGATTTGTCCGATACGCTCATCAATGCTCTTCTTTTCATTCATGGACCTCCTAGACCGACTGCTGCCGGCTGAATAATTGCTGCAAACTCTCAGGGTATAATTGGTGCTCGATTTCATGGATTTTGCGTTCCACTGTCTCACGATCCGCGCCGTCTACAGGAAACGAGCGCTGTGCGATGATCGCTCCCGTGTCCATGCCTTCATCGACAAAATGTACGGTGACTCCAGCCTCTTTTGCCCCGGCTTCTAGCGTCTGTCCGATTGCGTCTTTACCCGGAAACGCCGGCAGTACCGATGGGTGGATATTGACGATGCGGTTTTCATAAGCCCCAAGCAAAACAGGTCCGACCAACCGCATAAACCCAGCCAGCACGAGCCATTCGACACCCGCTCCAGCTAATTTTTCCACCAGCATCGATTCATATGCCTGTTTGGACGCATACTCACGCGGTGTAAATGAAAATGCCGGTACTCCTGCTTGCTTCGCCCGTTCCAACACAAACGCGGACGGCTTATCCGCCACGACCAAAACGATGTCCGCATCGAGACGCCCGTCTTGAGTTGCTTCGTAAAGCGCTTGAAAATTAGAGCCGTTTCCAGAAGCGAAAACGGCCATTTTTGTTCTATTTTTCATGTAAAGTCCCGTCCTGACTGCCTTGGAACTGGACACCCTCGATCTCTGTCACTTTACCGATCACATAGGCTTTGTCTCCACTCGCTTCTGCTGCCTGGATCGCTTGTTTTGCATCCGCTTCAGAAACGGCCACTGCAAATCCGATGCCCATATTGAACACGGAATACAGATCACGGTCTGCCAGTTCGCCTTTTGCTTTCAATAGGTCGAATACCGGAAGCACCGGCCACGAGCCAAGATCGATCTCGACACCTAGCCCATCAGGCATCATGCGCGGCAAGTTTTCGATAAACCCGCCGCCCGTGATATGCGCCATGCCGTGGACGTCCGCCTGTTTGCGGATCGATTGGACAGTCTTAGCATAAATTTTCGTCGGCTCGAGCAGCAAGGATTCGAGTGTGCCGAGCTCTTCAAAGCCCGCTACTTTCTCGTCCAACGAACCTTCCTGGTCGCCGAATAAAATATGGCGGACGAGCGAATAGCCATTCGAGTGGATGCCGCTTGAAGCAAGCCCCACCAAGACATCGCCCGCTTGGATGCGCTCGCCTGTCACGATATCTGCTTTCTCGGCAGCACCGACCGCAAAGCCGGCGATGTCGTATTCATTCTCATCATAAAGCCCCGGCATTTCAGCCGTTTCTCCGCCGATCAATGCCGCGCCTGCATCTACGCAGCCATCGGCAACGCCTTTGACGATTTGTTCGATCTTTTCAGGAACCGCTTTGCCGCAAGCAATATAATCGAGGAAAAACAAAGGTTCCGCACCTTGTGCAACGATATCGTTGACGCACATCGCGACGCAATCGACACCGATCGTATCGTGCTTATCCGCCATGAAAGCCAGTTTCAGCTTCGTGCCGACACCGTCTGTTCCGGAAACGAGAACCGGTTGTTTCAAATTCAGCTCGGACAAATCGAACATGCCGCCGAACCCGCCGAATGCACCCAGCATTCCTGTACGCGCGGTGCGTTCGACATGGGATTTCATCCGCTTGACAGCTTCATAGCCCGCTTCGATATTGACGCCTGCTTTTTCATACGCTTTAGACACTTCGGTTCCCCCTATTTCACTTTTTCTTTTTCATGCGGCAAGACGGTATCCGGGTAGATATTCGTTGGATATTCGCCAGTGAAACACGCCAAGCAATGGCCGCATTTCGAGCCTGGGTCGGTGCGTCCGATGTTTTGGACCATGCCATCGACCGACAAAAACGTCAGCGAATCTGCACCGATGATTTCACGCATTTCTTCTACTGTATTGTTCGCGGCGATCAACTCGCCGGATGTGCTGATATCGATGCCGTAAAAACAAGGGTTCTTGATCGGCGGCGAGCTGATGACGACGTGAACTTCCGTCGCGCCTGCTTCTTTCAATAAAGCGACGATGCGGCGGGAAGTGGTGCCGCGCACAATTGAGTCATCAACCATGACGACGCGTTTGCCGTTGACAACTTGGCGCACTGGAGACAGCTTCATCTTGACGCCGCGCTCGCGCATTTCCTGTGAAGGTTGGATGAACGTCCGTCCTACGTAACGGTTTTTGATCAACCCGAGTTCGTACGGAATCCCGCTTTGCTCAGAAAAACCGATCGCTGCGGAAATACTGGAATCCGGCACACCCGTGACAACGTCCGCTTCGATGTGGACTTCTTTTGCCAATTGCTTGCCGAGACGTTTTCTCGCCGAATGGATATTGATGCCATCGATATCCGAGTCCGGACGGGAGAAATAGACATACTCCATCGTACAGATCGAGCGCTCTTCTGGATACGCAAAACGTTCCTTGCGCATGCCATCATCGTTGATAATCAAGAATTCACCTGGTTCGACAGAATGCACAAACTCTGCGCCGACAATATCGAATGCGCAAGTTTCAGAAGCGACAACCCAAGCATCCCCCATTTTCCCAATGGATAAGGGACGCAAGCCGTTCGGGTCGAGCGCCACAAACATGGCCTCTTCCGTCAAGACCAAGCATGCAAACGCGCCTTTCAATAGAGACAAGGCATTTTTCGCTTTTTCTTCAAAGCTTTCATAACCGCTGCGCTTGATCAAGTGTGCGAGCACTTCCGTATCCGATGTCGTTTGGAAGATGCTGCCTTGGCGCTCCAAATGCCCTTTTAATTGCGTCGCGTTGACCAAATTGCCGTTATGCGAAATTGCCAGGCTTCCTGTCGTCGAATTGAACAGCAAAGGCTGGACATTTTCAATGCCGCTGCCGCCTGCTGTTGCATAGCGGACATGTCCGATGGCAGCAGTACCGGTGATCTTCTCCAATTTCTCTGGAGTGAACACTTCACTGACCATGCCTTCACCTTTTAATGCGCGTAAAGCCTCTCCATCAGTCGAAACGATTCCTGCGCCTTCTTGGCCGCGGTGCTGCAAAGCATGAAGCCCATAATACGTAAGTTGCGCTGCGTTGGTGTGGCCCCAAATGCCAAAAATCCCGCATTCTTCGTTTAAGCCTCTGATTTCAGCAAGCATGGTATAGCCCCTTTCCAGGCGGAGCGGAGCGTTTCGACCGATTCATCGATCCAGACGGCTCCGTCTTCCCCTTTGACGATCATGCGATCACCCGTGACTTCACCGATTTTCCGTGCATCTTTCACTATATCCTCGAATGCTTGTGCTTGCTCAGGCGATACCGTGAGCAAAAAGCGCGATTGTGTTTCACTGAATAAAGCGGTCGTCTTGGAACCGGCAAGGTTTACGTCTACGCCAAGCCCGTTGCCGAAAGTCTTCTCAGCCAAAGCGACAGCGACGCCGCCTTCCGCTACGTCATGAGCCGACTGAACTAAACCTTGCTGAATGGCAGAAAGGATAGCGGATTGGCGTTGTGCTTCGACGTCCAAATCGATAGATGGCGCTTTTCCGAAAATACGGCCTTCTACCATTTTCTGCAATTCGCTGCCGCCGAATTCTGTCATGCTGCCGCCGACAAGATAGACGAAATCGCCTTGCTTTTTCGCATCTTGCGTCGTGACATGCTTCAAATCTTCGACAAGCCCGACAAGCCCGATCGTCGGCGTCGGATAAATCGCTGTGCCGTTTGTTTCATTATATAAAGAGACGTTTCCGCCAATAACTGGTGCGTTCAATTGAAGGCAAGCTGCCGACATGCCGTCAGCCGCTTTTTCAAGCTGCCAGAAAATCTCAGGTTTTTCCGGGTTGCCGAAGTTCAGGCAATCGGTGATCGCAAGCGGGCGCCCGCCTGAGACGACGACGTTACGCGCCGCTTCTGCGACAGCGATCTTGCCGCCTGTTTCTGGGTCAAGGTAAATATAACGAGAGTTGCAATCCGTTGTCATCGCAAGGCCTTTATTCGTTCCGCGCACACGGATGACTGCTGCGTCAGAGCCAGGTGAGACGACTGTGCTAGTACGCACTTGGTGATCGTATTGATTATAAACCCATTCTTTCGAAGCGATAGTCGGCTGCTTCAATAATGAAACCAAGGTTGCCTGATGGTCTTCCACTTCCGGCTCTTCGTTCGGCAAGCTTTGGAATTCGCGGTAATATTCCGGCACGCTCGATTTTTGGTGATAGACCGGCGCATCTTCTGCCAGTGCGTCGACCGGCACTTCCGCAACGATTTCGCCTTTATGCTTCAAGCGCAATGTGGAATCGTCCGTTACCCGTCCGACTGTCACGGCATCCAGGCCGTATTTTTCGAACAGCTCGACGATTTCCGGTTCGCGCCCTTGTTTGACAACGATCAGCATGCGTTCCTGTGATTCCGACAGCATCATTTCGTAAGCCGTCATGCCCGTTTCGCGTTGCGGTACATGATCCAAATCCATCTCGATGCCAGATCCGGCTTTCGACGCCATTTCCGCTGAAGATGAAGTGAGTCCTGCAGCACCCATATCCTGGATGCCGATGAGTGCATCGGATTTCACGAGTTCAAGGCATGCCTCAAGAAGCAATTTCTCCATGAACGGGTCCCCCACTTGAACAGCCGGGCGTTTTTCATCGGATGCGTCCGTTAACTCTTCTGAAGCGAAGGTCGCGCCGTGGATGCCGTCGCGGCCTGTTTTAGCGCCGACGTACATGACCGGGTTGCCGGTTCCTTTAGCGACGCCTTTTTGGATATCTTTATGGTCGATTAAGCCGACGCACATGGCATTGACAAGCGGGTTGCCATCATACGATGCATCAAATTGCACTTCGCCTCCGACCGTCGGAATGCCGATGCAATTGCCGTAACCAGCGATGCCTGCGACCACTTCCTCGAATAAATATTTGACGCGCGGTGTTTCAAGTTCCCCGAAACGCAAAGAGTTCAACAGTGCGATCGGACGAGCGCCCATCGAGAAAACGTCGCGGATGATGCCGCCGACGCCTGTTGCCGCTCCTTGGTAAGGTTCGATTGCAGACGGATGGTTATGGGATTCCATTTTGAATACAGCTGCCTGGCCGTCGCCGATATCGACGATGCCCGCGCCTTCCCCTGGTCCTTGCAACACATGGTCGCCTTGGGTTGGGAATTTAGACAATACCGGCTTGGAGTTTTTATAAGAACAATGCTCAGACCACATGACAGAAAACAAACCGGTCTCCGTATAATTCGGCGTTCTGCCAAGGATGTCTTCCACCATTTTAAATTCAGCATCCGATAAGCCCATCTGCTGGTAGATTTTCTGTTCTTTGATCTGTTGTGTGTTCGGCTCAAGCGTGACTGACATGTGATTCCCTCCACTGTTTGACGATTGATCTGAATAATGGCAAGCCGTCCGTTCCGCCGATCAAGTCGGAAACGGCGCGTTCCGGATGCGGCATCATGCCGAGCACGTTTCCTCGGTCGTTGATGATGCCCGCAATATTATTACGGCTGCCGTTGAAATCTTCTGCATATGTGAAAACGATTTGGTTATTGTCTTTCAAATGCTGGTATGTCGCATCGTCGCAATAATAATTGCCTTCCCCGTGAGCGACTGGAATGCGGATTTCTTCGCCTTCTTTGTATTCATTCGTGAACAAAGTGTGGGCGTTCTCTACTTTCAAGCTGACTGTGCGGCAAGTGAATTTCAAGTCTTTATTGCGCATTAGCATCCCCGGAAGCAATCCAGCTTCTGTTAGAATTTGAAATCCGTTGCAGATGCCGAGAACTGGCTTGCCGTCTTCGGCTGCTTTTCGCACTTCGTCCATGACGCCTGAAAAACGTGCAATCGCTCCTGCGCGCAAATAATCACCGTATGAAAAGCCGCCAGGAAGCAAGATTCCGTCATAGCCGCTTAAGTCATGAGTATCATGCCAGACGTATTCCGCTTCTTCTCCGAGTTCATCCTTAATGGCGTGGTACATGTCCAAGTCACAATTCGATCCTGGGAAAACAATCACTGCGAACTTCATTGTGAGACAACCTCCTCGATTTCGTACCTGTAATCTTCAATCACCGTATTCGCAAGCATCCGGTTGCAAAGTTCATCAACTAAAGCATCTACGTCGCGCTCACTTTCTCCAATGACAAGTTCCAAATATTTGCCGATCCGTACATCCTGAACTTCGTCATACCCCATCTTATGGAGCGATCCCATCACAGCAGAACCTTGTGGATCAAGTACACTTTCACGCAATGTCACATACACTTTTACTTTTTTCATCAGTTTTGTCCTCCCAGTCGAGATAAAATGAGTTCATAAGCATCGGTCAAGTTGCCAAGATTGCGGCGAAATACATCTTTATCGAGTTTTTGTTTTGTTTCTTTGTCCCAGAGCCTACATGTGTCCGGTGAAATTTCATCAGCCAACAAAATTTCACCGTTTTCATCACGGCCGAATTCGATTTTAAAATCAACTAAATCGACACCGATATCGTGGAAAAAGCCGATCAACACACCATTGATCTTCCGCGCTTTGTCTTTCAAGACCGCCACTTCCTGCTCTGTCGCAAGTTCAAGCATGGCGACATGATCATCCGTAATCAACGGATCGCCCAGCTCATCGTCTTTCAAGTAAAACTCCACGACCGGCTTTTCGATCTCTTTGCCTTCTTCGAGCCCAAGTCGTTTCGCCATGCTGCCGGCGACGATATTGCGGACGACGACTTCGATAGGTACGATGCTCACTTCGCGCACCAATTGCTCGCTATCAGACAACTGCTTCACAAAATGGGAAGCGATGCCATTTGCTTTTAATTTCTCAAACAGCAAAGAGGTGATTTGATTGTTCAAGCGCCCTTTGCCTGAAATCTCTTCTTTCTTCTCTCCGTTGAACGCAGTGGCGGAATCTTTGTATTCCACCCAAAGAATGCCTTGCTCGTCCGTTTTATACAGACGCTTCGCTTTTCCTTCGTACAATAGCTGAGCTTTTTCCATGATTGATGCCTCCGTTTAATTTAATTCGAGACGGTTGAAGATCATATCGACTTGCTGCAAGTGGTGGTTGTAATCAAAGCAATCGTCCAGCTCTTCTTTCGTCAGCTGAGAAGTGATCGTCTCGTTCGCTTCCACGACTTTACGGAACGAAGTCTGCGTTTCCCATGCTTCCATCGCGCAAGGCTGCACGGTATCGTATGCCGCTTCACGTGCCATGCCTTTGTCGATCAACGTCAGCAGTACGCGCTGCGAATAAATCAATCCAAGAGTCGAATCCATATTGCGCTTCATGTTCTCCGGGAACACCGTCAAGTTTTTGACGATATTGCCAAAACGGTTAAGCATATAGTTCAAAGCAATCGTTGCATCCGGCAAGATGACACGTTCTGCAGATGAATGTGAGATATCGCGTTCGTGCCATAGTGAGACGTTTTCATAAGCCGTCATCATATACCCACGGATCAAGCGTGCAAGGCCAGTCATATTTTCAGAACCGATCGGGTTGCGTTTATGCGGCATTGCCGATGATCCCTTTTGCCCTTTCGCGAAAAACTCTTCAACTTCACGGGTTTCGGATTTCTGCAAACCACGGATTTCCGTCGCGAATTTCTCGATGGATGATGCGATCAAAGCCAGCGTGCTCATATACTGTGCATGGCGGTCGCGCTGCAAAGTCTGTGTGGAAATGCGCGATGCAGCGATTCCTAAGTTTTTGCATACATATTCTTCAACAAACGGGTCGATATTCGCGTACGTTCCAACCGCACCGGACATTTTGCCCGTTTCGATCGATTTCGCTGCCGCTTCAAAACGCTCCAGGTTGCGTTTCATTTCCTCGTGCCAAAGCGCGAGTTTCAAACCGAATGTCGTCGGCTCTGCGTGGACACCGTGTGTACGGCCCATCATGACCGTCATTTTATGCTCTTTCGCTTTCACCGCTAAAATATCGATGAAGTTCGTCAAATCTTTGCGCAGGATTTCATTCGCCTGCTTCAACAGATAAGAAAGTGCCGTATCGACAACGTCTGTTGACGTCAATCCGTAATGCACCCATTTGCGCTCTTCCCCAAGTGTCTCGGAAACCGCACGCGTAAAGGCAACGACATCGTGGCGTGTCTCTTCTTCAATCTCTAAGATACGGTCGACTGAAAACCCTGCATTCTCACGGATTTTCGCCACGTCTTCTTTTGGGATATCGCCGATTTCTGCCCAAGCTTCACATGCAAGGATTTCTACTTCCAACCATGCTTGGTATTTGTTTTCTTCTGTCCAAATGGCACCCATCTCCGGGCGTGTATAACGTGCGATCATAATCTATATCCTCCAATTATTCCGGCCAAATGCCGGATGCGTCGATTTCGTTTAATGTTCGATCTATGTCTTCCGTCAAAATGGTCACATGCCCCATTTTGCGTTTATGTTTTGCTTCGTCCTTGCCGTATAAATGAATCGACCAGTCCGGATAATGCGCAATTTTCGTTGTGAGCGGCGCTACATGCTCACCCAGTACATTCACCATGACAGCAGGGCTCCACAGCTTTGGCTCACGCAGCGGCCAGCCGCAAATGGCGCGGATATGCTGATGAAACTGCGAAATATTCGTTGCTTCGATTGAATAATGCCCTGAGTTATGAGGGCGCGGAGCCAGTTCGTTTACCATGATTTCTCCATCCGGCAAAACGAACATTTCAACAGCTAAAGTTCCGATCATTTGCAGATGTTCGGCAATCGCTTCCGCAGCCTGTTTCGCTTTAACCAGCGTCTCTTCACTCACCCGTGCAGGAACAATGGTTTGGTGCAAAATATGGTGTTTATGGACATTCTCGCCAATCGGCAACAGTGCCGTTTCACCTAGCGTATTGCGCTGAATCACAACGGATATCTCCATTATAAAATCTACAAACGCCTCCGCTACACAATCCCCATTTTGGAACAAAGGCTCAGCATCTGCTAATTGCTTTTCGTTTTCTACAATTTGCTGGCCTTTGCCGTCATAACCGCCTCTAGCCGTTTTAACGACAAATGGATATTCCAGCTGGCCAATCTGCTCTTTCAACTCGCTGAAGGTAGAAGCTTCTATATAATCCGCTACCGGCACTCCAGCCTTCCTGATGGCCTGCTTTTCAAAAATCCGGTTTTGTGTAATCCCAATCAGCTCTGCCCCTTGAGGCACATAGGCGATCTCCGATAAATGACGAAGCCCTTCCACGTCAATATTTTCGAACTCATACGTGATGACGTCACTTACTTCCGCCAACTCTTCTAAAGCTTGTGCGTCATTAAATGGCGCAACAATCTGGATATCTGCCACTTGCCCGGTCGGGGAGTCCATACCTGGATCCAAGACGGCGATTTTAAAACCCGCTTCCTTCGCAGCTAACGTCATCATGCGGCCCAATTGCCCTCCGCCGATAATTCCGATCGTTTGACCCGGTAAAATTGTTCTCGTCATACTAAATCACCCGAACTTTCCAACACAGCTTCTGCAGTCCGTTTGCGCCGTTCTTCCAAAGCACGTACTGCATCATTATCAACTGTTCCAAGAATCTGTGCTGC
Organism: Planococcus sp. A6; assembly: GCF_028823615.1. Classification (GTDB taxonomy): domain Bacteria; phylum Bacillota; class Bacilli; order Bacillales_A; family Planococcaceae; genus Planococcus. Next base: position 49,681 of record NZ_JAPEHT010000005.1, read on the forward strand.
CAGGAGACCCGCATTGATCGCGCCGGCTTTCCCAATCGCAACAGTTGCAACCGGCACGCCGCCAGGCATTTGAACGATCGACAATAAGGAATCCATTCCATTTAATGCTTTTGACTGCACCGGAACACCGATGACCGGCAAAGTCGTTTTTGCCGCCACCATCCCCGGCAGATGAGCAGCGCCGCCAGCTCCTGCAATAATGACATGCAAGCCTTTAGCGCGTGCCTCTTCCGCATAGCTGAACATAAGATCAGGCGTCCGATGGGCTGAGATCACCTTTTTTTCATAGCCGATCTCTAGTTCATCCAGCACATCGCAAGCATGTTTCATCGTTTCCCAATCACTCGAGCTTCCCATAATAATGCCGATTCGCGGATTCATTCAATAACCTCTCTTTCAAAAGTAAAAAGCCCTCAAATAAACTGCTCACATGACGTGAAAAGCAGTTTACTTAAGGACTTTGATTCAACGAAAACATACGTGATGGCATAAAAAAGCACATCCTCCGTTATAAGTACCATAAGTTGCTTTCCCGCATAGTCCGGACATTTACGGTGTCCTGGTAGAGACGCAGAGGCCAATTCCTCTGCATATATGGGGTTTCCTTATTAATCATAACAAGATGATTCAAGTGCGTCAATGGTAAAGTCGAACGATAACCAAAACACTTCTTTTAACGTTCGTGTTTTTTACCCATCATCTGCTATTTTTCGATTTTATTACCTTTAAACTTGATAATCTGGCGGACAGGTACAGGCTCTCCATTAATTTCTTCAAATAAGGGCTCTTCTTTACGGCCCACAGCCATATAACCCTCTTGTTTCATTCGGTTCAGACAGTCTTCCATCGTCTCGTGTTCCTGCACTTCGAACCAGATTGTCTTTTTACTCATTTAAATAATCTACCTCTTTTCACTTGTTTTACCCAGAATCCACCATGAATCGTTTTCGGTTCATAGGCTATAATAAAAGCTTTTGGATCGATCTCCTGAATAGTTTTATATAATTTTAATTCCCATTTCCGAGGAGTCAAAATCTGCATGGCTTGACGTCCACCATCTCTGCCATTTGCCTCCCAATCAGTTACTCCATAGCCTTTTTCACGCAACTTCTGGGGAAGCTCATCACTTTCATGGTTACTAATAACATTAACTGTTATATAGCCGAGCGCCATTTTCTCCTCGATTTTGGAACCGATAACAACTCCAGAGCCATAGCCAATCGCATAAGCAACTAAGTTCTGAATCTGATCTAGATTATCCAATACCAGTCCAAGCCCTACTATATATATAACCACTTCTATCATGCTGACAAGCGCTGCTAAATAACGGAAACCTTTAAGCGTCATAATCATCCGCACGGTAAAGAAAGTGACATAGACAATATTGATTGAAAATATTATGAGAACCATTAACCACGGATTAATATCCAATTTCTGCACCCTTTCCTTCGCAATTAAATTTCATATTAGGGTAATCAAAGTTCGAATGCAAGAGAGAATTGGCATTGTTTCGTGAAAAAAGCAAATGAAACAAAAAAAA
>NZ_JAPEHT010000060.1 GCF_028823615.1 Planococcus sp. A6
ACGCTTCTGCGATCGGCGTGAAATCGACTTTGCCCATAAATCCGGCTGCGACCGTTCCGGCAATCAAACCGACCAAGATCGACACAGCGCGCATAAAGCCGCGGGAGAATTTATACAGGAAAATGATAAAGCCCAATGTCCCGAAAGCCAAGGCGATATTGGACAGCGAACCAAAATCCGCCGCGCCTTGCCCGCCCCCCATATTATTGATGGCGACCGGAATGAGCGTGATACCGATGATGGTGACGACTGAACCAGTGACGACCGGCGGGAAAAAGCGGACGAGGCTGCCGAAAAATCCGGAAACGACAATGACGAATAGGCCAGAAACGAGAATCGACCCATAAATCGCCGAAATGCCATATTGGCCGCCAATGGCAATCATCGGGCCGACCGCCGTGAATGTACAGCCAAGCACGACCGGCAAGCCGATGCCGAAAAAGCGGGAATTGAACACTTGCAGCAGCGTCGCAACGCCGCACAGCAAAATATCAATCGAAACGAGGTACGTCAATTGCTCCGGCGTCAACCCGAGCGCTGCCCCGACAATCAAGGGAACGAGAATCGCTCCCGCATACATTGCCAGGACATGTTGAAGGCCGAGTGCCGCTTCTCCGAAGGCTTTCTTCATCAATTCGGCACCTCCCCGTAAAACTCCACGTGTCCTGGTTCCATCCATTTAATATTCGCCAATGTTTCCACGCGGATGCCTTTATCGCGCAGTAATTTCCCGCCTGGCTGGAATCCTTTTTCAATGACGATGCCGATGCCTGCACATTCCGCCCCAGACTGCTCGACGATATCGAGCAAGCCGAGTGCTGCTTGGCCATTCGCCAGGAAATCATCAATGATCATCACGACGTCGTCTTTCCCGAGAAAATCACGGGACACGGAGATATCGTTTGTTTCATTCTTAGTAAAGGAATGGACAGGAGCTGTATACAAACCATCCGTCAAGGTCAGCGATTTACGCTTTCTCGCAAAGACGACCGGCACACCGAGCAATAGCCCGGTCATGACTGCAGGCGCGATGCCTGACGATTCGATTGTCAAAATCTTTGTGACTCCCGCTGCTTTAAAACGGGAAGCGAACTCTTCCCCGATCGCTTGCATCAAGGCCGGGTCGATTTGATGGTTCAAAAATGAATCAACTTTCAATACGGCTTCGGACAAAACCCGTCCATCCGCTAGAATTTTTTCTTCCAACTGCTTCATGTTTTCCGCTCCTTTTCCCGCATCCTCCGCAAAAAAGCCCGGAGGACGCGCATCCATTCATAACCATGAGTGGAGCAAGGTCCTCCGGGCTTTCCCGAAAGGAAACGCAAAAGGAAGCCGCCTGTCGAAATAGGCGGTTTCTTTTCGTTCCATTGCTTCTCATAGTCAGTCCGTTTACGGCGGACCGGTAGAAACTTGCGGGCCATATCCCCGCTATTATATGAGTGAATATTCTTTTGAATGGACTTATTATAGCATGTCCAAATGGCCTTTCAAGAGCCGCATTAATTAAAAAACTATTCAGAATCCGCAAAGCTTTCGCTAGCCTCACGCAGATGCTTGTTCAGTTCAGCGCGGATTTGGTCCAAAATCGGCTCACTGTGCTGCTGTGCCAGATTGAAGTTCACATAGACAGCACGGTTTTTTGCGCATAAGCGCCCTTCTTGGTACAGTTCCTCGTACAACTCGAGGCTGCTGTTGCCAATGCGCTCGACCCAAGTATGGACTTCCGCGTCTTTTCCGAAATACACTTGCCCGGTGAATTCAAGTGTCGTTTTGACGATGACCATTTTCCACTTGGAGAAATCGTGGTCTGGCGTAAATAATTCAAACAGCGGGTTGCGGCCGGCTTCGAACCAGACCGGCAAACTCGTGTTGTTGATATGGCCGACCGCATCGGTCTCAGAGACACGCGGCGTAATTGTCGTTTTGTACATGCCTACACCCCTTCATTTTTCGGAATTGAAAAAAGCGCCTCCCGAAGAGACGCCTTTGTTTATTTGCGCTTTTTGGTCGCGCGGCCCAGGATGAATGCTCCGGCAAGCGCCCCGATGGCGATATTGTTCTTTTTCGTAAACACTTGCTTGAATACGAGATTCAAGTTTTGAGGACGCTCTGCCAGGCGGCGCATGAAATAGGCGTACCAGTCATCGCCGAATGGCACGTATGTGCAGAAGTTATAGCCTTTATTCGCTAACTCGCGCTGCAATTCTTTGCGGAAGCCGTAAAGCATCTGGAATTCAAATTTATCGTATGAAATATCATGTTCTTTGATGAAAGCTTCGACATGATTGATGATGTTGTGGTCGTGTGTCGCAATCGACGTGAATTTGCCGTTCAGCAAATGGTACTCGATCAATTTGATGAAGTTTTCATCGATTTCTTCGCGCGTCTGGTAAGCAACATCTGCCGGCTCTTTGTAAGCGCCTTTGACGATGCGAAGGCGGAAGTCTTTATGTTCCTGCAGATCGTCCATGGCACGGAAGAAATACGCTTGTATGACCGTTCCGATATTATCATAGTCTTTCGAAAGCGCATTCAAAAGATCGTACGACGGCTGGACATGTCCGTAATCTTCCATATCGATATTGATGTGCATATGGTAGTTATGGGCAAGTGCGACAATGTCTTTCAAGTTTTCCAGGCAGAAATCATAATCGATATCCAAGCCGAGCTGGGTCGGTTTCAAGGAAATATGGGCATCGACTTTATTCTTATGGATCGCTTCGATCATATCCATGATATTCTCTTTCGCTTCGAGCGCTGCTTCCTTTTCGAAAACGAACTCACCCAGGTTGTCGACCGTCGCGCTGATTCCCTGCGCATTCAAACTGCGGATACTTTTAATGGTCTCTTCGATATTGGTCCCGGCCACTACGGTTTGGGCACCCAATTTCAAGCCGTACTTTTTGGCCGCAGCCGTAAGGAGACGGTTTTGAGACAAGCCGATAAACACATCTTTTAACATTGATTTCCCTCCTGATACCATTCAACTGCGTTGATTTCAACAGTCCCAAAAAGGCCATGCCTCGAACGTTGTCAACTTCCTTCATTGTAGTCGTTTTCTTACCACTATGCATCATAATTTTTTAACAGTTTGCAGTGTTTGAAATACTTTTTTAAAACCAGGTCAAAAAATGGACAAAAGTGCCGAAACCGCTGGGGATTCCGACACTTTGGGCGATCATTTATTCAACTGCCAGAACGAATAATTCAACCCGAGCGCAAACGCCACCCAGGCGATATACGGCACCATCAACACTCCGGCCAGCTGATCGACTTGATAGAATTCATACGCCGCCCAAATGACTGCACCGAGAAGCGCTGCCATTTCGGCGAGCGCCGTCCCCCGCAGCCCCCATTTAAAGAACAAAAACGACCAGAGGAAATTCAAGCCGAGCTGAAGTTCATACGGGGCCAGAACCTGCCGCTCCCGCCCGAGTGGTTTGGCTGTTTCTTGCGCGCGGTATTTGGCGACGCCCATCATTTTGTACAACGCTGTCCAGACAACCGGAAAAACCCAGCCCGGCGGCGCAAATGAAGGGTTTTTCAGCCGCTCGTATTGCTCACGGGTGCCTCTATTGGCGAGCGCTCCGACAATCGACCCGCCAACGACTGGGACCAGTATGCTTGCGGCCAGATTTTTCACGTGTATGCGTCCATTGACTGATGCGACTTCCATGATGTTCTCCTCCTTTTTCTAATAGCCTCGCCCTTCTCGCCGTTTATCGACTTTGTACGTGAACTCCAATTCTACCGTGGTCTCGGGCTGGATCCGCACGACGAATTCCACTTTCGAACTGCTTTTCCGTTCATAATCGTGGCTGGACGATTCCATTTCCCAGATGGGTTCAACTATCACATGTTCGACCAGTAAACGGATGCTTTCCGTCTTTTCATTTTCAAGTTTGTACACATAAGTGATGTATTCATGGACGCCATGCTTTTCACGCAATTTTTCATGGCTGTCACTCGTGATGTCCGTCGCTTTTCCGATATGGACGCGCAGGTTTTTCCCAGACGCTATGTGTTCGATTCGATCTTCGCCGGTGAAAAACACTTCACCTGAATCTCCGGATTCGTATACTTTCACCACGCCCTCCGGAAGCGGCATGCCGAGCCCGTTTTCGCTCGTGTTGGGAAATTCGAGTTGGATATCTGCATGTGTATCGCCTGACCTCACTTGATAAGCCCGTTTGAATTGTGCTCCGTGCGCCGAGAATAGCGATAATTGCTTAAGCTGTTCGTTCATGACGGTGACTGGCCGGTTGATCCGGTAGACAAGACGGTCCGGCAAGGTTTCCGCTGTAATCAAGGACTCTTGCATGCGCGAATACAAAATCGGCGAATCGCCATTATTCATCTCCTGTTCCCGATGTACATCACCAGCCACCAAAGCAAGCTCTGCCTTTTCGTAATGTGCGCCGCTATGGTTCAAAATCTTCACCCAGCCGTCAAATTGGAACCCGTCGTCTTTGATCTCCAATGTGTAATGGGCATGCCATTCCAGGCTTTTCGTCAAATACGATACCCTGATTTCCTGGTCCACCGTTGCTGGCGCTATTTTCCACACCAGTGCGGGCTTCAGCAATAAGCCTTCCGGCAATTCCGGCAGAATCAGTTCCCCGGCCGGATCGATGACGATTTCTTTCGTATCGGCCCGTTCGCCGATAATGCATTCCGACACGCTGAGCAGGCGCATCTCCAGCTCTTCCCCAGTTTCATTGTTGCGCACATGGACATGGCGGTTGATATAGCGTTCCAATAATTTCCCTTTGCTGACCAGGTCATAATCGTAATTCTGCTCCAGGACATCGAGCCCTTTCACAATGATTGAATCCGTCTCCACCCGTTCGGCAACATCCAAAAATTGCACTTCTTCCACTAGGCCGTCCGATTTCAAATAACGCATCTCCCGCACAAGCGCAAATCCCCCGTTATACGCCGCCACTGATAAATGTTTTTGCTCGCTTCGTGTAGACTGCAGTTTCATGGCAACCGCTCCTTTTTGAATCGATTATTCATTCAGCCTGTTCATTTCTTTCACCTTAGCACATCCGGCATGGAAGCGACTATTAATAATTGAATATTCAGTCACTAAAATCAAAGAAAAACCCACTCCGGAAATCATCTTCCGAAATGGGTTTTCAAATAAGCGATGGTTTCAATTCGCGCTTTGTCTGTCAGCGGCGATTTCCTTTCATGGATCAATTCCCCGTAAAGCAATTCCCCCAGAAAACGGACCTCGCCTTCAACTGCCGTTCCCGTTTCTGCATCGACCACTTTCAATTGAATATAGAGGGATTGGCCTTGTTCGACATAATCCACAATTTGCACGCTGGCTGTCATCAGAACAATCCGAGCGCTTGGCCGTCTTCCGCCACATCCATATTGAGTGCAGCCGGCGATTTTGGCAGGCCTGGCATGGTCATGATATCCCCGGTCAGGCAGACGATGAACCCTGCGCCAAGTTTCGGGATCAATTCGCGGATCGTCACCGTGAAGCCTTCCGGGCGCCCGAGCAATTTCGGCTGATCCGACAAAGAATATTGCGTTTTCGCCATGCAGATCGGCAACGCGTCCCAACCGTATTTTTTCAGTTCGGCCAATTGCTTCTGCGCTTTATCCGTCAACTGGACATCCGCACCGCCATAAACTTTCTGAACGATAGTCCGCAGCTTTTCTTCGACGGCATCTTCTTCTGCATACAGATAGGTGAACTCAGCGCCTTTGTCGAGTTGGCGTCTGACCAGTGCCGCAAGGTCAAGCCCGCCAGCTCCGCCTTTGCCCCATACTTCCGTCAGCGCAATCGCGACTTCTTCCGCTTTCGCCCAGTCCATCACTTGCGCGAGTTCCGCATCGCTATCGCCCGTGAAGCGATTGAGTGCTACGACCGGCTCGATGCCAAACTGGCGGATCGTCTCCACGTGTTTAGCCAAATTGACGATGCCGCGGCGCACTGCATCCGCGTCTTCTGCGCCGAGCTCTTTCTTATCCACGCCGCCGTGCATTTTCAGCGCACGCACCGTCGCAACGATGACGACCGCATCCGGATGGAAGCCGCCTTTGCGTGATTTGATGTGCATGAATTTTTCAGCGCCAAGGTCCGCGCCGAAGCCTGCTTCTGTGACCACTACATCAGCCAGGCTTCTCGCCGTGTTCGTCGCCATCAAGGAATTGCAGCCATGCGCGATGTTTGCAAACGGGCCGCCGTGAATGATCGCGGGCGTTCCTTCGATCGTCTGCACCAAATTGGGCTTGAATGCCTCTTTCAAGAGCAGCGCGAGTGCACCTTGTGCTTCCAAATCTCTCACTGTGACGGGCTCGCGGTCATACGTATAGCCGATGACCATGCGGGCCAAGCGTTCTTTCAAGTCTTCCCGAGAAGTGGCGAGGCACAGCACCGCCATGATTTCCGATGCGACCGTAATATCGAAGCCATCTTCACGCGGCACGCCTTGCGCAGGGCCGCCGAGACCAATCGTCACGTGGCGCAGCGCCCGGTCGTTCATGTCCAATGCACGCTTCCATGTAATGCGGCGTGGATCGATGCGAAGCGCATTCCCCTGGTGCAAATGGTTGTCAATTAATGCAGCGAGCGCATTGTTTGCCGACGTGATGGCGTGAATATCGCCTGTAAAATGAAGATTGATGTCTTCCATCGGCAATACTTGTGCAAAGCCGCCGCCTGTCGCGCCGCCTTTGACACCCATCACCGGTCCGAGAGAAGGTTCGCGAAGCGCCACCATGACCGACTCGCCGCTTTGTTTCAATGCATCTGCAAGTCCCACTGTCACCGTTGATTTTCCTTCGCCTGCCGGTGTCGGGCTGATTGCCGTCACGAGCACAACTTTCCCGTCCTTCGTGGTTTTCGGCAATTGGTTCACATCGATTTTCGCTTTGTATTTTCCGTATAATTCCAAAGCGTCTTCCGCAATCCCAGCTTGCTGTGCAATTTCCTGGATCGGCCGGATAGCCGCTTCTTTTGCAATCGTCAAATCGGTCATCGCCATGCATAGTCCCAACTTTCAATTTTTCTTCCCATTATAAACGGGATGCCGGAAAACACAAGCCTGCCAGCGTCCACAAATCCCCTCAGCCAATTTAAAAAAACGCACCCGCCATTGGGTGCGTTTGGTCAGAAGCGCATTTCTTCGATGAACAAAAGTTCCGGGAAATCCGCTTCAATATGGTCTTGCAACTCATACTCTTCCAGCAAATCATAGAAGCCTTCATCGTCCAGTTTTAGAAAACGCGGAGAATCCGGTTCATCGTAATGATTGAATTCCACGATGTATTTTTTCCGGCTATTACGGGAAATGCTATAGACTTTGAAGCTCTCGTATTCCACTGCCTCGCCAATCTGCTGGCACGCCAGAATCGTCTCTGGGTCCATCTTTTCCAGATGCATATAGAGAAAAGCTTCTGAGCGCGGCTGTTCTGCAGAAATCGCCGCCATCTTATCGCTATGCCGATTGATGAACCGCTCTGACAACGCCTGATGGAACGACAGCGTTTCCCATTCCACTTGTCCTTTGTGCTTTTCGATAAACCGTTCTGTCAATTTTTGTCCACGCGTTACAGCGAGTCAGTCGACTTTATCGGCGTGGCGGCCAATTAATGTCATCGGCAATTCCTGCTGGTCGCTGAGCGTCTGCCAATCGACTTGGTCCTGGTGCTTCTCGATGAACATCGGCGATAAGCGTTTAGCGGATACGAGCTTCCAGTATTCCCGTTCATCAAAAGGCTGGCCATGCGCTTCCAAGGCTTTCAACTGCTTTGGGGATAGCTTGCCTTCTTCGGGCTTCCATTTTTCAGGGACTGAAAATTCCTCTAGAAAGCGCTCTGATACTTGCTGATGGCGGAGGATTTCATCCCAGTAAAGAAAGCCGCTGTATTGACGGATAAACTCTTCAGAAAGTGGTTGATGCTTGGAAACCAGCTGCCAATGGAGATTACGCGCATTATCAACGAGAAACTTTTCCGATAACTGCTCTTTTTCGCTGATTTTCTTCCATGCAACCGAACGCTTGCTTTCTATTCCTTTTTCTTCCATTAATTGTTCAAGGGTGTCAAACATGAAAACCACTCTTTCCTAAAAGTATTATGTACCATACTACCACGCCCGCACGCATAGTGAAAAAAACCCGCCCACCGGATTTTCCGGTGCACGGGCTGGTTTTGGTATATGGCTTATTTTTGCTGGTTCTGTGTATCGTTCATCCGGTTCTGTTCGTCGAGGTTTCTGGCACTGTCCTTAAAAGCCTGTTGTTCTTCACGCAACTCTTGTTCGCGGCGCTCTTCTTCCAGTCTTTCTTTGTTCTTGTCTCTTGCCATGTAGATCCCTCCTTATGTCTTATCCCTCGTATTCCCGTTCTCCATAAGCTCAAACAGGAAATCTGCTTGCTGAAAAAAGTCCTCGCGGAGCGTATACTGAAACTAAAATATGGGGGGATAATGGCTATGGCACAGACCATCCGCTGGGCTTACGCCGAGCAATATGGATTCCGCTTGCTTCTCGCTAAAAGCGACAAGGGGCTCTGTTATGTCGGTTCGCCGGGCGAAGGCCTTGCTGAAATGCAGCAGCATTGCGCAAAACGATTTCCAAGCGCCGACTTCGTCCAAGACCCACAAGCGCTAAAAGAATATCAATATGCAATCGAAGCTTGGCTTGCAGGTTCCCGCGAAACATCTCCGTTGCCTCTTGATATCGCAGGCACTGAATTTCAACGTTCCATCTGGATAGCCTTGCAGGAAATTCCATACGGCCACACCATTTCTTACTCCGAACTGGCTGAACACATCGGCAAACCGAAAGCTGTCCGAGCAGCCGCTTCTGCAGTGGGCGCAAACCCTTTGCTCCTGTTCATCCCCTGCCACCGGGTCATCCGGAAAAGCGGCAATGTGACAGGCTTCCGAGGTGGTATGGAACTGAAACATCATTTGTTGGAAACGGAAAGAAAATAAATAAGTAAAAGCAGTTATCCGACTTGATGGATAACTGCTTTTACTTTTGCGCTGGCACAATGCCATGGAGAATGAAATCGGTATAAAGTTCTGCCAACTCACCAGTCGCCAGTTCACCCCCCGGCTGAAACCATTGATAGCTCCAATTAGTTACGCCGAGCACGGCGAAAGCGATCATCTTCGGGTTCAACTCTTTGCGGAACTCGCCGCTTTCAATCCCTGCCAGCAGGACCGATTCGATCTGTTCACGGAATTGTGCCCGTTTTGCACGGATCGTCTTGGCGTTTTCTTCTTTTAAATGACGGAGTTCGCGGAAATAGACATTGGCAATGGGCCCTTGCTTTTCCATGTCGCCGATCAACAAACGGACGATCGCTGCCAGCTTGTCCTTCGCCGGCGCCGCCTCCTGTAGGATCATTTTTTGCCTCACGAGCAATTCATCGATGTATTGCTGGTGAATGTCCATCAACAATGCGTCTTTGCTTTTGTAATGATAGTAGAAAGAGCCTTTTGTCACGCCGAGCGCATCAACAATATCCTGTATCGACGTTGCGCTATAGCCTTTGTCGACAAATAGCGCAATACTCTGTTGCATAATTTCCCTTTTCAACACTTGTCACTGCCTTTCCGGACCCCGGATTCCTTGTTCCTCCATTATAACATGGCTGCTTCGTCGAATTAGTTTCTGGAGCGGCCAAAAAGGCCGGATCCTCAGCGCGAGGTCCGGCCTTTCGCCATCATTCAGTTGGTTTTTGGACAATCGCCACCGTGCAGCGTGACACGCAAATGAGCCGCTCTTCTTCATCCAAGATTTTAATATCCCAAATCATCGTCGTACGCCCTTTATGAAGCGGCGTGCCAATGGCTGTCACGACGCCATCTTTTTTTCCACGTATGTGGTTGGCGTTGATTTCCAGCCCGACCGCAATTTCGTTTTGCTGGTCAATCGCATGCCAGGTTCCAAAACTTGCCACCGTCTCTGCGAGAACCACTGACGCCCCGCCGTGTAATAGGCCGAATGGCTGGTGCGTCGCTGCATGCACAGGCATCGTCGCGACAATCCGTTCAGCAGACTGCTCCGTCAGCTCGATGCCGAGCACGCCCATGATCGTTTCTTCCACAGGCTTCATCTTCACCATATTTGCCCCTCTTTTCTCATCGCCCATTCAAGACGATAGTTCTCGATATTGTTCGCGCAGCAGGAATTTCTGGATCTTTCCGCTGGCATTGCGCGGCAGTTCCTCAACAAAACGGTACGAGCGCGGGCGTTTGTAGCGCGCGAGATTTTCGTGATTGACACAGTATTCTTCCAAATCCTGCTCAGTCAATGATGGGTCTTTCGAGACGACAAAAGCCAACACCGATTCGCCCCATTTCTCGTCCGGGACGCCAAGCACTGCGACATCCTGTACTTTGTCATGGCCATGGAGCGCATCTTCCACTTCGCGCGGATAGATATTCTCTCCACCGCTGATAATCATATCATCGACACGGTCAGCGACGTATAAATACCCTTGATCATCCATATAGCCCAAATCGCTCGAATGATACCAGCCTTTATACAGCGCCTTTTCTGTCGCGTCTTCGCGTTGGAAATATCCTGCCATCATGCTCGGCCCGCGCACGATGATTTCTCCGACTTCAAAAGGCGCAAGCACCTCTTCCGGTTCTGACGGGCCGTCTTCATTCGGCCGGACGACGCGGATTTCGTGATTATAGGCAGGTTGTCCGGCAGAGCCTGCTTTCGCCAACTGGTCCTCTTCCGATAAAAAAGTGATGGCCGGCCCCATTTCCGTCTGCCCATAAGCTTGAATCAAATCGATGCCAAGCACCTCTTTGACACGTTTTACAAGCACAGGTGCCATCGGGGCTGCGCCGTAAAGACCGCGCGTCAAGCTCTTTACTTTCTGCTGCGCGCCGTCGATTTCGGCAATCATGCTCCACATCGTCGGCACCGCGAACATCACCGTCACTCGTTCTTTCTCGATCGTATCTAGCGCCAAAAACGGGTCGAATTGATGCATGATGATACTCGATGCCCCCGCCTGGACGCGTGGAATGATATTGCAATGCAACTCTGCGCAATGGAACATCGGCGCGGCGACCAAACCAACATCATTCTTTGTCGTTTTGAGCATGGCGATGCACATCATGCTCTGTTCGGCCATGCTGCGGTGGCGGTGGATGACGCCTTTCGGGCGGCCAGTCGTTCCGCTCGTATACATAATCGCATATGTATCCGATTCATCCAACTCCACACCCGGATCTTCGGCTGAAGCCGCCGCAACTTGTTCATGATAATTTTTCGCAAATGACGGCGTCTTGTCGTCGATTGTCCAGAATTGCACTGCCGGAAACTGCGGTGCAATGGTCTGTACAACGCCTTCTAGCACTGCTTCGAACAGCACCACTTCAGGCTTGGCATCTTCTAAGATGAACGCCAGTTCTTCCGCTTTCAGGCGGAAGTTGATCGGGTTGAAGATTGCGCCGATTTTTGCACAGGCAAATAATGCAGTCGCCAACTCTTGATTATTGAAAAGATACGTGGAAACGCGGTCCCCTTTAGCGACACCAGCTGCCGTTAGCGCATTCGCCAAGCGATGCACGTCGTCCCGCCACTGCGCATACGTCCAGCGCTTATTTCTTCTTAAATCGACAAACGCTTCACGTTCCGGGTGCAGGGAAACCGTATGGTCAAATATACTTCCGAGTGTCGCATACATTATTTTTTCCTCCCTCTACTGAATGGTGATTCACCAACAAACTACTTCCATAATGTCAGATTAGAATAAATATTTCAACAATTGTTTTAGGAATAGCTTGTTATGACCCACATCTAATAGACTAGAAGAAATTTTTACCATTATTATTTTTATAGGCAAAATAAAACTGTAAATTAAGCCTTTAGATTTTTGTAACACAAATGTAATATAAAACTTATTGCCTATATTCGTGAAACTGAATACACTTAAAGAAAATTGCATACGCAAGTTATGTTGCGGATACCAAAAGGGGAATGAGCATGAAGAAGCTGATCGGCATGGCAATCACGGCAGGAGTCCTATCCTTGGCACTCGGGGCTGCAGATACAGAAGCAAGTTCGTACAAAATCAAACCAGGCGACACATTATGGAAAGTAGCTTCAAGCAACGATGTATCTGTTGCCAACTTGAAAACATGGAATCGCCTGAGCACGGATGCCATCTATCCAAACCAAGTGCTGCGCTTGACCTCACCAGCTGCAGCGAGCACTCCGGCGCCATCCGCCCCGGCCGCACCAGCTGCCGCCAAGACTAGCACTTATACCGTCAAAGCCGGTGATACACTTTATAAAGTTGCGAAAGCACACGCCACATCGGTCACAAAAATCCAGCAATTGAACAATTTGAGCACTTCCACGATCCACGTCGGCCAGAAGCTAAAAGTTAGCGGTACGGCATCAGCCGTCATTGCATCGCCTTCACCGGCTCCCGCTGCACCGCCAGCACAAGCCAATACGACTACATACCGTGTTGTCTCAGGCGACACGCTCAGCAAGATTTCCAGAAGCTACAAGGTATCCGTTGCGCAATTGATGAGCTGGAATAATTTGAGCACAAGCAATATCCACGTTGGCCAAGTGCTGAAAATCCAAGGAGGCGCGACTCCTGTTCCTTCGCCTGTTCAAGTTTCCAATCCGGCTGCTTCTTCAAAAGCCGGGCAAGTGCTCTCCATCGCACGCACGCAGCTCGGAGTTCCTTATGCATGGGGCGGCACTACTTCAAGCGGCTTCGACTGCAGCGGCTATTTGTACTATGTCTACAACCGCGCAGGCATCACGATCCCGCGCACGAACACGATCGGCTATTACGCAAGTTCATTTACAGTCAGCTCTCCGCAACCTGGAGACTTGGTATTCTTCAAAAATACGTACCGCCCAGGGATTTCCCACGTCGGTATCTACGTCGGTAACAATAGCTTCATCCATGCCGGCGGGGACCGCGTCCAAATCACCAGCCTCAACGACAGTTATTGGGGCAAGCATTTCGACAGCTACAAACGACTTAACGCCATGAAATAATGCAGTATATAAAAAAAAAAGCTCCGGAATTTTCCGGAGCTTTTTTGCGTGTTGATGCAAGTATTTTTGTTTTTTCTATCTTTCTCCCATTGCTTGTGCGATTTTTTGCGCCAGGTCTTTGCCGTTTTGGATGCAAGCGCCGATGCCGACCCCGTAATAGGAAGAGCCGGCCAGATAGACGCCCGGATAGCCACCAGCTAGACGCGCTTCAAGCGACATGACTGCCGTTTTATGGCCCATATGGTAATTTGGCATGAGCTCATTCCACGGCGTGATTTCAACGACAGCAGGCTGTTCCTCGATCCCCAGGCTTTTCTGGATATCCACTTTCGCTATAGCCGCGACCTGTTCCTCGGAGCTGTTTCGCAGTTCAGCGAATAGCGGGTTTGTGCTCTTATAGAACAAACGCACCAACAATTTTTGCTGCGCCGAGGTATGCGGCCATTTGCGGCTCGTCCAAGTGCAGGCATTGCACGCCAGGTCGCTGCCTTCCGACACGATAAAGCCGGTGCCATCCGCCGGCAATTGTTCGTCTGGCAAGTCGTATCCCAGATACACGCTGATCAACGACGAGTTAATCAATTGGCCAAATTCCTCATCAAGCGTGTCGTCTTTCACTAATGCTTGGGCTTGTTGGTGCGGAATCGCCAACACGATGAAATCCGCCTCGCTCGATGTGCCGTCTGAAAAGCCCAACTTATAGCGCCCGTCCTGTTTCTCCAACGAGCTCGTCTCGACGCCTTTTCGGACGAGAGCCGTTTCCATCTGTTCTTCGAGGCGGTCGATCAAAGCCGCCATCCCTCCGTCGAATGAAATGAATTTCTTGTTCGCCGCACCTTGGAAGGTTTCCTTATGCGCTTCGAACCCTTTGATGATGCTGCCGTAGTCATTTTTATAACCGATTAAATACGGCAAGGTGGAAGCTAAGGTCAATTCTCGCAACGAACCCGAATAGACGCCCGATAAGACAGGCGCAATCTGGCGGTCCACTAATTCTTTGCCGAGAAACGCTTCCAGAAATTCCCCTATTGAGCTGTCTTTCGTAAAACGGTCGTTTGCGGTCTCAAAATCTTGCATCGCCCGCTCTTTTCCCTGCTGTGACACGAGCGTCGAACTAAACAACGCTTCGCGGTCCATCGGGATGCCGAATACTGTATTTTTTGGGATGGCATGCAATTGATTGTCAGTATACAAATAAGAAATGCCGGTCCCATTGTAGACCATCTGTTCTTCGAGCCCAAGCTCTTCAACGAGCGGCAATACGCTGGCATGTCTCGCGACGATGGAATCCGCGCCCACTTCCATCGTAAAGCCATCTTTTTTCACTGTGCGAATTTTGCCGCCCAGTTCTTCCTGTTTTTCAACCAGTTCCAATTCCAACTCTAGCCCGTGCTGCTTTTTCATCCGCTCTAAATAATGCATGGCAGAAAGGCCTGTAATCCCTCCGCCAATGACCACGGCTTTCTTCATCCGAATCACTCCTTGCTTATATATCAAACTAAAGAAATCTAAATTATAAAAAGACGAACTATGTTAATGGTGTCTAAATGGAGCAAAACCGCGGAGAAACCCTTACTGCTCAATAATGCTGCGCATTACATCGCAAAGGATTGACCTCGCAAGCTTCGGCCAACACCTTTCCCGCGGGAAAGCGAGACAGGCAAGACCCCGCAAGGCGCAAAGCGACTGAGGAGGCTTGGCGCTCGCCCGCAGGAAATGAATAAGCGAGGAAAAGCGGAGCTTATTCATTTGCGATGCTCGAGCTTAGCGAGAGTTGAGCAAAGCTTTTTCGTAGCGGTTTTGCGGAATGTTATGAAGTCGTATCATCAACTTATATAGTAATTATTTTATCAAGAAACCAGTATTTCTACAGAGGTCAATATGTCATTTTCAACACGATTTTCGCCATTCGTGGTAGGATTTAACCGAAAGCATTTAAAGGATAGGAGAGGTTCAACTTGATGAATCCGATTGATCAATTGATCGTGGAAAGAAGATCGATCAAAAAATTCAAACCAGACGCTGTCGATGTCGAAGAAATTATCGACTTGCTGAATATCGCCAAATGGGCACCTAACCATAAAGTGAACGAACCTTGGCGCTTCCAACTCTATGCCGGCGCCGGCAAAGAAAAATTCGTCCAGGCATTCCTCGATTCGATGAAAACACCGGACGGCGACATTCCGCAAAAAGTACTCAATAAAGCCCAGTATTTCCGTGACATCCCACTCCACTTGGTCGCCATCATGCCGGTCGACCCGCGCCAACGACGCTTCGATGAAGATTACGGCGCACTTAGTTCCATGCTGCAAAATTTCCAATTGGCTGCTTGGCAACGTGGCATCGGCATGATCTGGCGTTCGAACGACTGGATTTACAACCCCGTCTTCCGTGAAGCCATCGGGGTCCAACCAGGCGAAAAAATCGTCGCGACCATGATGATGGGCTACCCTGCCCACGTACCGGAAAAACAAGCCCGCACCGACATTCGCGAAAAGCTGGAAATCATCGATCAATAACGAAGAAAAAGAGCATCAAGGCTGATGCTCTTTTTTATTTCAAAACAGATAAAGCACCCACTGCGCCCGAATACTCGCCGTTATCCGGGAACAACGGCGTCGAGCCACGCAGAATAGTGTAGCTTGTGACAACTTCTTTCAAAAGGGCATTGTCGCTGAATGAAGACCCGATATAGACAATCGTCGAGCTGCGGCATTGGCGCGCTGCATGAACACTGACTGTGCTGACCGTTTCACCGACCAATCCGATGACTGTCGCAAGCAACTCTTCTTTCGACAATTCATGTGAAATGGAGAACAGGTCTTGCCCAAAATTACTGGCAGTCAACTCACCCGAAATCGGCGGCTCTTTGCCCTCATAGATATGTTTCACTTTCAAATCGATGCGTTCACGCGATCCGCGCTTCGCGTGTTCAACGATCTCATCGAAGCTGGTGATCCCCGTCAGCAAATGGCTGAGGCCAATCAGCGTGCCGCCCCCGATTCCGGTACCGCCGAGACGCTCCTGCGTATTGTCCTGCACGCAGTGGATTGACGTGCCGGTTCCGACATTGGTGACCAGATAAGCTTCCTCGTGAAGCCCCATGCGTTCAAGCAAGACTTGGACGCCCAAATGAGTCGCTTCAAATTCCACCATTTCCTGGACGGATTTCTCCAGCAGCGACGCAAGCACACCTGATTTACCGCCGGTCAAACATACTTCACTAGCCGAAAGCCCGTTGATCCACTCCGCTACCAAACCGATTTCAGCAATCGGGTATTTCGCAAAATGAATCGGCCCCCCGTCGGTATAGGCCACCTTGATCAGTGTCCCGCCCGCATCTATTCCGACTTTCATCTATCTGCACCTTCTCTTCTTAAAAGCACTTTTACTGCCTTACATAGTTTTTAACATATGGGGAAATTCTAACATATTCGCGCAGCGAGCGGGAGGAGTTTGCCCCGTTCCACTTTGCACTTTAAAAGTTTTTCATTTTTAGGATTAACCTCTAGAAAATATGGGAATAGAATCTTCAGCAAACCGTTTAATAACTCGTACTGAATTTTCTTTGCTTCTGCAAGGAAGATTTTGTGGGAGGTGATTAAATGGGGAAGATCCAGGGAATACCGAAATTGCTCGAATATCTGGAGCAGCGAAGTTGCCCCATGACAGAAGAGCAGATTCAGCAGCTCCTGTCGGAACGAACAATTCCGCATGCCCGGCCTTATGGCGATATGATCCTGTTCGACGAAAACCACATTGAGTGGTGGATTGAAGAGCAGCGGAAAACGGATAAATCAGTGACGGATTAAATGCAAGAAAACCCCCAGACTTTGTGTCTGGGGGTTTTTGAATGGTTTCAGTTACCGGTCCAATCCATTAGCATAGGAATTGCTGAGGATCTTGAACAATTGTTCAAATTTATTGAGGATGTCGAGCGCCAATAAACCATTGCCTTCCGCGGTTTTCGGATAACCCAGTGGAATCGTGCGCCGCACAAGCTGCGCATACAATTCCGCCTCTGTCAGCTCCCGGTCGAAGTCACGCTCGGAAATATTGCGGATCAGGGCTAAGGCTCCTGACACATGCGGCGTCGCCATCGAAGTGCCGGACAGACTGGCATATTTTCCTTCCAAGTAAGTCGAATAGATATTGATGCCCGGTGCCACCAGATCGATCTCGTTATTGGTATTGCTGAACGGGGCGATGCGCCGGTCGAAATCGACAGCGCCGACTTGAATGACTTCGCCATACGCACCAGGGTAGGCGAACTCATCGGTATCATGCGCATCGTCTCCTTCATTGCCAGCTGCACAGATGACCGGAATCCCGGCATCGACCGCCCGTTTCACGGCTTCATACAATTCAGGGTGGTCTTCAGGGCCGCCGAGTGACATCGAAATGACCGTTGTCTTTTGCCCTTCCGGACCGCGCCAATCGATGGCATAATGAATGCCTCCAATGATGCCTTCATAGCTCCCGCTGCCTTCTTTATCGAGTACTTTGACAACGAGCAGATCAGCAAGCGGCGCTACGCCGACTACACCTTCCTCGTCTCTTAAGGAAGCGGCGATCGTCCCGGCAACGTGGGTGCCATGCCCGTTATAATCCTCGAATCGTTCTGGGTCCCCTCCGTCATCATGTGTGAAGTTTCGTCCACCCACAATCCGCGCCTCCAGATCGGGGTGATCGGTCTGACAGCCTGTATCCAGTACGGCGACCACGTTGCCTTTGCCGTGTTCGGCGTTCCCCCACACTTCAGGAGCCTGGATCATCCGTACGCCTTCCGGGATGCGCGGCGGTGCGGCCGTCACTTGTTCGACGCGGTATGGAATCAAATGAATATTTTTCATCGAAAATTCCTCCTTCAGATCGTTTCCTTCATTCTACCTGACTGCAGCAACTAAAATCAAACATTTGTTCGCATTTCGAATTGGAAAGTTGTTCTTATTAGTTTCAAGAAAGAGACAGGAATTTCCTGCTTATTGAAGAACACAAGAAAGATACCGAATAACGAGGAGACCAAAAACAATGACGACATGGCTATTGTACGGAGCGACAGGCTATACTGGAAAATTGATCGCACAACAAGCAGTCGAACGTGGATTGCGGCCGATTTTGGCTGGGCGCAGCAAAGAAAAAGTTCAGCCACTTGCCGAAGAACTTGGTTTGGAATTCCGCATTTTCGAATTGAATAATCAAACAGCCCGGCATTTGGAGGGGATCGGTCTCGTGCTGCACTGTGCTGGCCCATTCGAAAAAACCAGCAAGCCGATGATTCACGCCTGCTTGGAAGCCGGTGCCCATTATCTCGATATTACTGGGGAGATCAGTGTGTTCGAACATACCCACTCTTTGCACGAAGCAGCGCAAAAGAAAAATATCATTTTATGTTCTGGAGTGGGCTTCGATGTCATCCCTACTGATTGCACTGCATTAAAGCTAAAAAAAGCGTTGCCCGATGCTGTCGAGCTCGCACTCGGCTTCGATTCGGATTCCGGCATCTCGCCAGGCACGATGAAAACGATGGTCGAAGGGCTTGGTGGAGGCAATATCATCCGTAAAGACGGGCAGCTCACTACTGTCGCGATCGGCAAGCACCAGCGGATGATCGATTTCGGGCGCGGCCGGAAATCCGCCATGGCGATTCCCTGGGGTGATGTGGCTACTGCTTACTACACCACCGGTATTCCCAATATCACGGCGTGGATTCCGACACCGAAACCGGCTGCTAAAGTGGCACGGCTCATGAATGTGGCGAGTCCCCTGCTGTCTTCTGAAAAAGTGAAAAAGCCTTTGATGAACTGGATCAACCGGCGCGTCAAAGGCCCAAACGAGAAAGAACGCGCCGGCAGTGCTGCTTACATTTGGGGACAAGCCAAAAACGCGGACGGTGTCATCAAGACATGCCGAATCGATACCGCAAACGTCTATGACCTGACCGTTTACGGTGCACTCGAAGTGACACAGCGCTTACTGTCAGGCGACTATCCAGGCGGCAGTTGGACCCCCGCCGCATTGTTCGGGCCAGATTTGCTTGAAAGTCTGCCCGGGTCGGTACGCTTTGAAATCGACAGCTTTTATCCGGGAACCGCCCACTAGATCTACCCAAAACAAAAAGGCTGACGCTATGTCAGCCTTTTAATAATTGCATGCGTTTATTGAACAAAGTTGGATAGGACAAGTATCCGAGGAAAACGCTCGTTACTGCAGCGGTTGTCAGTAGCAAGAACATAATGAGCAACTGGAATTGCACCGCTTGTATCGGGTCTGCGCCCGCGATGATCTGCCCGCTCATCATGCCCGGCAATTGGACGAGTCCGACCGTCTTCTGGCTCTCGATTGTCGGGATCATGCTCGCCTTGATCGAGTTGATCAATTGACGGTGAATGGCCTGCTTCGGCGTTCCGCCAAGCGACAGGATCAATTCCGTCTGGTCCTGATGGTCTTCGACTTCTGCCGTGAAACGATTCAAGAACAGGATCGACAGGACCATCGAGTTGCCGATGACCATGCCGCTGATCGGGATGATGTATTGTGCTGTAGCTGGCGTGATGTTGAAGCCGATCAGAATTCCTTGCGTCAACACTTCCACAAAGATTAATGTAACGGCAATCTTCCAAGTAATCCCCTGGATGGCTGCGCCTTTTTTCTGCGCGTTGTGGGTTGCCGCAACGATCATCAGCGCGACCATCAAGAAGATGTAGAGCAAACTTTCGGAGTCGAAGACGAATTTCAAGACATACCCAACAGCGAGCAGCTGGATGATTGAGCGGATTGTTGCGACCGTCATATCGCGGCCCAGCCCTAAATTCAATGTTTTCGATAGTAAAAGGGGAATGAGGACAAAAATGAGCGTCAGCGATAAAGCCCAATAACTCATGACACCACCCCTTTCACAAATTCATTAACGCGCTGATTCTGCGGATCTTCAAGCAGCGAACTCTCGCCGGTTTCCACCACTTGGCCGTCCATCATGACCCATGTGTAATCACCGATTTCGAGTGCCTGCTGAAGATTATGGGTGATCCAAATGATTGTCGTGCCATATTTCCGGTTGATTTTGCTGATCAACTCCTCCACTTCGAGCTTTGAAGCGCGGTCGAGCGAAGAAGTGATTTCGTCCATCAATAAAATTTCTGGCTTGTTGACAAGCGTTCTCGCGATGGAAACTTTCTGGCGTTGCCCGCCTGACAGCTCTTTCACTTTACGGTCCAGCAAATCACCTTTCAAGCCGACATCTTCGAGCAATTCAACAGCCTGTTCTTTAGCCAATTGCTGCCCTTGCAATTCCAAAGGCAAATTCAAGTTTTCGTATACAGTGCCGCTGATCATCGGCGCGCTCTGCAACGCCATCCCGACCATCCGGCGCAATTCCACCGGATCGTATTCGCCGATTGCTTTATCCTTTACGAAAATTTCTCCATTTGCCGGAGAAATAAGGCCATTGCATAATTTCAGCAGCGTCGACTTCCCGGCGCCAGAAGGCCCTACTAGAGTGGTGATACGGCCTTGTGGAAACGAACCGGTAATATCGTTCAAGATTTCTAAATCTCCAATGCGATAATCCACGTGCTGAAAGTGGATCGCAGGTTTATACTGGGTGCTCATGCCCACACCTCCCAAATTCTCAAGTTTCTTATTTATAATTATTCTAATGTAGATATCATAGCACAACTTTATAGCTCAACCAAGTAATTGAGAAAAACTATTTTTAATTGAGAATACATATCAATTAATACGTTTTCAAAGCATCTATAAACGATAATTATTATCATTAAAACCTTAAAAATCACAAGATA
>NZ_JAPEHT010000061.1 GCF_028823615.1 Planococcus sp. A6
TTTATTAAATCGTCCACTAAATGGGGCTCAGTTCACTCATCACATTAGATGAAACAGGGAACGAACGGTTTTTTGATGTAATCAAATATGAAGCTATTGCTTAAACGAACATCCCAGCGATTGCTGCACTCAAAAGTGACGCAAGCATACCGGCTGCAATGGCACGCATGCCAAGGCGCGCGATTTCCGGGCGGCGGCTTGGCGCCATTGCCCCGAGCCCGCCGAGAAGGATGGCGAGTGAGCTGAAGTTAGCGAATCCACAAAGTGCGAAACTGACGATGATGACCGTTTTTGGAGACAAGTTCGCAATTTCCGGTGCAAAGGCCGTATAAGCGACAAATTCGTTCAAGACGAGCTTTTGCCCGATATAACTGCCCGCCTGTACTGCTTCTACCCATGGCACACCAATGGCGAATGCAAGCGGCGCGAAGATATAGCCAAGAATGCCTTGGATGGTGATGTTTTCAGCACCGAACCAGCCGCCGATGCCGCCAAGGACACCGTTTGCCAATGCGATAAGCGCGATGAACGCAAGTAACATCGCCCCGACGTTCAATGCCAGCTGAAGGCCGTCAGAAGCCCCGCGTGCAGCTGCATCGACGACGTTGACGGAACGATCGTCTTTTTCCATGACAAACTCTTTTTCTTCGATCTCTTCCTGTTCCGGAATCATGATTTTCGCCATGATCAAACCGGCAGGCGCCGCCATGAAGCTCGCAGCGAGCAAATACTCAAGTGGAACACCGAGAAGCGCATAGCCTGCAAGCGTAGAACCTGCAACCGATGCAAGGCCCCCGGTCATGACCGCGAACAATTCAGACTTGCTCATGTTTGGCAGGAACGGACGCACGACAAGCGGTGCTTCCGTCTGGCCGACGAAGATATTGGCGGCTGCCGAAATCGATTCCGCTTTACTCGTGCCGAGCAATTTTGACAAGGCCCCGCCAAGTAAACGGATGATCACTTGCATGATGTTCAAGTAATAAAGCACAGAAATTAAAGACGAGAAGAAAATGATGATCGTCAACACTTGGAAAGCGAAGACGAAACCGAATCCTTCTGTGTCCGCTGCAGGACCGAATACAAACGCGATCCCTTCACCAGCATAGTTGATGATGTTTTGGACGCCTTGCGACAATCCAAGCAAAGCTTGTCTGCCAAGTTCCCATTCCAGCACCATGAACGCAAATGTAATCTGTATGGCCAATCCGCCGAGAATCGTCCGCGGCTTGATGGATTTTTTTCCATCAGAGAACAAGAAGCGAACGACGATGATACCGAAGATGCCCCACAATAAATTCACAACTTCACCTCATTAAAAGTAGTTTTATCAGAAAATTGAACAAGTTTTTATCATTCATTGTCTGTCGTCAGACATCTTACCAAATCTAAAAGGAGAAGTAAATGCACATATTGTGACATCTTCCACTCATCCCTCGCCTTGCTCCTGGGCCTTTGGATTTTTCATAAAGAACGCCAAGACGATACCAATGGCACTTAATACCCCAGTCACCATAAATGAAATATTAACCCCGCGGATCAAGCCTTCCACGCCGTAGCGGCCTGGATCCAGCGCTGCACTGGTCATGATTGTCACCAGCAGCGCCGTGCCGATTGAGCCTGACACTTGGCGCATCGTATTGCTCATCGCCGTCCCGTGCGGAATGAGATGGTCCGGCAATTGATTGAGCCCTGCTGTCGTGACGGGCATCATCACGAGCGCGACGCCGAACATGCGGATCGCGTGCATGACAGTCAAATAAACGAAAGCCGTCTCGGCCGTCAGCATCGTGAACTGGAAGGTCGAACCGGTGACGATCGACAGCCCGGCAACCGCCAGCCATTTGCCGCCAACTTTGTCGAAAATACGGCCCGCAATCGGGTTCATAAGCCCCATGATAATAGCGCCCGGAAGCAGCATGAGCCCTGATTCAAGCGCGGTAAATCCGTGCATGTCCTGCATGTAGATCGGCAAGATCGTGGCACTGCCGATCATCGTAACGAAAACGATGATGCTGAGGATCGTCGACAATGTAAACAAGCCATATTTAAAGACGCGGAATTCCAGGATCGGCTGCTTGAGCCTCCCTTGCCGGCGGATAAAGAACCATAAAGCGACAGCCCCGACACCAATCGACGCGATGACTGACACGCTGCCCCAGCCGGCTGCCCCGGCACTCGAAAAGCCGTACAATAAGCCGCCGAACCCTAAGGTCGACAACATGATCGACAAGATATCGATTTTCGGGAAAGTCCGTTCCGTCACATTGCGCAGGAAGAAATACGCCAGCGCCAGATCGAGGAGCGCGATCGGAATGACGATGTAGAACAAAGATCGCCATGGGTATTGACCGACCAAATACCCCGATAAAGTCGGCCCGATTGCCGGCGCGAAGGAAATGATCAAACCGAACATGCCCATCGCCTGGCCACGTTTTTCAATCGGAAAGATGACGAATAACACTGTCTGGGCAAGCGGCATCATGATGCCGGCACCCGAGGCCTGGACAATGCGCCCCACCATCAAAGTCGCAAAGCCAGGCGCGAGCGCACAGATGATCGTCCCGGCGGCGAACAAGCCCATCGCGACAAAAAACAAATGGCGTGTCGTGTATTTATTGATTAAAAAAGCAGTAATCGGGATCATGACACCGTTGACGAGCATGAATACCGTCGTCAGCCATTGCGCCGTATTAGCGGTGATGTCCAGATCTTCCATAATATGCGGCAAAGCGGTGGCGAGCAGCGTCTGGTTGAGTATCGCCACAAACACGCCGGCCATCAATACCGCGAGCAGCGGCTTCCTATGCCGCGCTTCTAATTCCAATGTCCCCAAGCGCATCGCCCCCTTTTCTCAAAAATTGCCCTTTCTCTCCTGCTTACCCCATCAGGCAAGCTTTACTCTGCCCCGTGAAAAAACAAAAAGCCGCAAAGTCCGAAGACCCTGCAGCTTTCCATCAGGCGGATTGTTTCTTCTCTTTGCGCGCGATGACGATGCGATGGAATAGAAGATACAGCGCCGGAATCATGACCAATGTGAACAACCCGGAGAACGTAAGCCCCGCAATGATTGTCACGGCCAGTGGTTCAAACAAAGGGTCTCCGGAAAATGCGACCGGCAACAAGGCCACAATCGAAGTCAAAGACGTCAGCACGATCGGCTTGATGCGCGCATATCCGGATTCGATGATCGCTTCTTCGATGTTGAAATCCCCTGTCAGGCGGCGCGCTTCGACAAAGTCGATGAGCACGACCGCGTTCCGGACGACAATCCCCGTCAAGGAGACGATCCCCATGACGCCAAGGAAGCTGAGCGGCGTCTGCGTCAGGAACAAGCCGAGAATTGCGCCCGAGATGCCGAGATAGACGGCAATCAATACAAGGAACGGCAAGCCGAACGACTTGAACTGGAACGCGATAACCAGGTAAACCAGCAAGAGCACCACTAGGAACAAGATGCCAATTTCAGCAAAGAATGCTTCTTGATCGGAGTTCTCGCCGCCAGTGGATAGTTCATAGCCCGCTGGCAAATCAGCGCGTGCATTGTCGACGACATCGAGCATCTGTGCTTCGAAATCATCCGCTTCACCGAACGCACGGAGCGTGATGGCGCGGTCTCCTGATCTATGCGGAATCTGTGCAAGCGCCGTCGTTTCCTGTGCTGTCAATAGCTCGTCCAGCCCGATCAATTCAGGCGGTCCTGGCTGTGCAGCAGCAGGCGGCCCTGCTTCGCCTCCGGCTTCTGCTTCTTCGCCGCTTGCCGCTGAACTGGAAGCCGGCAAACTGAAGTCAGCAAGGTCGATCGGTTCGCCTTCTGTGATGCCTGCTTGCTTCAAGATGACATCGTAAGGTGTTTGCCCTTCATACAGTGTATAAAGCGGAACGCCTTGTGTCAGAAGCTGCAATTGATTGGTGACCGTCGACAAGGCAATGCCATTGTCTTCAAGCGCACCCTGCTCCGGCACATATTCAATCGCCGGCACGGCAGCCCCGAGGTTATCGGTCACGACTGTCGCACCGTTTGCGAGCATTTCTTCTTCCAGCGTGTCACGCAGCGCTGCAAGTTCATTGATATCTTCACCCGTTGCCGTTACTGTCACCGGTGCGCCGACTGGCGGCCCTTGAACAATCGTATCGAGGAAGATTTCTGCATCCGGGTAGCGTTCGCGAAGCTCCGGCTCCCATTTATCGATGAACGCGGAAGCGGAAGTCGCTTCACGGTCGATGCGGAACGCCACTTGGCCCGTATTGGCGCCTGTGTTGTCCATGGATGAAGCAAACAAGTTCGGCAAGCCTTCACCGGTGAAGACAGCTGTTTCATTCACATCGCCATCTTCCTGCGCCACTTCCTGTGTCACTTCACGGATGAACGCATCGGTTTCTTCGATGGTTGTGCCTTCGGCGAGACGTACGTTCATCGTCACTTCCTCACGGTCCGCTTCCGGGAAGAATTCAAACGGCGTGAACAAGGCGAGCGAAAGCAAAGCTGTCGCAATGACCAATCCGCCGATTCCCGTCAGCCAAGGGCGTTTCAAAACGCCTTTCAACACTTTTCCGGAATACACTTGTGCAAGCTTTTCAAGCGGCTTGCCAAGGAAGCCCGGCGTGTCGGAAATTTTGCGTTTTTTGCGTTTCGTACGCAAATACTGCATCATCGGCACGAGTGTAATCGACAGCACCGTCGAAGCCAAGATGGTTGTAATCAAAATACTCGGCAGCGCTTTGATGAATGCACCGTTTCCGCCTGATAACAATAACAGCGGTGAAAACGTAACGACAATCGCCAAACTGGACGACACAATCGACGGGTAGACTTCCCGAACACCGTTGATGGCCCCAGCCATTGCATTGTCGCCAAGCTTATAGCGTCGCTGGATATTATCGTTGACGACGATGCTGTCATCGACCAATATCCCGATGGCGATAATCAAGCCAATGACGGAAATCTGGTTCAAATCGACGCCGAGCGACGGAATTGGGATGAGCCCGATCAAGACGGAGGCGAGCACTGTGAGCGCTACGGCAAACGCTCCGTACAGCGTCAATCCTGCAGTGGTGACGACCAAGACTGCAAGCACCGCGATCAACAGTGAAATATAAAGCGAGCTGAAAATCTCATTGACGTTTTCAGCCTGTGACACATAGCGTTCAGCTGAGATGCCCGCAGGCAAGTCTTCATTGAAGCCTTCGATCACTTCGCTGACGCGGTCATCGACAGATGGCACATCCTGCCCTGTCTGTAAAAAGACGGTATAGGAAATTGCCGGCTTGCCTTCGAACGTGACGATGTCTTCCGCCGGAACTTCGGCCAATTCGACCGTCGCTACATCAGCAAGCGGAACCGCTGCTTGGCCGACTTGCAGTTCACGCAGTTTTTCGATGCCTTGGCTTTGCTGCACCGTCAAGACGAATTGCTGCTCGCCGTCGCTATGGGTTCCAAGGGATAGCGGCTGATTCGCTTGCTGCAAACTTTCAAGCACTTCGAATGGCTGCAATTGATTTTCTGCGAGCGCATCCCCATCGAGTTCGATGACAACCTGCTCGCCGTTCAATCCTTTAATTTGCGTACCGGCAACACCGGATACCGCTTCGACTTCATCCGACAAGTCCGCAAGCGGCCCTTCGAGTTCAGCAAGTTCCACTTGGTCTCCGTAGAACATATAGGAAACCAGCGGGAAAGTCAGGTCCAGCTTTTCAACACTGGTGTCCTGGGCTTGGTCCGGGAAACTGCCGGCTGCCCGCTGTGTCTGCTGCTGGATCGTATTGATCAAGCCCTCAGGTTCAACGCCGTCTTCGATTTCCAGTGTAATGATGGAAGCCGAATTCGCTGAAATGGAATTCATCGACGCGATGCCATCAATGCTCTGCAGCTGTCTTTCAATCGGGTTCGTGATGCTCGTTTCCACTTCTTCCGGCTCTGCGCCAGGCAAGATCGTGGAGACCAGTACGAGCCCCGGAGGCGTTTCGGGAATTTCACGCTGCGGCAGCGTCAGGAAAGTGTAAACCCCGACCAGCATGAGTATCAAAATCAAAAAAATGAACAATTTACTGCGTTCGAGTATGTACTGCATAAGGATTATCTCCCTCCGATTGTTGTATAACTATTGTATAACCAGCAAACAGAAAGCGCCAATTTAAACGCTCAAAAACCGGCCGAAATTTTCCGGCCGGTTCTCGGTTAAATTTTTTCAGGACGCCGCTGTTTCAAGAAATACGCTCCGATGAACATCAAAAGCGGCGGCAAGATGCTCAATTTGAACACCCAGCTGTCATCACCCATAAAGATGAGGCCCATCGGCAAAAGTGATGCAAGCCCTCCCCAAAACAACGCTTTCCACGATCTTTTCCAAACTCCGTACAATCCGAGCAGCAGTGCAGCAATCACCAGCGACCACAATAAGATCCCCATCAACAGGAAATCCATCTCCATGCGCCTCCGTTCGGTTTTATACTTTAGTTATACTCCTTTTTTTGATAAAAATCATTCATTTCCGATATTTTTCACACATTTTTATTATGTGGAATTACTAATAA
Source organism: Planococcus sp. A6 (assembly GCF_028823615.1). Classification (GTDB taxonomy): domain Bacteria; phylum Bacillota; class Bacilli; order Bacillales_A; family Planococcaceae; genus Planococcus. The sequence continues at coordinate 6,535 of NZ_JAPEHT010000061.1, forward strand.
AAAGCTTCCGCGGAATTCCCCGCAGAAGCTTCACAATACGATTTATAAGTTTTCGAAAAACAGCCGCAGCACGTCCGCGCCGCCGATGAATGTGCCGAGAGAACTGCCGAGATTGGTCAATACGATGACCAGCAAGACACGCGTCACCTTATTGTCCCAAAAGCCTTTAACCGTGAACACATCTTTCGACAAAGTGTCAAAATCGCCGACATTCGGGCGGCGGACAAAAGCTTGTGTCAGCCCTGAAAACCAGCCGGCCGCAACGAGCGGATTGAGCGAAGAAATCGGTGCGGCGACAAAAGCAGTGAGAATCGCCAGCGGATGGCCAAATGCGACCGCAGCCCCGATAGCGGCAAGCGTGCCGTTCCAAAGAATCCAGCTGATTGCCTGGTCAAAGCCCGCTGCCGGGTTTGCATAAAACGTATACGCAATGATCGACAAGATGAGCAGTGGAATGGCCCAGCCGATGATTTTCGGCCATTTCGATTTCTTCGGTACCTCGTTGAGCGCTTTCAAATCCTGCTCTTGATGGATTTCACGCGTGATGCCCGGGATGTGCGCGGCACCGAGTACTGCGACGACCTTGTTCCCGGGAGCTTCTTTGATTTTCTGCGCCAAATACTGGTCGCGTTCATCGATGAGCGGCTTTTTGATACGCGGGAATGCTTTCGTGAAATCGTCCATCACTGCGTTCAATGTATCTTGTTGCTTCATCTTCTCCAGTTCTTCTTCGGAAATCGATTCCTTGCTGAAGATGCTGAAGAACACGGACGAAATCAATTGGACCTTGCCCATCAAACCGATATTGCCCCAGATGCGTGAAAACGTCACTTGGATATTGCGGTCAGCAAGCACCAATTCCGCCCCAGTTTCTTCCGCCGAACGGATGCCCTGAATCATTTCCGAGCCGGGTTTGATGCCGAACTGGTCGGCCAAACGGTTTTGGAACGAAGAAATCGCCAAGTTCATCAATAGCAGGCTTGCCTTCTTGTCTTTGATGATCTTAAAAATATCGGTTTCTTTCCATTTCTTGTCCTGCATGACCGATTCATAGCGCTGGGCATCAAGTTCGATGCACACCGAATCCGGCTGTTCGCGCTCGACGACTTCTCTGACTTGCTCTGCGCTCAGTTTGGAGACATGCGCGGTGCCGATTAAAATCACTTGTTTGCCGCCCACTTCGAGACGGGTAATATTGTCTTCTGTCATTATCTCTTGTGTCATGAGTGTACTTCCTTCATAGAATAGGATTTCTTCTTCATTTTTCATTGCGATGAAAAAGACTGTCTATTCTTTATAATGAATCACCAAGCGCAAAATATCAATCTTTTCGAAAGCTTATAATTCCGGCGCGTTAAACGTATTGCCGCTATTCAAATCACCGGCGCGGAAGCCTTTGTAGAACCATTCCTTGCGCTGTTCGGAAGTGCCATGGGTAAAGCTTTCCGGAACGGCGTAGCCGCGCGTGCGCTTCTGGATCGTATCGTCGCCGACCGCGCTAGCCGCAGTCAAGGCTTCTTCCAGGTCGCCTTCTTCCAAATAGCCCATGCCTTGAGCATGATGCGCCCAGACGCCCGATAAATAATCTGCCTGCAATTCCAGGCGCACTTGCAATTGATTGTATTCGGTCTCGCTCAGCTGATTGCGCGCCTGCTGGACATCTCCAAGCACGCCAAGCAAGTTCTGCACGTGATGGCCGACTTCATGCGCGACGACATACGCCATCGCAAAGTCACCGGGTGCATTGAACTGACGCTCGAGTTCATCGTAAAAGCTCAAATCGATATACAGTTTGGAATCCGCCGGGCAATAAAACGGCCCCGTTGCAGAACCGGCCATGCCGCACGCTGACTGGACGCTTCCAGAAAACAGCACCAAAGTCGGCTCGACATATTCCATGCCTTCTTCAGCGAACACTTCCGCCCACACCTCTTCCGTATCCGCGAGGACAACCGATACGAAATCGGCCAGTTCTTCTTCCCGCTCACTTGCCACATATGGTTCCGAAGTAGAAGCTCCTCCGCCATCTCCGAGTATCGCTCCCGGGTCACCCCCGAGAAACGCGATCAACAGGACGATCAACAAGGCCACCGGCCCGCCGACACCGCGCCCTCTCCTGTCTTCTACATTCCTGCTGCCCGCTCGCCCTTTCCATTTCATAACCGAAACCCTCTTTCCGCATCCATTTTAATAAAGCCATACCCGTTTCATTAGAAACTTTAATCCCATCTCGGCAAGCGGTAGACCAAAAATCGTTCACGCGGATCTTCCGCCTCCACTGGAAGCTCAATATCGCTGATCAATTCAAAAGCAGTGCGCCGTTCGAGGAAATCGGTGTACTCAATCGCCGGATAAAATAAAATCACTTCGATTTCCCGCGGGTTCTCAACAGCAGAGGCCAAAATCCGATCCACCACAGTCATGAACACCGGATCGGAAAACGGATTGAAAAAATAAAACCAGCGGTCATCCGGCTGGATTTCATAATCCTGCGCGTAGCCATTGATGAACTTGATGTCCGCCTTCCCCTTAAAGCGCTTTAAATTCCGCAGCGAGGCCTCGTGAAGCGACGGATCGACTTCCACTCCTGCAGACGCTGTCCCGAATACATGATGCGCAAAGAAATTCAAGCGCCCTTTGCCGCTCCCGAAATCGACCAGCCTGCCGCTGCCCTTCAGCGGATGCGCCTTGAACAATCTATCCAGCCACGCATAGGGAGTCACTTCGAACCGGTGCTCATGCATCGAGGCATTAAAGCCCATCTGCTCGCCACCCGTTTGGATATTCAATTGCCGGTCCATTTGATGATCGTCCATTTAATTGCCTCCTTTGATCTATTGAGAGCAGTTCAAGCTGCAGCTTTGTATTCCCACATTTTGCAAAATAAAAAACGATTTTTCTCTTGCCATTCCCATTTCTTTCTGTTATATTACAGCTAATTCAATAATTTCTTGCTTCCTTAGTGGAGCGAGGATAGAGGCGCAAAAACCATCAGTACGCAATCCGAGGAGTATGAGCTCTTAGGACGATTGCCGAAAGGGGGATTTGCCGAAGCGGCAGGATGCTCATATTCCTGTGCGCTGGTTCTGCACTGAAGAAGTGCCGGACTGTCATATAGGAAACTATATGGAGGGCTATCTGACGAACAGGAACGATTGGTAAACATTGTTTCTAACGGCAGCAACGGGCCCCCGTTGCTGCCTTTTTGTTTACTCCGGACCGGCCCCCACCTCTAACTTTTGAAAAAAACTTAGAAAAGGGTGTGTTCTCTATGAAATTCGGTCAAGTGATCACTGCGATGGCAACGCCATTCGACTCAGACGGTGAAATCGATTTTCAGGCAACAACAAATCTCGTGGAATATCTAATCAATAACGGTTCGGACGGCATCGTTGTCGCCGGGACGACCGGTGAGTCGCCGACTTTGTCGACAGATGAAAAAGTGGCGCTGTTCGTCCATGTCGTCACCGTGGCAGACGGGCGCGCGAAAATCATCGCAGGCACCGGCTCGAACAACACGCGCGCATCGGTCGCCTTGACCCAGCAAGCAGAGCAAGCAGGCGTCGACGGCATCATGCTCGTCACTCCTTACTATAACAAACCCTCACAAGAAGGCATGTACCGTCATTTTGAAGCGATCGCAAACGCGACGGCGCTTCCGGTCATGCTCTATAACATCCCGGGCCGCAGTGTCGTCAATCTATCGGTCGATACGATCGTCCGCCTGTCGCTTATAGACAATATTACCTGCGTGAAAGAAGCAAGCGGAGATTTGGACGCCGCTTCTGAAATCATCGAACGCACAAGCAGTGACTTTGCCGTCTACAGCGGCGACGACAGCCTGACTTTGCCGATGCTTTCTGTCGGCGGAACAGGCATCGTCTCGGTCGCATCGCATATCATCGGCAATGACATGCAGGAGATGATCAAATTGTTCCGCACAGGCGATACAGCTGGAGCCGCCGCGCTTCACCGCAAATTGCTGCCGACGATGAAAGCGTTGTTCGCAGCACCTAGCCCAAGCCCGGTTAAAGCGGCACTCAACTTATCTGGCGTACCGGTCGGTGGCGTGCGCTTGCCGATGCTCGCGTTAACAGAAGAAGAAACCGCCACGTTGCAGCAATTCCTGCCTTCCGCTAAACAGGACGCGGTCACCAATTAATAAAAGCTTCGCAGATCCGTTTCAGGGTCTGCGAAGCTTTTTTCAGTTATAGACGTTTTCCAAGGCGCGCTTCAAGCTGCCCCCGATGTTCAATGTCCGCACATCCACGCCGAGTGTCGTCAAGGATTGCGCCGTTTCCGGCCGGATTCCCGTCAACACCGCTTCGACGCCGATCAGCCCGAGCGATTGGATGATTTTGATGACTTGTTCGGCCACCATTGTATCAACACGGATTACTCCAGACAAATCAATGATCAAGGTGCTGATTTTCAATTCACTTGCCGATAAGAGCGTGCGCTCCAAAATATAATGCGCACGGTCGATTTCGATGCTGCCGACAAGCGGCAAGATAGCAACCGAATCACTGATTGGAACGACAGGCGCCGACAATTCCAGAAACTCCTGGCGTGCTGTCGCGAGATTGCGTTGATAGGAAGTCGTATACGCATACGTATAGGAATATGTCGCATGGTCCAGAAGTGCATGCAATAATTCCGCCGCATCATACGTTATTTCCGGGGAAATATCCAGGCGCCGCCCTTCGCTTTTGATCAATGTCGCAATATGCTTCCGGTAAAGCGCCGTTTCAGCGAGCGCTACATCCAAAGTCATGCCATGTTCCAGGAAAAAGTTTCCCGTAGAAGTTCCCCACTCTGCCATATCCGCCATGATTTTTTCCTGCCAACAGCTGTTTTGCATCGATCTGCCGAGAAGCTCAATGAAGCGAACACGCTCTTCCAATACTAGTACTGAAAACTCCTTGTTGTGCTCCAGCATTTCTTTCGGCAAATCCGCATGTCGTTCCTCCTGAATCAAACCTGCAATCATGTATTTTTCTTCTTTCACTCGTTTACCGAATAACGCCATCTCTTTGTCCATTGGTACCTCCGTCAATTGCTGCATTCTTCATTTCTTGCAATGAATTCATTATACCTAATTTTTTATACAAGAAATAGCTTTTTGCTTTTACTAAGAAAAAAATGCCCGCCGGATGGCAGGCATTTTTTGATGTTATTTTGCGAACAATTTTTTCAATGTTTCAGAAGAAACGGCTTTCTCTCCACCAAGGATATAGTGGAAAGTATCCGGTGTCGAATAATCTTGAATTTGTTGTTTAGACGCCGCTGTAGGGGTTGGGGCAGTCAATACAAGCGGATCTGGATAAAGTGAAGCGAGTGCGCTTCCTGATAATGCATCCGGGAAATTGGTACCCGTCGCGATATAGATTTCAGCTGTTTCATCGAACAACTCATTTTCATACATGAAATCATTGATCGCTTTGTTTGTGTCGTAACGGCTGACACCTGCAAGGCGCATCGGTTCTTCCGTGAACAATGCTTCCACTGAAGGAGCAACTGCTTTTTCGCCGCCGATGATGAACGGGAATTCTGGCTGATTCGCTTTAATATAGTCCGCAACTACCGCTGGGACGGTGCCGGAAGCGGGTACTAACAGAATCGGTTCTTCAATATAACCTGCTACTGGGGAGATTGACAAAGAATCGGCAAAGGTTGCACCAGTCGTAACGAATAAAGAGTCATCCATTCCTAATTCTTCAGCAATTTTCACTGCAGTTTCGTAACGGCTCTTACCACTGATGCGATCTACTGTAATGTCGAGCTTCGCGATTTCATTTTCGACTTTTTCAGAGACTGCTCCAGTACCGCCGATTAAAATAACGTTTTTCGCGCCCAAGCGCTTGAGCTCATCTGCAAAGCCTGCAGGCAAAGAATCTTTTTTCGTCAAAAGAAGTGGAGCTAAATGAAAAGATGCAAGCGGTGTTGCAGCCAAAGCATCCGGGAAGTCAGCGCCCGTTGCAACGACAACCGTTTCCGCGTCTCCATCTTCCCACCCTGTCCATGAAACTTCTAGGCTTGTCTGATAGCGATCGCTGCCAAAAATGCGGTCGGAGTTGTCTTCTCAATACTTTGCCGTAAATCATCGTTAATCATTTCCCCATTCTGTAATGTATTCATTTCTTTTCCAATTATATGATATTTTACAAACATTACAATAGGGTTACGAAAATATTTTTCGGTGGGCACAAATGCCTTTTCCCACGCGGATGAAGAAGTAGTAATTTCTTAACTTCCTATATTCTTCTTTCATTTATAAGCTTCTTGTCCTTCATTTTCATCCGAGTCGTCAAGCCATGCCCAAGGTTTACGACGCTTTGCTTTCCGGGTACATAAGCCATAACGCAGACACGGCAAAACATTGACCTTACAGGAGGATGCTATCATGCAAAAACACGGCCATAAACTGATCGGCACATTCGATGTGCAGGCGGAAGTGATTCATGAGATCGGCGAATTGAAAGCACAGGGATACAAAGAAGAGGATATGTACGTCGTCGCTTTGAACGGCCAGCAATTGCAGATGGTACAAGGGCAGACGGATGTGCATTTAAATACGGATGAGGGCGACTTCATGGACAAGTTCAAATCGTTCGTTTCTGGGGAAGACCCGATAAAAGATGCGCTCACACAAATGGGCCTTTCTAATTCCGAAGCGGACGAGTATTACAAACAAATCCAAAGCGGCAAGATTTTGCTTTACATCGACAGCGAATACGGCATGAACTACCAGAACTTGGATGCTGCCGCAGCCAGCTTATCGAGCAATGGGCACGCACAGGAAAATCGCCCCAAAACCGAAACGCCCGATTTGAGCGACGAACAGCAGATGAAGCTTCATGAAGAACGCTTGGCGGTCGATAAGAAATGGGTCGAATCCGGAAGTGTCGATATCCATAAAAATACGGTCGAAGAACGACAGACATTGGATGTTCCGTATGAACGGGAAGAAGTCGAAGTCGAACGCCGCCCAGTCAATCAGGAACTGTCGGATTATGAAGCAAGCGGCCGCTCCGCCGAGACTTACGAAAAAGACGGCCTTTGGCACATCCCCGTCATTGAAGAACGCTTGGAAGTGCGCAAAGTAAAATACGTCAGCGAAGAAGTCATCGTCCATAAACGCAAAGTCCAGGAGACAAAGCATATCAGCGAAACGGTGCAGCGCGAGACGGTCGATATCGATGAAAACAACTACGATTCCGGATTTCGGAATCGTCTTTTTTCACTGGATTAATGCTTAGCCGGGTTCGGCTTTTGGCCTTTTCCTTTTTGCAGCACTTTCAAGCCTTGCGACATATCTGATGCCAACACGTAATTACGGTCGACGAACACGCCCCATACATCGGCCTGTTCCGGCACGTATTGGCCGATCTGCTCAGGATTGCTCGGGTCCGTGATGTCCACCATGTAGACGCCCCCTGCATAATGGCTCAAGTACAGTGTATTGCCGTGAACTTTCGGGTCATGCACAGTATTGGCGAATGTCGGGCCGTCTTCCACTTTTTCCGTCAAATCCGTTTTGAATTCGCTCAGCAGTTTCGGGTTCGCTTTATCTTTAATGTCGAAGATTCGCGTATAGCCATAAGATTCTTCATAGCCTGCTCTGACAGGCGTCGACACTTCGCGCGTTTCGATCAGGACATTTCCGCCTTTCGCAAGAGCTGCGGAATGGGCGGCTCCCTGCTGTTCCGAAGAATAATCAGTACGGCCGACATACACCGGGTTCTCCGGATCCTGGATATCGAAAATCACAGTGCCGAGGTCCCACATCGAGACGTAAGCGTATTGTGCGTTATGGTCGGTAATGACACTATGGTTGAAGACAGCGCGTGTTTTGCCGTCCGGCGCGTTCCAATTATAGCCATTGAACGAGTCAGGCACTTCCGGAAGGCTGCGCGGGTCGAACTGCCACAGTGTTTCGGGATTCGCCGGGTCGGAAACATCGACGATCTGGAAATCGTGTTCTTCGCCGTCGCTGTAGATATCAGCATACGGATTCGAGGCAAAGACCAGTGCGCGGTCGCCTTGCATCGTCAAATACAATTCATGCGTTCCGCGTGTATCCGCATAGGTCTCCCAATAGCCCAGCTTTTTCGGTGCGTGTGGATCGGTTACGTCATATAGCAGGAAACCTCCCGCCGTATCCGCATGGCGGTCTCTTTGCTGCACGCTGACCACTGCCAGATCGCCTTTGAAATCAGCCGTGTTCACGCTTTTGACGATGACTTTCTCCTGCCAAGTTCCGGCTACATCATCATGGCCGAAAACCGACACTTCTTTCGGATTGGACGGATCTTTCAAGTCAAAGACGCGGACCCCGCCGTTGCCGCCATTTGCCGTATGTGTTCCGAGATATGCAAATCCTTTATGCGCGTAGACGTCGGCCGTGTTATTTTGGACGCCTGCCAATTCCTTGATCTGCACAGCTGCTGACTCAGTCAAATTTGAGACATTTTTCGACCCCGACATGCTGGCGTCGCTTAAATTCAGCATTTCTTCATTGGAAAAAACGGCACGCTCCCCTTTCGACAAATCACTGCCATCCAGTGCATCATGTGCCATGCTAGACGGCGCAAATGAGAAGACGAGAGCAGAAGCCAAAGCTACATTTAAAAACGGTTTATGAATTTTCAATAGAATCCCTCCAAGGTTTAGTTCGCTAGTCGAATAAAGTATAGAGGTCATTTGAGAGCGATACAATAGCATAAGGCAAAATTTTCTAAATATTACAAAAGATAAATATATGGTCATACTCGCTTCTGTGTTTCCATGCCTAGTTTCTTCCAGCCAATTTTTGCTTTTGACAGCTTTATGAGCCAATTGTTTTAGTTTTCCTGAAAGCCTTAAAGGAGTCTTCTATCAATCTCGACATGCAAAAAAAGAGCCGACGCACAAAGGCGGCGACTCTCTTATTTGTTCAGTATTGAGGATTAGAATGCAGCAAACAGGACCAGTGTCAATAGAGCAATGATGACAACTGCGAACAGTACAGACGGGATCACCACTACAAAAAATCCCTTCCATGCTGAAAATCGCTGCGCTTCCCCGACTGCTTTGCACTGGATGACGAATGTCCAAATGCCGACGATGATCACGGCTGCCAGCAGCAGTAAACCGATGACTAAGCCAAGCCCTGTGTCAGGTTCTGACATGGCGGGGTCGATTTCTGTATAGAAGGTCGAAGGGGATGTGAGCAGCCAAATCAGCCACATCGGCAATAGCCAAATTTGCGGAATGCTCGAAGTGACGACTGCACGGAACATTTCCGAATATGTTCCGACACCGCCGAACAATTTGCCCAATAGCTTATAAATACCGGAGATGATGGCGATGCCAGCGATGGCAGAAAGCGGCCCGAGCAGTAAGGCGCCAAAAATCACACCTATAGCAGGGAACATTTCCTCTCCGCCGGAAGCTCCGGAAAGCGCGCCCGCAAATCCAACCAACACCAATAGCAAAACGATAAAGCTGGTGGGTTTTTCTTCGATGACGTAGCGCACCGTTTCGCGCGGGCGCGTCCAGATGGCTGTAAATGGATTCAGTTCAGCATATGCAGTCGGCTCATTCATTGAGCAGCCCGCCTTTTTTTCCTTTTTCTGTATGCTTCATCAGTAATTCCCCCTTTTATTTCCATCTAATCACATTCTCCTACACTTGTAAATGACTGGAAGAAGAGAAGCTTGCTGATGGGCATTAAAAAAAGCTTAAGCAGCTGCTGCCTAAGCTTTCGGATTGCCGTCTTCTGGTTCTTTCGTTGCCTGTTCAGTTTCGTGCAATGCTCCGCTATGAGGTGCTTCAGGCGGTGTTTTTTCTAAATTCATCTTGATGAATCTTGCCGAACGCTTCTCCAGCATCTTCGGCGCAATCCGCGTCAATAAACGCACGCTCTTCATTTTCCGCCCGACTTCGACGACTTCTTTCGGTTCATCGATCAAGTCGATGATGATTTTGACCGCCTGCATCGGATCGTTCATCGGTTTCATGTCGACCACATGGCCCGAGTAATTTCCGGCGTGTTCGAACCACGGAGTATCGGTCGCCCACGGGAGCACGGAACAGACGTGGATGTCGTGATATCCTTCGAGTTTCATTTCTTCATTGAGTGCAGAGCTGAAACCGAGGACGGCGTGCTTGCTAGCGCTATAGCCGGTGAAATAAGGAAATGCCACATCGCTCGCCACAGAGCCGATATTGATCAAAGTGCCGCTGCCGATTTCCTTGAAATGCCGAAGCGCAAAATGGCTGCCGTTGACGGTTCCTTTGACATTCACTTCCACCATGCGTGCAAGGTCTTCAAGCGGGATATCCGTGAACGGGCCGATTACGCCAACGCCCGCATTATTGATCCACACATCAATTTTTCCGAAGCTGGTCAAGGCTTCCTCGAATAGCCACGCGACGTCCGCTTCACGGCTGACATCCATCGTCACGGCAATGGCGTTCGGCCCGAGTTCACTCGCCAGTGCTTCAATTAAACCGGTGCTTCTCGCCGCCAGCACCAGATTCGCGCCGTCTTTCGCCAATTGCCGTGCCACTTCTTTGCCGAGCCCGCTGGAGGCGCCGGTGATGACGATCGTTTTGCCGCGCCGTGATTTTTCCTGTGCCATGCCGCCTCCCCCTTTCTTCACTGTTCTTCTTGTTGTTCAAAGCGTTCCCGCAAATCTCCTGACACCGCACTTCCTTCTTCGACCGGCTCGTGTAAGCTGCCGGAAGTCAATTCCGCTGCTGGTGCTGATTCGATCATATCCTTGAGTTCCTGGCCGCTGAGCCCTTTTGCAAATGCTGGGATAAACTGTCCGAAAATGGCTGCCGCTTTTCCCTTGCCGCCGACTTCCAAAGTCTTTTTCGGTTCATCGATCAAACCAAGGATGGCATCGATCACTTTAGCCGGATCATCCGGCGGCCCAACGAGGATTTCATGACCTGAATAATTAGCCGCATGCTCTGTCCACGGGGTATCGGTGACCCATGGATCGATCGAACAGATATGGACATCCGGGTAGTCTTCGAGCCGGAACTCTTCATACAAGCCGTTCGACAATCCGCTGACGCCGAATTTACTGCCGGTATAGGCAGCTCCATAAGGCATCGGAATCTTGCTCGCAAATGAGGAAACATTGATCAAGATACCAGCCTGCTGTTCTTTGAAGCGGCGCAGTGCAAAATGACTGCCATAAATGGTGCCAAGCAAATTCACTTCCACTGTCCGGTTCAAATCGCGCAGCGGCGTATCGATAAACGGCCCGTAGACCCCGATTCCTGCGTTATTGATCCACACATCAATGCGCCCGAAATTATTCACCGCCGCCCTGTGCAAACTTTCCACATCCCTGGCCTTGCTGACATCGGCCGTCACCGGAATGACCAATGGCCCGAGCGAATCCGCGAGCTCTTCGATCAGCCGTGTCCTACGGGCAGCAATGACCAATTTCGCTTGTTGACCGGCCAAACGTTCCGCCAGCCCACGGCCAATTCCGCTTGACGCTCCTGTAATGACCACCACTTTGCCTTGATTCGACTGCTTTGCCCCCACAGCGCTCGCCTCCTTCTTAAAAAAGCACAGAATTTTGTATTTATTTACCCCTTTTAAACATATAGAAAACGCTTCAAGACGCCAATTGATAAGAACAGTTCTAAAGGTTTATTTATTGTCCTCCCACCCGATCCATACACCTACGTTAGATGAGGGTTATCGGGATTTTCTCCATAGAAAAGAGCGGCACCCGTATAAGTGCCGCTCTTGATAAATATCCTATATAGACGCCGAAATACTTTTAAGCTTCTGGATCGATCGCTGCGCTCAGGACGATTTCGCCCTGTGGCATCGTATTTCCGCGATTCGGCTCCAATGTCACTGCGATCGTATCCCATCCTTCGGTATTTTCATCGAGACTGAAGAATACCGCGCCTTCGTTTTCCTGGCTCGGCGTGAACGCACCAGTCGGAATCGGCTGGCCATCTTTCAACAGCCATACTTGGTAGACTTGGTCTCCGCTCGTCGGTTCCAGCTGATTTGCCTGCACCAAGAGATTCAATGCCCCTTCTTCATGGACCAAGGCAGCTGTTCCTGTTCCTTCAAATGCTTCGCTTGCCTGCAAATCCACTGTTTCAAAAGCGACTTCAGGTGCTGCTGGAGCGTCGGGCTGATCGCTTAGTTCGTAAAACGCGTAGGCGTTTCCGAGCAGCGAGACGAGCAATGCTGCCGCGACGAGCGGTGTCCACTTTGATGTTCTGAACCCGCGCTTTGCCATGGTGGCAGGAGGCGCCGGGCTGTCGCGTTTTGTCCGCTCTTCTGCCAAAGACGCCGGGTGCTCCTCTTCGTCGAAGACCGCGTCCAAAATACGCGACTTCATACCTGTATTCGGTTCTACCGGATCTGCAAGATAAGGGAGTTCGCCTGTCGCATCAACGATTTCACGACATTCCGGACACTCCGCTAAATGTGCTTCAAACTGCTTTTGCTCTTGTTCATTCAAAGTACCATTCAAATAATCGATCAATTGGTCACAATTCACGTTTGTCATCCAGAACTCCCCCTTCCTGCACCATTTGCAAGGATGTTTTCAATTTCTTCAATGCCAAGCGTATCCTGCTCTTGACGGTACCGAGCGGAATGCCGCATTTTTCTGCGATCGTTTCATGCGTATAACCTTTGAAATAAAATAGATGTACCATTTTCTGCTGTTCCTCCGATAAATGCCGGACGGCTTGATGGATCTGTTCGCTCTTCTCTTGCCATTCGGCCGTTTCTTCAACCGAAGAGTCGGTGCTTTCCACTTCCGCGATTTCATCCAATGGAACGGAAGGTTTTTTCTGTTTGCGGATCAAATCCACTGCCGCATTGCGCGACATCGTCACCAGCCAGGCAACAAACTTTCCTTTGCTCTCATCGTAACTGCCGACTCCCCGCCACACTTTGACGAATACTTCCTGCAGCGCTTCCTCTGCCAAATCACGGTCTCCCGTCATTTTGCATAGATAGGAAAATAACATTTTTTCGTAGCGGTCGTACAATTCCTCGAGCGCATCCTTATCTTTTCCCCTGACGCGCTCGTATAACAATGCGTCTGAAATTTTTTCCATGCCGTTTCCCCTTTGTTACAGATTTCGTATACCTAGCTTACTATATTCCGCGGCATTTAGCTTAATTGACTCTGTTTTGCTTGTTATCTATTCAACGCAGAACAAGCGTGATTAGTTCACTTTTCCTTTATTTTTATTCCAATTAACGAATCGGCCGATTGCGCAAACGGCTGGTTTTGCACCTGTCACATTTTTTCAAAAACACCTATATAGAAGTGATCTAAACAGCCGGATTCCACGTTATATCTATATAAGCGTTATACTAATGAAAGCGATGCAGTTAAGTGATTCAGACTTTCTGACACGCAACTGACTGAAATTACTTATGAATGAAGCAATCAATTATCGGACCACGAAAGGTGGATGTGCAGATGAGACAATATTTAATCATGGGATTGGCCACAGCACTTTGTATCACCTTATTTTTCATTTTAGATCCACTGAATGGAAATAATCCCGCAAAACCCGAAACCAAACAACAGGAGACCGCGCAGACCGCAGCCAAACCGGCAGAACAAAAAACGCCGAGTGAGCGCCTCGATACGCAGTACAAGGATAAGATCGCTGAATTTCCGGTGCGCCCGGCACAGCAAGAAAAGCTGGCTGAACTGCGCCAAGAACGGATGGACAATCTTCAAGGCATGAAGCCTACACGCATTTCGATTCCTTCCATAGGCATCGATGCCGCGATTGAAGAAACCGGCGT
>NZ_JAPEHT010000062.1 GCF_028823615.1 Planococcus sp. A6
TACCGGCTCTATTCGCACCAACAGACCTCACTTGTCATCGATACTTTACAGGCGGCTTTAGAAAAGCGAGGCTATCCAGAAGGGGTCATTGTCCATTCGGACCAAGGGAGCGTCTACACCTCTCACGCCTATCAACAGGTGCTTCAACAGAAGCACTTAGTAAGTAGTATGTCGAGACGTGGAAACTGTTGGGATAATGCCGTTATTGAATCGTTCCACTCGAGTATCAAGTCAGAGGAGTTTCAATTTGTTAAATTCAATTCCCTTCCGAATCTTCATGTGATTGAAAAAGTGAACAACTACATCCAGCACTATAACGAAGATCGGATTCTAACAAAATTAGGCTACTTATCACCCCGAGAGTTCGGGGCGCAAGCAGCCTAATAAAGGTGTTTTATGGTTGTCTCAAATCGCTATGTCAGTCTACAAAAAGGACGGGCTTCTTTGCGTCTGGACACATCAGCGGAATCAAATAATAAAAAAAGATGTAAAGCGTTCACTTTTTAGCAATATTTTCTATTTAAACAAAATTTTTATACTATATAATAACCGTAAATAGGTTTTATTGGAAAAGAGGTATTCATTATGAAAAAAACAATCATTGGTGCAGCGATTGTGTTGCTGTTATTGCTATCGCCATTTCTTATCTGGCTGTTTCAAGGAAGCGAGCCTTTGAACGTGGCGATTGTCGATAAAACCGTCCCATCGGAAAATTACCGCGAACATAAAGGGCTGACTTGGGTCTTGAACCATAACCGTTATGTCAAAGAGGATGAGTCGGACTACCTCGCGGACGCGGATTATTTCGGTTTTATGCCGGATGAAACCGACAAGGATTATGAAATTCGTGGCGTTGAGGAACTTGGATCAGGCTACGACCTGATTTATTTGGCTGATGCATACGGGGTATACGAAGACGATCTCCCTTGGCAAGAAGCACAAGGAGAACGCTCCGAGCTCATCTATGGCGGCTTGGAGATGGCTGAATGGCAGGCGATCAAGCAGCAAGTGGTGGATGGGGGCAGCGATTTAGTCGTTGAATTCAATACATTTGCTTCCCCGACAGATGCTGATGTCAGCGCAGATATGGAAGAGTTTCTTGGCATTAAGTGGAGTGGCTGGAGCGGCCGCTATTTCCCTGACTTAGCAGCAGGGGCCGAGGTGCCGGATTGGATCATCCAGAACTATGAACAAGACGCCGAAGACTGGCAGTTCACGGGCGGAGGATTTGTGCTCGTCGAAGACGCTAGTGGCGAGATTGTCGTCCTGTCTGAAGAGCGGGGCGATATCGAAAGTGCCGGGCTGCACGTGAAATTCACGGAGCCTGGACAAACGGCTTTTGACCTTCAGGAAAGCCCAACGTTCGATTATTGGTTTGATATCAATGAAGTGCAAGGACAAACCGAAGTGCAAGGACAAACCGAAGTGCTCGCTGAATACGAATGGTCTCTTGGCGAACAAGGACAAGCGGCACTTGCCGAACGCGGGATTCCTGAGAATTTCCCGGCCGTCATGCACACGACTGTAAATGATGCGGGGGTCTATTATTTCGCTGGTGACTTTGTCGATGTTGAGGACGTGCCGGCTTTCTATCAATACGGCGGACTCGCAAAAATGAGGGATTGGATGTCATTTGGCGGCAACGATAGTTTTTATTGGAAAACGTATGTGCCAATGATGGAATCGATTCTTGCGGACAGTTCAGGAAAAGAGCAGGAAACGCCGTCACAAGTGTCGTCGGCAGCTGAAAAAGACGGGATTTCCTATCCATCGCGTGTAAATGGCGAGCAGTTTGAAGTGTTCGAAGATGGCGAGTGGAAAGAATTCACCGTCAAAGGCGTCAATATGGGCATGGCAAAACCCGGCACATTCCCTGGCGAAGCAGCGATCACCCGCGAGGAATACGACCGCTGGTTCAAGGCGATCGGGGAAATGAACGCCAATGCGATTCGCGTCTATACGCTCCACCCGCCTGCTTTCTATGAAGCATTGGCCAAGTACAATGAATCAGCCGAAACGCCGCTCTATGTCTACCACGGTGTATGGATTGATGAAGGGCCGCTAGAAGAAACCTTGGATGCGTTCACGCCTGAAATTACGGAACGCTTCCAGCAAGAGATGAAAAAAGTGGCGGATGCCGTTCACGGTGATGCCGAAGTTGATGAAGAGCCGGGGCATGCTTCCGGAACTTACACGGCAGACATTTCCGATTACGTCATCGGCTGGATGATTGGTATTGAATGGTACCCGTTTACAGTCGACGAGATGAACCGTAAATATCCGGATCTTGGCGAGTTTTCGGGCACATATATCGAAACCGAAGATGCCAATCCGATGGAGTACTGGATTGCGGAGCAGCTGGACGTTTTAGCTGCCTATGAATACGAAACCTATGACAGCATGCGCCCGCTCAGCTTCACGAATTGGGTGACGACCGATAATATCGACCAACCGGCAGAGCCGAGTGAACAAGAAGATTTGGCGACGGTGGATCCCAACCATATCCGTACGATCGGTGAATTGGCCGAAGTAGGCATGTTTGCTTCGTATCATGTCTATCCATACTATCCGGATTTCCTGAACTTAGAAGAGAAATATACGGAATTTATCGACCACCGCGGCGAGCGCAATAATTACGCGGGGTATTTACGTGATTTGAACGAATCGCACGATATGCCATTGTTGATTGCGGAATTCGGTGTGCCGGCCTCAAGGGGCATGACCCATAAAAACCCATTCGGCTGGAACCAAGGCTTTATTTCCGAGAGTGAGCAAGGGGAAATCGCCAGCCGTTTGTATGAAGATATCCTCGAAGAAGGAATGCTTGGCGGTTTGGTGTTCACTTGGCAGGATGAATGGTTCAAGCGCACATGGAACACGATGGATTATGACAATCCCGATGAGCGCCCGTTCTGGTCCAATGCCCAAACAAACGAGCAGCAATTCGGCTTGTTGAGCTTCGACCGCCATAAAGTGAAAGTCGACGGCAAAGACGATTGGCAGGATGGATCGCTGCTATATGAAAAAGAGCAAGGCGCCTTGCGCTCGTTATCGATGGATTCCGACGAGCGTTACGTGTACGTCAAAGCGGAGTTCGATCCACAAGAGGAGTGGTGGAATGAAGACCGCTTGCGCTTGTACTTCAGTGTACGGGATGATCAGGGAATTCAAGTAGCAGAGGACTTCCTTGCTGATTTCGAGCTTTCCATCGATGGGGAAAAAGCGGCGCTTAAAGTGGCCGGCGATTACGACACCTTCTATTACGATTACTACGAGCGGCTGGAGATGATTCCAAAAGAGCCGGATATTGAAAACAACTTCCATCCGATGCGCCTGGCATTGAACAAGGAATTCACGCGCCCGGATACAGGTGAAGTCTACCCTTTCGAGTATTATGAGACAGGGAAGCTGCGCTTTGGCATAGCCGATCCTAAAGACGATCAATACGATTCATTGAATGACTATTATTATTCAGAAGAGGACGGGATTTTGGAAATCCGGATTCCATGGATGTTATTGAATGCGAAAGACCCGGCGAAAAAAGAGTTCACGGGCAATTTGCAAAAAGGCGGCATAGCGGCGAGCATGACAGTGGAAGGCATAAAAGCTGCAGCGGTTCTTGAGAATCCGGACGGAAAAGAACTGGAGTCGATGGGCTTGGACAGCAGCAAGCTTTATTCATGGGAAGCATGGGGGTTGCCGCAAACGCGGGAACGCTTGAAAGAATCCTATTACATTTTGCAAGAAACCTTCAAAAATACTGAGTGACGAAAAGACCCATTATGGGCTGCGCTGGAACCGTTAGAACAACTAACGACCTAGAGGCAGTTGGTACTGGGTCTTTTTTATTGTGAACAGCTGAAGCAGAAGCAGAGCCTCGGCTATTTCATTTACGAAAAAACAATTGAAAATAATTCTCATTTAGTTCTTGAAAGTGTTTTTTATTCTGCTATACTAATAAATGTGGTTAAGTGATAATGATTATCAGTATCATCTGATCATTGAAGGGAGCGATTTTTCAAGAGTCACCGAAGAAAGATTACATAATGCACAAGGGATGTCCATCATCCAATAATTTCAATAGAAGAGGAGACGGAAAAAATGAAGAAATGGATAACGGCAATTTTGATACTAATGATGTTTGCAGTTCTCGCAGCTTGCGGAGCAGAAGAAGAGGCGACAGACAGCCAAACGGCGGATGCACAAACAACGGAAACGGTTAAAGTGACGCATGAACTGGGCGAGACGGAAGTTCCGAAAAACCCTGAGAAAGTCGTCGTATTCGATTTCGGGATCCTGGATACACTCGATCAATTGGGAGTGGAATCTGTGGCAGGCGTTGCACAAGGGAATATTCCTACATATTTGGAGCAATACGAAGATACTGAGAAATACGAAAACATCGGCACATTGAAAGAAGCGGATTTTGAAGCGATCCACGCTATGGATCCGGACTTGATCATCATCTCCGGCCGCCAAGCGGAAATGTATAACGAGTTCAGCGACATCGCACCGACTATTCACTTAGGCGTAGATACAACGGATTACATGAACTCGTTCACAACGAATATGGAAACGGTCGGGGAAATTTTCGGCAAAGAAGCGGAAGTTGAAGAAGAGCTTGCAGCCATTAACGAACAAATCGAAGGCATCAAAGCGAAAACAGCGACTTCTGATGAAAAAGGCTTGATCGTTCTGGCCAATGAAGGGAAAGTCAGTGCATACGGTGCAGCTTCACGCTTTGGCATCATCCACGACGTATTTGGCGTGAAACAAGCGGACGAAGGCATCGAAGCTTCCACGCACGGCCAAAGCATTACGTATGAATACATCCTCGATACGAACCCGGACATGATGTTCGTCGTCGACCGCAATGCAGCAGTCGGCAATGACGCAAGCGCGAAAGATTCATTGGAAAATGAATTGGTCCAGAAAACGAACGCTTATCAAAACGATAAGATCATTTACTTGGATCCGGATTATTGGTACCTATCCGGCGGCGGCCTGCAGTCTGTCAGCGAAATGGTCAACGCTATCGAATCTGCATTCTAAGTATCAAAGCTCCGGCACCCCCGGGGCTTTTCTCAATCATAAGGAGGAATGAGGATATGGAGGAAATCAATTCTTATATCAATAAAGTGTTTGTCGAGCAAGACGAGGTGCTGGAAGGGGTGCTTGCCGCCATTAACGCACTCGGCATGCGGCCGATTTCGGTATCGCCAGCGTCCGGAAAACTGCTGACGATGCTCGTGGCAATGACGGAAGCGGAACGGGTATTGGAAATCGGCGCACTCGGCGGCTATAGCGGGATTTGCCTGGCGCGGGGCTTTGGCGAAAAAGGCCATTTGACTTCACTGGAATTGGAGCAGGACTATGCCGAACTGGCAAACGCCCATCTGGCAAAAGCGGGATTCGGCAGCCAAGTCGATTATCTGGCCGGTCCTGCCTTGGACAGCTTGACGCAATTGAAAAACGACGGACGGACATTCGATTTCTTTTTCATCGATGCCGATAAGGAGAATTACGAAAACTATTTAGCCGCTTGCTTAGAACTTGCAGAAAACGGGGCATTGATTGTCGCCGATAATGTACTGGCTGGGGGAAGTGTGGCAGATGCGGGTAAAGAGCGCCAGCACACCGAAGCGATGAAGAAGTTCAACGAAACGGTTGCAAGGCACCCGCAATTGGAATCGATCCTGCTGCCGGTCGGCGATGGATTGCTCGTGGCGAGAGTGAAAAAATGACAAAAGGACGGAAGGCGTGAGAGCCTTCCGTCCTTTACTCTATTTATAGAGCAGAATTTATTCGTATTTGCGGAAAAAGGCGAGTGTGCCGTCGATGATCCGTTGCTGGTCGTGATCAAGCGTCGCCACATGGTAGCTATCCGGCATTTCGATAAGGTCTTTTTCCTCAGATGAAATATGATCGAAAATGAATGTTGAATTAACCGGCGGAACGACATGGTCTTCCGGCGAGACGAACAGCAGCGTGGGGCAATGAATGGCCGAAAGGTTTTTACGGACCAAATCCATGAAGGACAGGATCTCCTTAACGGAAGCGACCGGTGTTTTGTCGTAGGCAAGCTCAGTGATTCCCGGTTTTTTGATATCGGATCCGATGGCGTCCAAAAAGCGCACATCCTGCAACTCCTTAACGCCCTCCATGTCCGGAACTTCAACGGCAGCGTTGATCAAGGAAATGGCGCGGATCTCCGGATGGTTTTCCGCCATATAAAGCGCCAAGGTCCCGCCCATCGACAAGCCAGCCACGAAAATCTTATCGCAGCGCTCCGACAACCAAGCGTATGCCTCCTCGACAGAAGCGATCCAATCCTGATACGTGCTTGTTTCCATATCTTCATAATGCGTCCCATGCCCTTTAAGGCGCGGGGCATAGACGCTATATCCTTCGTTCTCGAAAGCCTCGGCAAGCGGGCGCATGCTTTGAGTCGTGCCGGTAAAGCCGTGGGATACGAGAATTCCCGTTTTCCCGCCTTGTGAAATGAACGGCTCTGCGCCGGGAAGAACATCAAAATCGTGTGTCATCCAAAAACCTCCTTTTAGGTAGTCCTTAAGTATTCGTTGCTTTTTGGGAAAGTCCTGCCCATTCAACTGCCTCAAAAAGGAATGCTATACTAATGGAAGAATAATCAACTGGGGGAGATCGCGTGCAAAAAGTACAGGAATATACGCAATTGATCGAGCAGTTCGAGAACGGCCCTTATTTCCAAATGCTCGGTTTTGAAATCGACCGGGTGGAGTATGGCAAGGCGTCCATGCGTTTGGAGAAAAAAACCGAAAATGACAATATGCAAAATATGCTGCATGGCGGCGCGATCATGTCGGGGATCGATATCGTCATGGGGCTTGCCTCGCGCTCGCTCGGAAGCGATGCGGTTTCAACGATTCAAATGGAAGTTCGCTTTATCAAAAGCTTGGCAGAGGGAACGGCCATTTTCCACGCTGAAATGCTGCATCAGACGAATAGTACAGTGATACTGACAGGGCGCGTCGTCAGCGATCAAGATGAATTATTGGCCTATAGCACCGGTACGTTCAAATTATAAATTTCAATAGCCCCTTTTCGCATCTAGCGAAGAGGTTTTTTTTAATTGGCTGCAATTGGAAGCCGTTCTCTTGACCCGTAAGCGGCTGCTTGTTATAATTACTTTTAATTAAAGATATTTTAATTCGAAATAAAGAGGTGGAATAAATGGAGTTCTCCAACCAGAACCTGAAAGCTGTGACGGTTTTGATTCGCGCTGCGGATGCGGTCCATGACGCCATTAAACGCGACGTGGCGGGATACGGCTTGAATGCGACGGAATTCTCGGTGCTCGAACTGCTCTATCACCAAGGCCGGCAACCGATACAGGCAATCGGCAAGAGAGTGTTGATTGCGAGCAGCAGCATCACCTACGTGGTCGATAAGCTGGAGCACAAAGGCTATGTCGAACGGGAAGCGTGCAAAGAAGACCGGCGCGTGACTTATGCCCTTTTGACTGACGACGGCCAGGAATTGATGAAGCGCATTTTCCCTGAACATGAACGGCAGATGGATAAAGTGTTTGCCGGGCTTGAGCAAGAGGAAGTAGCGGAGTTGATCGAGAAACTGAAAAAAGTCGGCTACGAAGCAAAAGAAAGTATTGAACCGAAAGATGGAATATTAAAAGACAAGGAGCGGTATGCATGAACGAATTGAAAGGGATCCACCATGTAACGGCGATTACGAGCAGCGCCGAGAAGAATTATGAATTTTTCACGTATGTATTGGGCATGAGATTGGTTAAGAAAACGGTGAACCAAGATGATATTCAAACCTATCACTTGTTTTTCGCTGACGACAAAGGCTCTGCTGGGACGGATATGACTTTCTTTGATTTTCCCGGAATCCCGAAAGGCTCTCACGGCACGAACGAAATTTACAAAACGGCTTTCCGCGTACCGACGGACGAAGCGCTTAGCTATTGGGAAAAACGTTTCGACAAATACGAAGTGCAGCACACGGCCATAACCGAGCAATTCGGCGTGAAAACTTTGTCGTTTTCCGACTTCGATGACCAGCAGTATATGCTTGTATCGGACGAGAACAACAAAGGCGTACAAGCGGGCACTCCGTGGCAGCACGGCCCGGTCCCACTTGAATTTGCCATCGCCGGCCTTGGCCCGATCCATATCCGCATCGGGCAATTCGATTACTTGAAGGAAGTATTGGAAAAAGCGATGCATATGCGTGAGATTGCCAACGAAGGGCCGCTTCATTTATTCGAGATGGGCGAAGGCGGAAACGGTGCGCAAGTGATCGTCGAGCATAATGCAGACTTGCCATCCGGCCAGCAAGGTTTCGGCACGGTGCATCACGCCGCCTTCCGCGTGGCGGACCGCGAAGCATTGAATGAATGGATCGGCCATATGCAGGAAATCGGCTTCTCGACTTCCGGCTACGTCGACCGTTTCTTCTTTGAATCGTTGTATGCACGGGTCGCACCTGGTTTATTGTTTGAATGGGCAACAGATGGCCCGGGCTTCATGGGCGATGAGCCATATGAAACGCTTGGGGAGAAGCTTTCTTTGCCGCCGTTTTTAGAGCCGAAGCGTGAACAGATCGAAAGCATGGTGCGCCCGATTGATACGGAGCGCAGCACGAAGGATATCGAAAAAGAATACCTATAAGGAATGTTAGGCACTGCTCACAATGGGCAGTGTTTTTTAATGCTGAAGGAAAGTAGAAAGCAGGCCCAAACTTAAAATAATGGGACAATTTTGGGAACTTATCCCACTTATGTACGTAAGTATAGATAGTACAAGGAAAGGGGAGAACGGCGATGCCGAAATGCCGAAATTGCGGAACGATATGGACATGGGGGCAGACCGTCTGCAGATTGTTCACACTCGGGGATAGCTTAACTTGCCCGTCTTGCCGGCAGGAGCAATTCATGACGATGGAATCTCGGAAAAAGACCAGCTTGTTCGTCTTCGCCGCTCCGCTCATCATGTTCATTTCGGTCGCTTTCGGCATCGATCCGTTCGTTTCCCTCGCCTTATTTCTGGTTTCCTTTTTAGTGATCATGGGCATTTACCCATTCTTTATCGAATTGACAGACGAGCGTGGGCCGATGTGGTGACTAGTGAAATCCGAGTTTCTTTCTAGGGATTCAGTTGCCTGTGCGCAACAAATGAAGATTCTTTTCTGGACAGCCCCCTGAGCTTGCGCTAGACTTACAGATAATCATCTATAGCGTTCTTCGGGGTCGGGTGAAATTCCCAATCGACGGTAACGGAGCAATCCGAAGCCCGTGAGCCTTTCGGGGCAGGATTTGGTGCAAGTCCAAAGCCGACAGTCAAAGTCTGGATGGGAGAAGAACCGTCAAACAGCCTACTAGCAATCGCTTAGGTTTATTTGATATGCACTTTCAAGGCCCCTTTCTTTTATGAAAGGGGCCTTTTTTGCATACTGTGGATGATCAACTGAATAGTATTCCTTCGGGGTCGGGTGAAATTCCCAATCGACGGTAACGGAGCAATCCGAAGCCCGTGAGCCTTTCGGGGCAGGATTTGGTGCAAGTCCAAAGCCGACAGTTAAAGTCTGGATGGGAGAAGGAAGAACACGGAAATTATAGAGTTTTCTATAGTTCTATTTCCTATTGTCTTCTAACCCATTGGCTAATCAATGGGTTTTATTTTGTTCTGAAAGGTGTGATCAAGTGGACGATCAGCAAATCATGAAGCACGCACTGGAGTTGGCACGATCAGCTGCCGGGCAGACTTCCCCCAACCCGCTAGTCGGGTCGGTGATCGTCAAAGATGGCCGCATCATCGGCATGGGCGCGCATCTGAAAGCGGGACAGGCGCATGCAGAAATCCATGCGCTGAATATGGCAGGCGCGGAAGCGCGAGGCGCGGATTTATATGTGACGCTGGAGCCTTGCAGCCATCATGGCCGGACAGGTCCTTGCGCAGACGCGATTATAAAAGCCGGCATCCGCCGTGTTGTCGTCGCTGTGCTTGACCCGAATCCGCTCGTTTCAGGCCAAGGCATCCAAAAGCTTGAAAATGCCGGAGTCATTGTAGAGACCGGTGTCTGCGAGCAGGAAGCTGCGGAGCTGAACCGGATGTTCTTCACTTTTATCCGCAAAAATCGGCCGTTCGTCACATTGAAACATGCCATCACGCTAGACGGCAAAATCGCTGTATATGGCGGCCGTTCGGAAAAAATTACGGGGCCTGAAGTGCAGCGCGACGTCCACGAACTGCGCTTGCTGCACGACGCCATCCTAGTCGGCGCGCAGACCATTGCACTCGACAACCCCCGTTTGACCAATCGATTTGCTGACTCCCCGAAGCAGCCGATCCGGGTCATTTTGGATCGCCGGCTGCGCATTCCGTTAGAGAGCCATGTCATTCAAGTACCTGATGCCCCTACTTGGATTATCGTCGGGTCACAAGCCGATATCGATAGCCGCGGAACATTTCCGGACCATGTCCGCATTCTTCAACTCGACACGCCGGATGTGGAAATCGCCGCTGCACTGGAATTGCTGGCCGAGCAGAAGGTGTTGTCTGTTCTTGTGGAAGGCGGGCAAAAAATCAATACCGCTTTTTTGAAAAGCGGCCTGGTGGATGAAGTTGCTACGTATATTGCACCGATTATTCTCGGCGGCGAAGGAACCGTTTCCGTCTTCGGCGACCTGCAAACCAGTTCTGCGTCAAACGGCATTCGCTTGGAGACACAAAAGGTGGAGCACCTCGGAACGGATCTGAAGATCACCTCCACCTTAAAGGAGTGACACAAATGTTTACAGGAATTATAGAAGAAAAGGGGCAACTCGCGGGGATCAAGCGCGGCGCGTCCAGCATGGAAATGACGATCCGTGCAAATGTTGTCTTAGAAGAAACAAAAATCGGCGACAGCATTTCAGTCGAAGGGGTCTGTTTGACTGTGACTTCCTTATCAAGCGGCCGTTTCACGGTGGATGTCATGCCGGAAACCTTCCACGGCACGACCCTTTCGTCACTTAGTACATCCAGTGCTGTCAATCTGGAACGTGCCATGGCGGCGAATGGCCGTTTCGGCGGACATCTTGTCGCGGGCCATATCGATGGGGTCGGCAAGATCTTGCGCAAGCGCCCACAGGAAAATGCGATGTATATCGATATAGCGGCGCCTCCTGAATTGCTTGCGCAGTCGATCGTCAAAGGGTCCGTCGCGATCGACGGCATCAGCTTAACGATTTTCGAACTCAGCGAAAATCATTTGACCGTTTCGCTTATCCCGCATACGGCAGGAGAAACGACTTTGGGCAGCAAAAAAGTAGGCGATTCGGTCAATCTCGAAACCGATATGTTCGGGAAGTACGTGCAGCGTTTTATGGAGCATGCGCCAAAACAACCGATGAACGCCGATTATTTGCGGCGCCACGGATTTTAAAGGAGCAAACCGATGCTAAATACAATCGAAGAAGCAGTAAAGGATTTGCAGGCAGGAAAAGTCATTATTCTAGTAGATGACGAATCAAGGGAAAACGAAGGCGATTTTGTCTGTCTTGCAGAACATGCGACGCCTGAAAACATCAATTTCATGGCAACGCATGGCAGGGGGCTTATCTGCACGCCGGTCTCGCCGGATATCGCATTGCGGCTGAAACTCGACCAAATGGTCAGCCATAATACTGACCATCACGAAACGGCATTTACCGTCAGCATCGACCATAAAGATGCCAAGACGGGAATCAGCGCCTTTGAACGGTCGGACACCATTTTGCAGATGCTCAATACAAAAGCTGTGCCGCAGGATTTCAAACGGCCGGGGCACGTCTTCCCACTTGTCGCAAAATCGGGCGGCGTATTCCAGCGCCAAGGACATACAGAGGCGTCAGTCGATTTGGCGCGTCTTAGCGGCAGCGAACCGGCAGCGGTCATTTGTGAAATCATGAATGTTGACGGCACAATGTCACGCATGCCGGAACTGGAAATCATTTGTGAAATCATGAATGTTGACGGCACAATGTCACGCATGCCGGAACTGGAAAAGCTGGCAGATGAATTCAATTTGAAACTTATTACCATCGAGGATCTCTATGCGTACCGCGCGGAGAAAGACCCGATTCTCAAGCGGGAATCGAGTGTCCACATGCCGACCGACTTCGGTGAATTCCGCATGGTGGGTTATTCCAACCGCCTGGATACAGAAGAGCATGTCGCCATCGTCAAAGGCAATCCCGAGTCGGTGGAAGCACCGATTGTGCGCATTCATTCAGAGTGTTTGACCGGTGATATTTTCCATTCGCGCCGCTGTGATTGCGGGGCGCAGCTTGCGAAATCGCTTGAATTGATCGAACAGGCAGGCGCGGGCATCGTCCTCTATATGAGACAGGAAGGGCGCGGCATCGGCTTGTTGAACAAGCTGAAAGCGTATGAGCTGCAAGAACAGGGCTTGGATACGGTCGAGGCGAATGAACAGCTGGGCTTCCCTGCGGAAATGCGCGATTATACATTGTGCGCTTTGATGCTGAAAGACCTGGGCGTGTCGCGCGTCCGGCTGTTGACGAACAATCCAGCCAAGACAGATGCGCTTATCGAATACGGCATCGAAGTGGAAGAACGGCTGGCGCTCGTCATCCCGCCAACTGAAGACAATACGCAATACATGAAAACGAAAAAACAACGGATGCATCATCTAATCGACTAAGGAGTGTTCATAATGGAAACAGTTTACGAAGCAAATTTGATCGGATCGGATTTAAAAATAGGGATCGTTACAGGCAGATTCAATGATTTCATCACCTCGCGCTTGTTGGACGGCGCCGTCGACGGCTTGGTGCGCCACGGCGTAAATAAGGAAAACATCGACACTGCCTGGGTACCGGGGGCATTTGAATTGCCGCTGGTCGCGAAGAAAATGGCGGAAACAAAAAAATACGATGCCGTCATTGCACTCGGTACCGTGATCCGCGGTTCGACGACCCATTACGATTACGTCTGCAGCGAAGCGGCAAAAGGCATTGCGCAAGCCGGCATGTCGACAGGCGTTCCGGTCATTTTCGGCGTGTTGACGACGGAAACGATCGAGCAGGCGATTGAACGCGCTGGCACGAAAGCTGGAAACAAAGGCTATGAAGCAGCAGTTTCTGCAGTGGAAATGGGCAATTTGATGAAAGCATTCGACTGATCGAACGGAGCTGAAACTGTGTTTGATTGGCGGAATGGAGCCAGGTATTTTCTGTCTATCAATCATTTAAGTTAAATGGATAAATAAAATGAGCCTGCATTCTTTCATGAATGCAGGCTCATTTTATTGTGGCGTTTCCTGGAATTTCAATCCCATAATGCATGGAGTTCAAAAGAGATTTTATTTAAATCTTATTATAATAATGCATTGACAATTAACAGAAGTTTTAGAATAATGAAAAAAGAAAACATCTATTATCCTTAAAATGGAAAGGGAGGGGGAAGGGCGAATCATCACTTATGATAGGCCGTCCGTAGGCTTATTTGTTAGCGTTTTCAAAAAAGGAGTGAGTCGATGATCTGGGTTCTTACATTGAGCCTTATCACCATCGTGTCCGTAGTCGCGGGGTTGAAAAGACGGAAGGTCGTCTATTTTTTCCTTCCATTTGCATCGCTATTTGCATTTATGCTCGTCAAGGTCATAATGGTGCCACTCCCATTCCTGGATACGGTCCGTTTCATTTTCCAGTTGAGGGGGTGAACTTCGCAATAGAGGAATTCGGCTTCTAAACCGGCAAAGGGGTGGGTAATTTGAGGAAGATCGATAAAAAACAAGCAGATGCGTATTTCCGGACTCGTACCACGTTGGTCACCATCTATTTACTGATCGGGTTTTCGGCATCTTTCGGGGTCGTCATGTTCGCGGAGGAATTGTCGGGCTTCAGCGTCAATGGAATGCCTTTCCATTATTTCATGGGAGCGCAAGGGGCAGTGTTGACTTTTATCATCTTGCTTTTCGTTAACGCCATCGTCAATGACCGGATCGACAAAAAATTCGGTTTGGATCAAGACTTGGAAGACAAGAAATAGCAAAGGGCTTCCGACTAACTGAAAGCGATGGATAAAATTGCATAATCGACAAGGGGGAGAAGCAGTGGATTCACAATTTCTCGTATCACTTGTATTGATCCTGGCAACATTCGGCTTGTACATCGGCATCGCCGTCTATAATATGGCCAGGCAAACATCCGACTTTTATGTAGCCGGGCGCAATGTTCCTGCCGTATTCAATGGGATGGCGATCGGCGCCGACTGGATGAGTGCCGCGTCGTTCATCGGGATGGCCGGAACGGTCATGTTGCTCGGATATGACGGCCTTGCCTATATCATGGGTTGGACAGGCGGATATTTGCTTTTGACTTTCCTATTGGCGCCGCAGCTCCGGAAATCCGGGCGCTACACGGTGCCGGAGTTTATCGGCGACCGTTATAGCAGCAGTACCGCACGTTTGATCGCGGCAGTTGCCACTATCATCATCAGTTTTACATATTCTATTGGGCAGCTCTCGGGGTCCGGCGTCGTCATCGGCCGGCTTTTAGAAGTGCCGACAGCCGTCGGTACAATCATCGGTGTCGTCTTGATCGCTTTCTACTCGGCACTTGGCGGGATGAAAGGGATTACGTGGACGCAGGTGGCGCAATACCTGGTTTTGATTATCGCCTATTTAATTCCTGTTATTTTCATGTCGCTTCAATTGACAAGCAATCCGATTCCTTGGCTGTCTTACGGGCAGATCATCGGGGAACTCCAGCAGCTTGATCAGCAGCTTGGCGTTTCTGAATACGTCGTGCCGTTTACGGAAGCGACCAAATGGCAGTTTCTTGCACTCATGTTTACGTTAATGGCCGGGACAGCCGGATTGCCTCACGTTATCGTGCGTTTTTACACGGTTTCTACAATGAAAGCAGCCCGTTGGAGCGGGGCGTGGGCGCTTTTATTCATCGGCTTGCTTTACTTGTCGGCACCGGCTTATGCTGCATTTTCACGTTTCATCTTGATGACTCAAGTGGCGGGCTCTTCAATTGCTGATTTACCGGCTTGGACGGCTTCGTGGGTGAACACAGGCTCGTTGTCGGTTGCTGATACAAACGGCGATGGCATCCTGCAATGGGAAGAAATCGTCATCAGCAACGATATAGTGGTCATGGCAACGCCTGAGATCGCCAATCTCGGTGTCTTTGTCATCGGGTTGATGGCCGCGGGCGCAATGGCCGCGGCACTATCGACAGCGGGTGGGCTGATGATTGCCATTTCAGCCGCTCTCTCCCAGGATATCTATTATCGTTCAATTAACCCGAAAGCGACGGAAAGCCAGCGACTGCTCGTCGGCCGTTCGTCGATCATCATCGCGACTGTCGCAGCCGGCATCGTGGCGCTGAATCCACCGGGCGCGATTACGCAGATTGTGGCATGGGCATTTGCGCTTGCATCCGGAACGTTCTTCCCGGCGCTGATTCTCGGTGTGTGGTGGAGACGGGCAAATGGGCCGGGCGTTATTGCCGGCATGCTGGTCGGGTTGACGGTCACCTTGACGTATATTTTCGCTGCTAAATTCGGCGGCTTTACGATTCTCGGCATTATCGATACAGGCGCCCGATTCTAACGATCATCATCGTTTCATTGGCGACGAAGCCGCCATCGAAAGAAACGCAGGAAGAAGTTCTGGACTTGCGCTATCCAGAAGGCATGACATATAAAGACGGTGAAGTATGGCGCACCGACCCGGTCGAAACCAAACGTCCGGAGCATTGAAAAAAGAGCGGAAGCCCGGGCTTCCGCTCTTTTTCTATATTCGGCAAATGTGTGTGGCAGTCTTTATTCTTTCCGGAAAACCCAAGCGCGCTGGGCCACGAAACCAAAGATGAACAGCACAGTATCGACCATCACTTTCAAGATCACTTCTCCGCGGCCGAGCCATTCTGCATACAAGAAGTGGACCGATGCGGCGGAAGCGCCCATGATGAAAGCCGCCAATATATAATAGCGCAGCAAGGATTGTTTGGAGCCCTGCTTAAAGACTTTATTGCGGTTGATATAGTAATTGAACAGGGAAGACAGGATGCGGGCCGCCACCGTGGCGATGATGATGAACGTTTCCGGTGATTCGTCGCGCAATAGCTGGACGAACAGCCAGAACAAAGCGATATCGAGCCCAAATGAAGCCGCACCTGATATCCCGTAAAACAAAAAAATCTTGTAAATATGGTAAGAATCTCGGAGCGGGTGAAAATGGGACGACTTATTCTCGTCCAAGTAAACCGTTTCAATCGTCACTTCCGACACCGGAATATAATTCTTTTTCAGTGCCGCGAGCATGTTCATTTCATATTCAAAGCGTTCGCCTAGTATATCAAGAAGCCTCGGCAGGAATTTCACGGGAATCCCGCGCAGGCCTGTCTGTGTATCCGTTAAATCTGCGCCGGTCGACAAGCGGAACAAGAGGCGCGTAAACCGGTTGCCGAAGCGGCTACGGAACGGGATATTGGGCTGAGAAAAATCCCGAGCCCCCAGCACCACATGGTTCGGCGATGCTTCAAGTTCATTTGCGATTTTGACCATGTCCGATACCAGGTGCTGGCCGTCTGCGTCGGCTGTGATGATGGCTTCAATCGGCAGTTGATGATTGAGGATATAATGAAAAACTGTCTTCAATGCGCGCCCTTTCCCCTGATTGACCGCATGAGTCAATAAAGTCACTTCCGGCAGTTTTTCCAGCTCATCAAAAAAGCCTTTATAGGCGGGGCCGCTGCCGTCATTCACGACGATAATCCGGGAAAAGCCGGCAGAGATCGCTTCTTCGATTGTAAGTATGCATGGCTCTTCCGGTTTATAGGCCGGAATGACGATGGCGAATTGTTTCACAGGCAACCTCTTTCCATTTCTGACATCCAGAAATAAGGTACTGGCATATGTTTCTATCTCTATATAATGATACTACCCCAATTCCGGTTCTTTAGTCTTGCTCTTCAGGAATCTTGTAGCGATTTTAAATAAGGATCAATTTTTAATCAGGCATAGGGCTTAATCGGCAACGACATCTTCAGGGCGATAGCCGTCTTGCAACTGGCGGATCGATAAACCGAAGTCCATCTGAAGATGGGGATAATCTTTGAAGCGTTGCCAATCACCGCCCCATTCGAAGCCGAGCTCTTTGGCGATGTCCGCTACTTCAAACCAGTCGGAACGCCCGTTTTCGTTGCCGTCACGCTCGATATCCCAAACGACTGAGCCGTCAGGCAAGCGCAGCGCGAAATCGATGGCCAGTCCGTAATTATGGTAGGACTCGCCACCTTCTGCATAAGTGACGACGCTCCCGCCCCGCGAGCGACCTTGGGCATGGATCTCGTTTTGCTCTTCAACGGAACGGAAACCGTCGGTGATGAGGATGTCGATCCCGGCTTCTTCAGCTTGCGCGATAAGCTGGTTGCGTTTAGATTCGACGATCGGGTGTAGCCCGGTCGGGAGCGGCCGTTCAGCGCGTTCGTTGCGCTCTTCGATTTCCCGTTCGATCCAAATAAACAAAAATGCACCGATGATGAACAACAACAGCAATGAAAAGACGGTGCGGAATGTTTTCAAGTAATTTCACCTCGTAACTTGATTGTAGCAAAAATCCTTAAGCAAGTATCCGACAGGAGTTTTTGGTACGATAGGGGAAACAGATTTTTTGGAGGGATACATAATGGTCATTGAATTAATGAAATCACATGCATCGGTCCGCGACTATAAAGACCAGCAATTGACGCGCGCAGAAGTCCATGAATTGGTCGAAGCGGCACAGCATGCAGCTACGTCCCACTTCGTGCAAGCTTATTCCATCGTTTGGGTGACGGATGAAGACAAGCGCAAACGCCTCGGCGAGCTGTCCAAAAACCCGAAACAGATGGAAGGGGCCGGAGCTGTGTTCTTAATGTGCGCCGACTATAACCGATTGGGCCACGCCGCCAAACTACAAGGCGAAGATATTGTGTTCGACCAGGCCGAAAACTTACTGGTTGCGGTCACGGATGTCGGGTTGCTCGCGCAGAACTTGGCGCTTGCCGCTGAATCCAAAGGCTATGGCATCTGCTATATCGGCGGAGTGCGCAACAATATGGAAGAAATCAGCAAGCTTGTTGGTTTGCCAGAAGGCGTTTTCCCGGTCTATGGCTTGACGGTCGGCGTACCGAATGAGTCCAATGAAGTGAAGCCGCGCCTTCCTGTAGAAGCTGTGCTTCATGAAAATGAATACGACGAAGCGAAATACGCAGAAATTTTGCCTGCTTACGATGAGACGATCATGGCTTATTATGCCGCTCGCTCAAACAATCAAAAAACCGCGAAATGGAGCGAACAGATGGCCACATTTTTGAACAAGCCGCATCGTCCTGACCTGAAGGAAGTATTAGCTAAGCGCGGTTATTTGTTCAAATAAGAATGGCAGTCATAACAATCGGAATTATTGAGGAGGCTGAGAAGCAATGAAAATCGCATTACTTGGAGCAACGGGAAGAGTCGGCAGATACGTCTTGAACATGGCGCTTCGCGATGGACACGAAGTGAAAGCGCTGGTTCGGAGGGCAGATCTTGAACCCCATGCGAATCTGGACATGATAATCGGCAATGTCCGCAATGAAGAAGATATCCGCCGGACGCTTGAAGGGGCGGATGCCGTAATTAGCGCGATCGGCACCGACCGTACGACCACCTTATCGGATGCGACACCGCTGATTGTAAAAGCGATGGAAGCAGAAGGCATACGGCGCATCATCACGATCGGCACCGCTGGCATTTTGAACAGCCGTTTGAGTCCCGGGCTGCTGCGCTATCAGGGCGGCGATTCGAAGCGCCAATTGACCTTTGCGGCGGAAGAACATGAAAAAGCCTATAAATCATTGGAACAAAGTGATTTGGACTGGACGATCGTGTGCCCGACGTATTTGCCGGACGGCGAACCAAAAGGCTATTTCCGTTTTGAAGAAAATTATTTGCCAGAAGACGGCAAGGAAATTACGGCTGGCGATACTGCATTATTCGCCTATGAGCAATTGGATTCGGATGATTTCCTGAAAAGCCGCGTCGGCATTGCCTATTAAACGAGAAA
>NZ_JAPEHT010000063.1 GCF_028823615.1 Planococcus sp. A6
TTTTTATGCATTACCTTAGAGCTGTTATGCAACAGTGGCAAGGACGAAAAAATCAATGTCCCATCTTTTCCATGGCATCCGAGTCTTCGCTATCGTCAGGCACGATCGTTTCCGGATCCGGATCGCCTACTGTCAATTCCATTTTTGGCATGACATGCATACGGCGGGCCGTCGTATGGGCTTGGATAAAATACAGCCCTTCTTCTTCCACCGTCCAGCTATGTTCATAAACCCCGTCTTGTGTATGACTTGCTTCTAGCATTTCGCTGTTTTCGCGAGCCCCAGATTGCCATACTTCAAAGACCACTTCATCTGCATCTTCTACTGCCTCTGTGCCTTGTGTGACAGTAGCTGATAGCCGAACTTCTTCGCCGGGCTCGGCGGTTTCTTCTGTATTGAACTCGACTTCCACTTGTTGCGGCAGTTCGCCCGTACCAGCCGATGAATCTTCTTCGCCGCATGCTGCCAACAGCAGCATCACCAGCACAAGTACGATCCATTTTTTCATGTGATTTCCTCCTTGCGGTGGGCGCATATTGCTCCCACTGGCCGAAATTTTTGCCCATCCATTGATAAAACGCCGCCACAGTTAACTGCTGAGCGGCGTTTTAGTAACGGTTTATTGATTGAAAACTTGCATCCTAGACAATTCGCCAGGATCAGTTTTCGTTCAATTTATTCAACACAACATTGGCCATTCCATCGATAAACAACGGATCTACGTTCGGCATTTCCGGCCGGCGGTATGTCGCGCCGATTTCATCACAAACAATCTTGCATTCGTAGTCGTTATCGTACAGGACTTCCAAATGGTCTGTGATAAAGCCGACTGGCGTGTAGACGAAAGAAGTATAGCCTTTTTCTTCATGCAAATCGCGCGTCAAATCCTGGACATCCGGCCCGATCCACGGTTCCGGCGTCTGCCCGGCACTTTGCCAGCCAATTTCGTAGTTTTCAACACCCGCCGCTTCGGCGATCAAGTCAGCTGTTTCTTTCAATTGGTCTGGGTATGGATCGCCATTTGCGATGATTTTCTCCGGCAAGGAATGCGCAGAGACGATCAGGCAAGATTTCGCGCGTTCTTGTTCTGACATTTCAGCAAATGCCGCGCTTACTTTCTCGCTCCAGAATTGGATGAATTTCGGCTCTGTGTACCAGCTTTCCACGGAAGTCAGCTTGATGCCGAGCTTATCAGCTGTTTCTTTTGCACGGCCATTATAGGATTTAACGGAGAATGTCGAGAAATGCGGCGCAAGAACGATTGAAATCGCTTCTTCGATGCCGTCTTTTTTCATCTCTTCCACGCCGTCTTCCACGAATGGCTCGATATGCTTCAAGCCGAGATACATTTTGAACTCGATGTCATCCTGCAATTCGTTCAAGCGGTCACACAAGCCATTTGCCTGATCTTCTGTGATTCTAGCCAACGGTGAAATGCCGCCGATCGCCTTGTAGCGGTCTTTCAAATCCTGCAACGCTTCTTCGCTCGGTTTGCGGCCGCGGCGGATATGCGTGTAGTAGCGCTCGATATCATCTTCGGAATATGGCGTGCCATACGCCATTACCAATAATCCCATTGTCTTTTTCATCACAATCACCTCGTCAAAAGTTTGTTAGTTCTGTTTTTTGTATGCTGCACTGTATTCATGGACAAATGCCGTCAGACGCTTCAGCGTATCCGGCTGCACTTCAGGGAATACGCCGTGCCCAAGGTTGAAGATATAGCCATCATCCTGCATGCCCATATCCAAAATTCTTTTCGTGCGTTCTTCAATGACAGACCAATCCGCCAACAAATAAGACGGATCGAAATTGCCCATCAAGGCTTTCGTCAAGCCTCTTTCGCGTGCTTCGGTGATCGGCAAACGCCAATCCAGTCCTACCACATCTACCGGCAATTCATGCCATTCATTCGCCAAATGGCTTGCGCCGACGCCAAAAATCGTCATCGGCACGCCTTCTTCACCGATTTCCTTGAAGATGCGGTCCATGACCGGTTTGATGAAAATGCGGTAATCTTCCACATTCAATGCGCCGACCCACGAGTCGAAAATCTGGATCGCTTTTGCACCTGCATGGATCTGTGCTTTCACATAAGGAATGATTGTGTCTGCCAACTTGTCCATGAGCGCAAACCACATTTCCGGTTCTGATACCATCATTGCCTTCGTTTTGTTATAGCTCTTCGAAGGGCCGCCTTCAATCATATAGCTCGCCAAAGTGAACGGTGCACCCGAAAAGCCGATGAGCGGGACGTTCAATTGCTCTTCTGTCAGCAATTTGATCGTTTTCAGCACGTAGTCGACATCTTGCTCAGGATTGATTTCACCAAGTCTATCGATGTCCGCTTTTGTGCGGATCGGATTGCTGATGACCGGCCCGACGCCTGCCTTGATCTTGACGTCCACCCCGATTGCTGGAAGCGGTGTCACGATATCTTTGTAAAGAATCGCTGCGTCGACGTCGTATTGGTCGACCGGCAGTTTCGTGACGTAAGCGCAAAGTTCCGGCTGGTGCGTGATTTCCTCCAATGAATATTTTTCTTTGATCTTGCGGTATTCCGGCTGTGAACGCCCAGCCTGGCGCATATACCATACCGGTACATGGTCGGTCTTTTCCCCGCGCGCTGCGCGCAGGTACGTATCATTAAAAGTCATGAATTATTCATCCCTTCAGTCTTTGCGGCTATAGTTTATCCTTCATTATCCGTCTATACTATAGACGCTCCGCTCCTTATTGTATAGAATCTGGGCGCAATTGTCATAAATTAGACCCGAATGCCTTCACCGATTTGACACCTTCCGTTTCAAGCATCCGATTTTAGGGAAAAGTGAGGTAGCAATTCAAAATGGATTCGATCACTAGGAGGCTTTTCAATGAATGTTTATATGACGACAGGAACTTACGATTTCATGAAAAAAATGCGTGAAAAGCATGCTGATGAAACGATGGTACTCATGCAAGGTGAAAACACGACTTTGCTATTGCACGAAACCGAAGGAAAATCCACTTTCCAAACGCCGCGCCGCTATGAAGTAGTCGATGGTACCGGCGAATTCCGCGAAAAAGGGTTTTTTGTCATGAATAATATCCCCGTTGCCGACGAAGGGCGGCCTGTTTTTGAACACCGCTTCAAGAATCGCGCCGGCGCCATCGAAAATGAACCCGGATATGTCGCTTTTCGCGTCTTGCGGCCGCTCGATTCAGACACGTATGTCGTCTTGACCGAATGGGAATCACCGGCATTCTATGAAAAATGGAAAGAATCACAGGCTTTTGCCAAAGCGCATTCGGAGAAGCCGCAGGAAGAAGCAGAAAAACCACGTGCTAATATCTTCTCCGGTTCTTCTTATGTCACCATGTATAAAGCAAAACCTGAAGAAGACGAGTAATCAACGGCCGGCTAACCCGGCTGTTTTTTATGTATAATAGAAGAAACCCATTTAGGAGGAATAGCTATTGGTATTCATTTATTTTCTATTAGCGGCAGCTGTCACCGTATTCGCCGCCATTAAATTGTCCCAGTATGCGGATGTCATCAGTGAAAAATCAGCGATGGGCGGCATGATGGTCGGCACGCTCCTGCTTGCGGGCGCCACTAGCCTACCAGAAATTTCCACTAGTTTCTCGGCAGCCGCCATTGGCAATGCGGATATCGCAGTCGGCAATATGATCGGCTCGAATTTGTTCAATTTATTTATCTTAGCGGGATTCGATTTGCTGCTGAACCGCAGACGCATGCTTGAGCGGGCATCCAAGGACCACACCTATTCTTCCCTGCTCGGCATCTTCCTGATTGTGCTCTTATTGTTGGCGTTGTGGTTGCGCACCGATGTCACATTCCTTGGAATCGGCCTCGATTCGTTGGCAATCGGAATAACGTATGTGATCGGCATGCTGATTATCAATAAATTGCCGAACTTGGATACGATCGATATGGACGATGAGCCGGTCGATGCCAAAGCGCCGAAAAATCCGAGTGCGCATTTATCCCCGAAACACGCGGGCATCCGTTTCGCGCTTGTCGCTGTGGTCATCATGGCGGCAGGCACCGCCCTTTCCATTACGGGCGATGAAATTGCTGTCGTGACAGGCATCGGCTCAAGCTTTGTCGGCAGTTTCCTGGTGGCCGCTGCCACTTCCCTGCCGGAAGCGATTTCGGTTTTCGTCGCGCTCCGCCTGTCTAATGTCAATATGGCGGTCGGCGCTGTTCTCGGAAGTAATATCTTCAACATGGTCATTTTGGCTTTGTCGGACCCGATTTACGTGGAGGGCTCGATTCTTGCTGAAGTTTCCGGCGCCAATTTCATCATCGCCAGCGCAGTGCTCGTCATGAGCGTACTGGTAATGTTCTCGCTTTATCGGCCGAAGACAGCTTCAACATGGGCGTATAGCTTGCCATCCATTTTGGTGGTACTGCTTTACTTCGTTGCTTCATATCTGAATTTCACTTACTGACAGGACGGGGCTTCCCCGGTCTGTTTTTTGCTATGTTAAACTAGAGAAAATCCAGAAAATTAGGAAGGATATGATCCAATGATTGAAAAGATCTTTGCTGAACTCGATAATGCCTATCCCGAAATGGTGGAAATCCGCCGCCACCTGCACATGAACCCGGAGCCCTCATTCCAGGAAACCAAGACTGCTAAATATATCCGCGATTTTTATGAAGATCTCGGTGTCGATATCCGCTTTGGCGTGGGAGGCAATGGCGTCATCGCGACGATCCGCGGCGGTAAACCAGGCAAGACGGTCGCCTTGCGCGCCGATTTTGACGCCCTGCCAATTCAGGACCAGAAAGAAACCAGCTATAAATCCACTGTGCCGAATGTGGTACATGCTTGCGGACATGATGGCCATACGGCGACCTTGCTGGTTCTTGGCAAAATCCTCCACGGGCTGCGTGACGAACTCCCTGGCACGTATGTGCTCATTCACCAGCACGCAGAAGAACTTGCGCCAGGCGGTGCGAAACCGATGATCGAAGACGGTGCGCTCGACGGCGTCGATGTCATTTTCGGCACCCACCTTTGGTCGACAACGCCATTCGGGCGGATTGATTACCGGACTGGCCCGATCATGGCAGCTGCGGACCGTTTTGAAATCACTGTTCAAGGGCGCGGCGGCCACGGCGCGATGCCACACGAAACTGTCGACGCCGTTGTGACAGGGGCACAACTTGTCACTAGCCTGCAGCAGCTTGTCGCACGCCGTGTGGACCCGCTCGAGTCCGCAGTTTTGACGATTGCATCATTCGTTGCAGAGAACCCGTTCAATATCATTGCCGACCAATCGAAACTGAACGGAACAGTCAGATCCTTCACCGAAGAAACGCGCACCCTTATGGAGCAGGAAATGGAGCGCGTCGCTAAAGGCACGGCCATCGCGACTAATAGCGACATCGACTTTAAATTCCATCGGGGCTACCCGCCAGTCGTCACTCACGAAAAGGAAACCGAATTCCTGAGAGACCTTGCTGAAGATGTGCCAGGTGTTGAGGAAGTCTTCAATTGCCCGCCGCAAATGGGCGGCGAGGATTTCGCCTATTACCTCGAAGAGATTCCGGGCACATTTTTCTTCACAGGCGCGATGCCGGACGGTGAAGTCTATCCCCACCACCACCCGAAATTCGACTTTAAAGAAGAAGCGATGCTGATTGCCGCAAAAACGCTTGGCAAAGCCGCTGTCACTTGCCACGAATAAACGACATAGCAAAAGGGCTGGAGAAAATGAAAATTTCTCCAGCCCTTTTTTAAATTATTTTCGTTTGTTCAGCTGTGCCGATTTTCTTCTGGCGCCCGCAAGCGTCACGACCGAAACGACGGCTATGACTGCCGCGATAAGTAGCGCTGTCGCAAACTGTCCGAGTGCCAGCAGCAGGATCAATGCCGATACTGCCTGAATCAATTGAACCGCAAGCACCCAATTCCAGACCGCTTTTTCGCGGCTATGCGTGCTAAGCGGAAACAATTGGTCCATGCGGAAATGCTGGGACTGATTCAAGCCTTGCCACAATTGGATCGTGGAAGCGAACGCCAATGCCCCAGCAAATAAAGCGATGGCGATTTGGAACGGGATTAGCCAAGCGCCAACCAGAATGATCAGCGTCAAACGCACCCAAAGAAAGAACAATTCATCCGAACGAATGAACGTCCGGCTCACCAAATACAAATGGGCATTCGAAGCTTTGCTCTTGATCAAACGATAAACCGGGTTGAGCCATCTGCGCTCCCTCACCTTCCCTTTCAAATGCGGAACGTCGGTGAAATAATTGGCAAACTGGTAAAAGCGCAGCATGCGGTTTTCTTCCAATTCGATGAAATGGCCATAAGGGAATGCTTTTCCCGCAGCGCGGCGTTCCAGCCATTTGCCGTAGAAAATCATCGCGAACAAAAAGACTGCCGAAACAATAATCCATCCGTCGACATACGACCATACAAATCCGGCAACGAGCAGGAACCGGACTGCGCGCTCGAGCCACACTTTGTGCCCTTCATCGGATTTCCGCCAATGAAACTCGCTCCTGACATTCCACCATTTCACAAGCAGCAGTAGAATCGGAAAGCCGATCAAATAAGACGATGGTAAGCCGTATAAGGCGTTGATGAGCGGCAAGGAAACGACGAAGACGACAATCGGCAAATATAATTGCGATACATAAGTCCAGCGAAGTGCCGGTTTCAGATATTCATCAAGCCGGCTTTCAAGCGGCAATAGGTAAACGCTGTCCGCTTGCTTCAATAAGGTCACCGGCGGGCTGTAAGACAATAGCGCCCCGAATAGCACAGCCATCAATAGCGCTGCCGGAAATTCCGGCGGCACATTTTGCACCCATTCACTGTAAGCGTAGCCGGCTGCCCCGATGGCGAACAGCATGACAACTGCAATATGGCCGGTGACGATGAATTTTAAATAATTCTGGACTTCAGCGGTATAGCGACGGAGCCGCTTGTCCCAGACTTCATGCAGGTTCTTCATTGTCGTCATCCTCGGTCATCGCAATATACAGGTCATCGAGTGAGGCATCCGGCATGCCGAATGCCTGGCGCAGCTCCGGCATCGTGCCGATTGCCCGCACGCGCCCGTTGTGGAGCAGAATGATTCGGTCGCAATAGCGTTCTGCCGTAGACAGGATATGGGTCGACATGAGCACTGATGCGCCGCTGCGCTTTTGCTGTTCCATCTGGTCAAGCAGCGATTTGATGCCGAGCGGGTCGAGCCCGACGAATGGTTCATCGATGATGTACAAATCCGGGTCAACAAGAAAAGCACTCATGATCATGACTTTCTGGCGCATCCCTTTTGAGAAATGGGACGGAAACCATTTCAGCCGCTTTTCCATACGGAATTCCTTCAATAAAGCTGCAGAACGTTGTTCGAAGACTTCCTGCTCCAGGCCATAAGCCATCGCCGTCAGTTCCAGATGTTCGCGTAAGGTCAATTCTTCATACAGCACAGGCGTTTCCGGAATATAGGAAAAAGCGGAGCGGTAAGCGTCGATGTCTTCCGCGAAGGTTCGCCCATTGAGTCGGATTGTCCCGGATTTCGGCTGCATGATGCCGATGATATGCTTGATGGTCGTGCTCTTCCCTGCCCCATTCAAGCCGATCAAGCCGACCAATTCGCCTTTTTCTATTGAAAAACTTACGTCTTTTAACACAGGCTTTCTCGTATAGCCGCCCGTTAAATTTTTTACTTCCAATATTGCCACTTTCAACACCTCTTTCTTCGTTTACTATTGTATCAAAACTGCGTGGCGAATTCTTTCGGGAAATGGGACGCTTCATGAAGCCGGTCGGGACAAGCTGAAATGTGGAATGACTCGCTCACTGAATATGGTAAACTGAAAAAAGAACGGCCAACCCATTACAGAAAGGATGAGTTTATGAGCGATTGCATTTTTTGCAAAATCATTGCAGGGGAAATCCCGAGCGTCAAAGTGTACGAGGACGAGCATGTCTATGCCTTTATGGACATCATGCCTTTATCAAAAGGGCATACGCTGCTGATCCCGAAAACCCATCGCGAGTTTGTCTACGACATGGCGCCGGAAGAAGCTGCTCAATTGTTCAGCGTAGCGCCGAAGATCGCCAGCGCCATCAAAGAAACTTTCGAACCCGAAGGCATGAATTTGTTGAACAATAATGGACCAAAAGCTGGGCAAAGCGTCTTCCATTTCCATCTTCATTTCATTCCGCGCTACGGCGCAAGCGATGGGTTCGGCGCCAAGTGGATGACCAAAGAAAAAGAGTACACCACAGAGAAGATTCAGGAACTTGCTGAACAAGTGAAATCCAAGCTAGCCTCTGAGGCTTGATTTTCTGTGCTGCACGAGATAAGATCGTAATACGTTTTTCGCCGGCGGCCACGAGGGCACGACCGGGAAAAAGAAACTAGCTTGAGCTGAGGAGAGATGAGAAATGAATACGAAAAATCTTGTGTTAATGGCGCTGCTTGTCAGTGTCGGTGCAACATTGTATGTAATGATCCCAGGAATTAACGGCGGGATGAAACCCGACTTTATGCTGACGATGATGTTTATCGGCATCTTGCTGTTCCGTGACGTGAAAAGCGTCTTTTTGCTCGCTGTCACCACCGGAATCATTTCCGGATTGTTTTCAAGCTTTCCGGGAGGCTTTTTCCCGAATATCATCGATAAATTCGTCACCGCATTCGTCTTTTTCGCGCTCGTGTCGTTATTGAAAAAGCATGCCGCCAAGTTGCCGGTCGGCATTGCGCTCGCTGCTTTTGGAACAGTACTGTCAGGAACCATTTTCCTGTCGGCCGCCATCTTCATCCTGGGCGCCGATATTCCGTTCACGCTGCTGCTTGCAACGGTCGTCGTTCCGGCAACTATCATGAATGGCGTTGCCTTTGCGGTCATGTTCCCGATTGTCACAGGGCTCATGAAGCGCTCGAACTTCCAAAGTTCCACAGCCGCGCAGGCTCGCTAATGCCTGAAATGCCTTTCCCTTTTGCAGGGAAAGGCATTTTTTATTGAATAGCGATTCATTCCATGTTTTAATTAAGTGAAATAAAGGAAAAGAAAGATAGATACGAAAGGAGCGCTTACACTTATGAAAGTTACGAATTTTTTTGCAGGCCTTGGTGCCGGATTAATTGCTGGTGCCGTAACAGCCATCCTCTCCACTCCGAAATCCGGTGAGGAATTGCGCACTTCCATCAAATCGAGCGGCTCGGAATGGAAAGAATCGATGAACGAGCTGAAAGCCCGCATCAATGAATTGAAGGAATCGATCAACCACTTGACGGAAGAATCCAAAACACAAGTACCTGAAGCCGTAGATGGATTGAAAGCATCCCTCCAATCTTGGCAAGAAGGCACAGCGCCAGCGAAAGAACATCTGCAGCTGGAAATCAAAGCGATCCAGAATTCCATAGAGCAGCTGCAGGCGGCGATCAGCAAAGATAAAGACGAAGAAGAAAAGAAAAAAGACAAACCGACGAAAATCGACAGGACGATTCTGAGACAGCTTGACCATCATTGGTCAGGTTGTTTTTTTAAACTAAATTATTTTACTATTCTCACTTTAATTCACTTTGCTTTATTGCTATAATAAAGAAAATATTTCCGGTGAAAGTTGGTGCTCGCGTGAATGACAAAGAATATACAATGAAAGAAGCTATGCTGTACAGCCAAAGAATTGGGCAATTATCCAAAGCATTATGGAAAGCAGTCGAGAAAGATTGGCAGATGTGGATAAAACCTTATGACCTTAATATTAATGAACATCACATTTTATGGATTTCCTACCATTTGAAAGGAGCGTCCATTTCCGATGTAGCGAAATTCGGGGTCATGCATGTCTCCACGGCATTTAATTTTTCGAAAAAACTTGAAGAGCGCGAGTTGCTGTCCTTCTCGAAACGCGATACCGATAAACGCAATACATATGTAGAACTGACACAAAAAGGCGAAGAGTTGATGCAGGAGATGATCGAACGTTATCACGATACGCCCCATTCGGTCGTCGACGGCTCGCTCCCACTGCGCAATCTATACGGGAAATTCCCTGAATTCATGGATGTCATGGCCATCATCCGCAATATTTACGGCGATGATTTCATGGAGATTTTCGAGGCTTCATTCAAAAACATCGAGAACCGTTTCAATGAGGAAAACCACGTGTTAACCGAGAATAAAAACGGCTGAAAAACACGGTAAAAAATTTCACCGAAGAAGCTTGCATTCCCCCAGGAAACGTTGTATTGTATGTATCGGCTCAACAACACTATACATCAATGGGAGATACGCATATGCATTGCTGGAAAACAATCAACGTCAAAAAACAATACGGTTCTGACCGCCTGTTCTTCATTTCCGCGCTGATCGGCGCCGGGGTGTTCACCAGCTATTACATGCTGCTGGCCATCATGTATGCCGACCCGTTATCCGACCAGAACTTTTTGCTGTTCATGATCGGGATGCTGGCCATCTACCCTATCCATAAACTTTTGCACCTTCTGCCTTTACTCGGAAGCCGCAAATGCCTGAAAATCAGCATGCGCAAACAATTGAAAATGTGCCCGACCATTTCTTTGTATATTAAAGAACCGGTGCGGAAATCACGCTTCATGTTGGCGCTTGTGGCACCATTTGCAGTCATCAACACGACCATTATCACGCTGAGCATCATTTGGCCGGCTTACAGCCATTATTTCGCCATTTTGCTTGCGTACCATAGCGCTTTGTCCGTTACGGATTTGATCTATATCCGCAACTTGGCACGCTCGCCGCGGCATGCACTTATCGAAGAGACGGACACTGGATTCGAGATTCTGGTGCCGCAGCCAATTGCCTGACCTGCTTTTTTCTTTCCATTTTGCTATAATGGAAGTTAAGGTCAGAGGGGAGGAAACTCATGATAGTCGCATTCGTTGTAATGTTTTCCGTATTTTATCTATTCCAGATCAATCGGATGACATTAGCACTTGTTACATCCCGGGAAATTCCCGAGGAAAACCATGAAAAGATTTTTCGTACCATTAACATATTGATTCTAATCCTGCTTGTTTCATTATATGTCGGGGTCGAATTCACCCCGTAAGCACTTGCCAGAGCAAGTGCTTTTTTCATGGCATTCACTCCAATATCCCCCACTCTTTAACGGATTCGCAATTTTTTGGAACTTTTTATTTTTTCATTCGTTTATGATATAGTAACTACGGCATCTATTGAAAAAAAACGCAAAAACAGCCTGAAGCATAACGCTTGCGGCAATCATCCTTTTGCGGAAAATCAACAGCCCACACCTATAAATTCAACTTAGATTGAAAGAAAGTTAGGAGCGAATATTTTTATGAAGAAATCAGCCTTTACCCTTTCCATCGCAGCGGCGGTTCTTGCCCTTTCTGCGTGCAGCGATAACGGTTCCGATAGTGAAGTGCTCGTCACTTCCGAAGCGGGAGACGTGACCAAAGAAGAACTTTACGAGGAAATGAAAACCTCTGTCGGCGACCAAGCCATCCAAATCCTGATGATTGAGAAAGTGTTAGGCGCGAATTACGAAGTGACTGACGAAGAAGTAGAAGCGGAGCTCGAAAGTAACAAAGAAGAAATGGGCGAGAACTTTGAACAGTTTCTAGCGCAAAACAACCACACAGAAGAAAGCTACAAAAAAGTCATTCGCCTGAACTTGCTTCAGGAAAAAGCATTGACGGAAGACATCGAAGTGACGGATGAAGAAATCGAGCAGCGGTACGAACGCCAAGGAACTGAGCTGAATGCGCGTCATATCTTAGTTGCGGATGAAGAGACAGCCAACGAAGTGAAAACGAAACTTGACGATGGCGGTGATTTCGCTGAACTGGCGGAAGAATACTCCACTGACCCAGGATCTGCCGCTAACGGCGGGGCGCTTGACTGGTTCGGCACCGGCGCCATGGTCCCTGAATTCGAAGATGCGGCTTATTC
Source organism: Planococcus sp. A6 (assembly GCF_028823615.1). Classification (GTDB taxonomy): domain Bacteria; phylum Bacillota; class Bacilli; order Bacillales_A; family Planococcaceae; genus Planococcus. The sequence goes on from NZ_JAPEHT010000063.1 coordinate 11,936, forward strand.
CCTCGAAGTCGATGAAATCAGCGAACCGGTCCAATCCCAGCACGGTTTCCATATTATCCAAGTGACTGAAAAACGTGAAGTCGAAGGCCAAGAGCCGCTTGAAGACCAACGCGAAGCTTTGCGTTCTGAAATCGCCATGGCCAAAGCGGATCAATCCACACTACTTCCGAAAGTCGCAGCTTTGATGGAAGAAGCCAACATCGAAATCAAAGATGAAGAACTTGAAGGCGCGCTTGATGAAATCCTTAACACAGAACCAGCTCCTGAAGAAGGAGCACCAACTGAAGAAGAAACGGAAGAAACTCCGGCTGAATAAGCAAAGCAAAACCCCCGACATCTTTGTCGGGGGTTTTTTATATATTGAAGAGGTTCGTGATGGAAATGGAGACGGCGACTCCTGCGGGAGCAGTGACGGAGCAAAGCGACGGAGCGACATGAGCCGAAGACCCTGCAGGAGCGCCAGCGACGAAGCGGCTGAGGCCATGCCCGCGGAAAGCGTCCGTCGTAATGGACATCAGTAATATGCTAAGTATAAAAAGAGGGGCGTTTCCGAAAGCCCTGTCATCAGATTTTCGAATAGTCCCCCCCTCCTTTATTTCTGCATTATAGTTTCGGCTTGTAGAATGAGCGGTTGTCGAGTGCGAAGACGCGTTCCGAGAACTCGCCTTCTTTCGTTTTGCCGAGCACGCGGTCGAGCATCATCATTTTCGCATCAATATTGTCGATGTAATGGAGGATTTCGGCCTCTTTTATCATCGGCTTTTTCGGGCTGCCCCATTCTTCTTTTCCGTGATGCGACAACACGATATGCTGGAGGACCATGACTTCTTCCCCTTCGATGCCGAGCTCTTCTGCTGCTTTTGCGATTTCGGTTACCATGATCGAGATATGGCCGAGCAAATTGCCTTCTACGGTATAAGTCGTCGCGACCGGACCTGAAAGTTCAAAAACTTTGCCGATATCGTGGAGGATGATCCCCGAATACAATAAATCCTTATCCAGGCTCGGATACACTTCGCAAATCGCTTTCCCGAGCTTGAGCATCGACACGACATGATCCGCAAGGCCAGATACGTAATCGTGATGATTGCGCGTCGCGGCCGGGAAAGTCAGGAATTGCTGCTGGTATTTCTTCAGGATATGGCGCGTGATGCGCTGGATTTGCGGGTTTTCCATCTCGAACAGGAACTTCGTCACTTCTTCGTGTAATTCATCTGTACTTTGCGCCGCTGAAGGCAAAAACTCGGCGATCGTCAAGTTCTCCTCCGGTTTTGCCGGACGGATGCTTTTGATGCGCAGCTGGTTTTTACCGCGGTAATTATGGATTTCCCCGCCGACTCTGACAATCGTTTCTGCCGCATACATCCGTTCATGTTCGTCTTTCGTGTCCCATAGCTTTGCCTCAATGTCTCCGCTCTTGTCCTGCAGAACGAGTGACATGAATGGGTTGCCGGTCGTCGTGACGCCTTTGACCGATTGTTTGATCAGAAGAAAATCATCGACTGTCTCCCCGACAGCGCGGGTAGTTATTCCTTTTGTCATGCTTGGATGCTCCTTTCAGGATTCGCCACGTCGATTTGCTGGGCACTTGGCCAAGCTTGCCGCATCGCTTCGTGGCATGTGAAATAAATGAACTGATGGTCTGCCTGCAGCTCTTCCACTAATTTTATCACTTGCTGGCTTCTTCGGCGATCAAAATGGACGAACGGATCATCCATGATGATCGGGAACGGGTGAGATTCCTTCAAAGAAGATGCCAGCGCAAAGCGCAGTGCCAAATATGCCTGCTCTTTCGTTGCTTGGCTGAGCTCGATGATGCGAAAGCGCAAGCCGTCTTTCCGCAGCGCTTCAAAGTTTCCTTCCTGGCTGAGCAGCAAGCGCACATACTCGCCGCCGGTCAATTGGGTGAAGTACGATTCCGAAAGCTTCAGTACTGCCGGCAATTTCGTCTCTTTCAATTCATCCATCGTCTGCTTGAATACTTCAACGATTGCGCGGTTGACAGCCCATTCATTTGCCGCTTCCTGGAACTCTGCTTTTTTCGCTTCCAGTTCCTGAAGTTTCATCGAATGCCCTTCATCCGATAATAAATGCCTCGTCAATTGAAGTTTTTCTGCTTGTTCTTCCCATAATGACTGGCGTTCATTCTGCAGTTCATCCAGTTGTTGCTGCGAACGCTCAAGAAATTGTTCTGCACTCTCTTCTTCGTCACCAAGTGCAGCGGGCTTTTCTACTTTCCCGATAGCCGAAAGCTGCGACTGGACCATCTGCAATTGTTCCTGTGCGGACTTTGCTTGTTCCGATAGTTTGGCAGCGCGGTAAAACGAATCTTCATCTGCCACTGCAGCCCTTTTGAACAGCTCATCCATCGCTTCAGAAAGCGTGGCCAATCGCTCAGCGCATTTCCGGGCCTGTTCCGCCAGCTGCTGGTTTTTCTCACGGATTTTTTCGGCATGCTGAAGTTTCTGCTGGCGTGCTTCCGATTCCGCACGAAGCACACTGATGACACTGCTTGCACTTACGGGTTTGCCGCATGCCTCCTGCGCCTGTTCCAGCCACGCCTGTTGTTCGCTTTTCAATTTCCCGATTTCTTCCGTAATGCGCTCCAGCCGGCTAGAGGCTGCATGCACGTCACGCAATTTATCGAATAAAGTGAGGACGGTAGCGCGTGAAGTATCTTCCGGAAAGCCGAGTGATTTCAGCAATCGCCGGTATTCCTGCAATTCCTCGCTGCTGTCTGTCTGCGGCAGCGCAGCGATTTTCTGCTTGCTTGCCTCGATTGCATCAAATCGTTCATCAAGCCCTCTATCATATTCCGCTAGCTTCATGAGCAAAGCTTCGTATTCCGCTTCCTGCCCGCCGTAGCGTTCCACTAATTCATCCTTCGCCGTGCCAGTTGGTGATTTGCTATCGCGCAGCCAGAGCCACACTGCTGCACCGAGTGCCATCGCCGCAAGCAAGGCCGTCAAAGCGTCTGCGGAAAATGCAGCGATGATCAAACCGACAATCCCGATGGCCCCCAGCAGAAATTGGGCTAGGCGATTATTGACAGCCGTTCCCGTTTGCCGTTTTTGCTGCGCTTTGGCCAATGCCAACTGCGGCTCGATGTCGGCCCATTGTTCAGCGTGCTGCCGCTGTTCTTCAGGCGGCTCTGCTTCGAGATATTGTTTTAACGCGCGTTCAGCTTCTGACAATCGCTGCCGCTCTTCTGCCAATCGCCGCTGCCCGAAAGCTTGTTCTTGTTCTGCGCTTTGGAGCGCATCCAATACGGTCTTCAAGCGGTCTTCCTGTTCGAGCGAGGCATCCGAAAGCAGTGCCTGCTCTTTGTTCATTCCGCATAATTTCAATAGGCGGTCGAGCTCATCCTGCAATCGACTGCGCTCTTCTTGTTTCACTTTCAATGAAGAATTTATCTGGTGCCACTCGGCTTCACGCCCGAGCAGATCCGATAGCGAATCGGTTTCAGGCAGCTCGCGGATCGGCTCTAACCGACCTGTTTCATTTTCCAGAAAAGCTGATTCGGCCTGTAATTCGTTTTTCTGGTCGAGCAAACGTTCATACTGGCGGATGCCCGATTCCGGGAAATTCACCGGGCCGTTTTCCGCCAAACGTTCGAGTTTTTGTGTTCGAGCCAATAGCGGAGCCGCTTGATGCCATTTTTCCGCTTCCTTGATGTCCTGAACGAGCATGCTTTCAGTTTTGCCCAGCTCAGCCAATCGCTGTTTGATCTGCTCCAGCCGCTCGGTTGCCGGACGGAAACTATCGGCGCGCTGTTTGTATTCGCGCAACTCCGTTTCAAGTTCCCGTAATTCTTCGGTCAAACGGTTGATTAGCGGTAATTTTCCCGCTTTCTTGAACAGCTCGCCCATTTCGCGTTCGAGCTGGCTCTCCATTTTCCCCGCGTGATCGACACCGGCAGTGCCGGAAGATAACAGCGTGCGCGTCAGCTCCTGTTCCGTCATTTGGTCGAGATCCTGGAGTTCGTGGACAGAGAACGAATAAATTGCCTCATAGGATGCCCTGTCATAGCCTCTTAATAACTCCGCCAGTTCTGCCTCGCCTCCGCGGCGCCCGTCTTCAAACCAGAGCGTCACATCCCCTGCCGATTTGCCGGCTGTCCGCTCGATCACGACACGGCCATAAACGGGATCGCTCAGCTGCAGTTGGCCGCCGTATTTGCCGCCCGCTTTCGGTTCGTAGCGTTTATGCGCTTGGCTGCGTGCTGAAAAGCCGAATAGCATCTGCAAGATAAACTGCTGGATGGTCGTTTTGCCCGCTTCGTTCATTCCGTAAAATACGGCTATGGGTTTGTTCAGCTCGATGGCCCTGTTTTCGTGGCGGCCAAAACCATAAATGATCAGTTTTTCAAGTTTCATTTTGGGTCCTCCAATGCCATCATCTTGCGGATTTTCGCTACCGCTTCGGCCTGCAATTCGCTCTGCAGCTCCTCGTTCAACTGCGGCAGGAAACGCCCGCTTTTCGGATGGTTGTAAAGCTCTTTCAAAGCCTGTTTCCAGTCATTCGACTGCCAGTTTCCCAAGCGGCTGGCAAGCTGTTTGCCGAACGGCGATAATTCCGAAGAGAGGGCGTTTCTGTCAAGCTGAACCGTTGAAATATGGACAAAGCGCTGTGGCTCGCTGAGCGCTTCGCGTAAAGCATATACAAGCTCTCCATTCGGGATATCTTCCAGCATGTGAAGAGTTGCCTCATCCAGACTTTGGAGTTCCAAATCCACGACGAGCGCCTCAGCATCATTCGCTTCGAGCTGCTCTTTGACAATGCTGAATAATTCATTCATGTGCTGGACGCTACTGCAATCGATTTCGATCCGCTCAAAGCGCACTGCTTCTGTTGCAATGAATTCCAATTCGGCATAGCCATCCGTCAGCACGACCTCGTAAAAGCCTTTAGGACCGGACTCTTTCCTGTGGCGCCCTTGCAGGTTCCCGGGATAGACGATCGGTGGATCCATGGATAAGTGCTGCCGCTTATGGATATGGCCGAGAGCCCAATAATCGTAGTTTTTGGCCAGCAATTGTTCTTTGCGAAACGGTGCGTATACAGCGTGCTCTGTGTCGCTTTCCTCAGAACCGTGGAGCATGCCAATCTGGATGACGCCGTTTTCTTTACTTGGATAATATTCGATCATCGATTCGGTGACATGGCGGCGGCCATAGCTAAATCCGGCGATGTTCACTGTTGCGCCTCTCAGCGTAAACGTCATATTCTCTACGCTGTCCTGGAACACATGGACATTTGACGGCAAGTCAAAACTCACGCCGCCCCCGCTTAAATGATCGTGGTTGCCATGGCTCAAAAAAACCGGGATGCCCGCTTCATGTAATTGTTCCATGCCTTGCTGAAAACGATGCTGCGCGCGCAAGTTGCGGTCTTCCGCATCGTAAATGTCCCCGACAATCAATAAAAAATCAGGCCGCGTTTCAAGCGCATAGGTAATCAACCGTTCAAAAGCGGCCAACGTACTGTTCTGCAATGTTTTCCATTGCTCAGCACCGAGCCCTTTCATGCCGCTGAATGGACTGCCGAGATGCAAATCAGCGCTGTGGATAAATCGAATACTTGCCATCGTGATCCCCTTTTCAAAAGCGAATATTTGTTCTTATCTTACCATTTCCGGGAGCGAAAAAAAACTGCCTGCGGCAACTTCCCGTAAGCAGCATCTTCCTTATTTTTCGTTGCCAAGCTTGATCGCCCGGCGGATATCTTTCAGCGACTGCGATGAGCCATACATCAAGACGCCGCCGCGATAAACGCGGGCGCCGAACCAGCCGAGTATGCCGATTGTCAACAGCATAATCGCAATCGACAACAGCGGCTCCCATAACGGGATATCGAGCAGGCCGACACGCAGGAACATGACGAGCGGCGCGAAAAACGGGATATAGGAAGCGACTGTTACATAACCCGCTTCCGGCATGGAAATGCCCGAGAACGCAATGAATGACGCAATGATGATCAAAATCATCATCGGCAGCATCAATTGCTGAACATCTTCTGTCCTGCTGACGAGCGAGCCGAGCAATGCCGCAAGCACGGCATAGAGGAAATAGCCAAGCAAAAAGAACAGGATGGCGTAGAAGAAGGTACTGAACTTCACTTCGGAAAAGCCCATGACGCTAAATACACCTTCGGTCAGGTCCGATCCCGAACTTTGGATGGCCAAATACCCGGCAAGTGCGAAAATCATCATCTGCAAAATGCCGAGCGAGCCGATGCCTGCAATCTTCGCAAACATATGCTTGACCGGTGAGACGCTGGAAATCAAAATTTCCATAACGCGTGAGGATTTTTCGTTCGCCACTTCCATGGCGATCATATTCGGGTAATAAATAACTGCGATATAAATGACCATAATCAGGATATAGACGAGGCCGCGCGCTTGGCTTAACTCTTCTTGAGATTTGGAAGATTCGGCAAGCGCTTCCCGTTCCATGTCAACTGGCGCAAACAACTGGGCAAGCTCCGTAGCTTCCAGCTCCAGCTGCTCGGCGACCCTCGCTGTCTGGAGGCTCTGAAGCGCATTTTCCAGTTCTGCCGCTTGAGCCGATTCAGTGGCGGACTCCGCTATGTAACGGGCAGTGATCTCATCATCGCCTTCGATAACAAGAAAAGCGTCCATTTCACCTGCTTCCACATCCGCCCTCAATTGTTCTTCAGAAAGTGCGCTCGCTTCTAGTTGAATGGTACTGTCTTGCTGGTCGAGCTGCGCTTGCAAGGCTTCCGTATACTGCCCTGTCCCATCCACCACTTGAATCGTTTGCTGTGAATTGTCGTCTCCATCGAATGACTCGATGATCGACGGCAAATTGGCCAGCAGGAAAAATGAAGCGACAACGACCAGCGTGGTGATCATGAACGATTTCGTCATCGCTTTCGTTTTGAATGCCTGTTTGAAAATGATCCAGAAACTATACATGGGCACGCCCCACCTTTTCAATGAAAATCTCTTCGAGGCTTGGCTCTTCTAAAGCAAACTGGCGCACAGGGCCAAGCTCTAAGGCACGGGCGAGCAAGTTTTGGCCGACCGCTTCATCGGCAATGCGGAA
>NZ_JAPEHT010000064.1 GCF_028823615.1 Planococcus sp. A6
ACGCTTGGGTCGACATGAAGCGCGTCGGCGATTTTCCTGAGCGATTCCAATGTGACGCTCGATTTGCCGCGTTCCACTTGGGACAGGAAACTGATCGAGACACCCGTTTCTTGTGCCAATTGTTTCAATGTCAGCTTGCGTTCTTTGCGCAGCTTTTTTAAAGTCGTGCCGATGGATGGATCAGCCATAACAGATTCCTCACTTTTTCTACATGCTCTTTTTATCATACAGGAGGCGAGAGAAGAGGGGCAAATGCCGTTGAAATTAATTTCAATATCTTATTGACAGAAAATTAATAGTTATCTAAACTATTCCCAGGGAGAAATTAAAGTGTCACTTCAATTTTACAACTTAAAGGGGGAAATCAGTTTGGATAAGAAAACAACACGCCGCGTCCTGACAGCGAGTCTTGTGGGGAGCTCAATTGAGTGGTTTGATTATTTCCTGTACGGGACGATGGCTGCACTGGTCTTTAACCAATTATTTTTTGTCAATGAAGATCCGACCGTGGGCTTAATGCTGGCATATGCATCATTTGCTTTATCTTTCTTCATCCGTCCGTTCGGCGGAATCATTTTTAGCCATGTCGGCGACCGCATTGGCCGCAAGAAAACCTTGGTCATAACGCTTAGCTTGATGGGGATCGCAACATTCGGCATGGGCTTATTGCCGACTTACCAAGCAATCGGCATTTGGGCGCCGATCTTGCTGATTACGTTGCGTCTCGTCCAAGGACTTGGTATCGGCGGCGAATGGGGAGGCGCACTGTTGCTTGCGACTGAATATGCACCGCCTGAAAAACGCGGCTTGTTCGGAAGCATCCCGCAGATGGGCGTTACCATCGGGCTTGTTCTCGGAACCCTTGCTTTGTGGGTCATGACCTTACTTCCAAACGATGCCTTCATGACTTGGGGCTGGCGCGTGCCGTTCATCTTGAGCGCGTTGCTCGTCGTCTTCGGCTTGTGGATCCGTAAAGGCATCGATGAAACACCAGAATTCAAAGCGGTTCAGGAATCTGGCGAAATTCCGAAAGTACCTATCGTTGAAACTTTGAAATACCATTGGCGTGAGGTGTTGATCGCAATCGGGGCAAAAGTTGTCGAGACTGCGCCGTTCTATATTTTCGGGACGTTCATCGTTTCCTACGCCACGACCAATCTTGGATTTTCACGGACCGCGACACTCGGTGCAGTCATGATCGCCACAATCATTACGACGATCTTGATTCCGGTGATGGGATCTCTGTCTGACCGTGTCGGCCGTAAAAAATTGTATATTACGGGAGCAACAGCGATGGCTCTATTTGCGTTCCCGTATTTCTGGATGATCCACCAAGGCTCCGTCTTCATGCTTGTGCTAGCAACAATTATCGGCCTCGGCGTCATTTGGGCACCGATCACCGCCGTCCTTGGCACGATGTTCTCTGAGATTTTTGATGCCAAAGTACGCTATACTGGCGTCACGCTCGGCTACCAGATTGGTGCTGCGCTTGCAGGCGGTACCGCACCTCTAGTCGCGACGGCGCTTCTGGCGCGCTTCGACAATTCGTATGTGCCGGTGGCGATTTACATCATCTTCACCGCTTTGATCTCGCTCGCATCCATCTGGGCAGTTAAAGATTTGAAACAACAGCAAGCGGCGCATCCAGCCGCAACAATTGCAAAAGAGAGCCGCGCATAAGCGGCTCTTTTTCTTTAGGAGGGACTCATGAAAATCATCAACGAACAGCAAATCCAACAGAGCTATAAAATGAGTGATGCGATTGGAGATGTCACCGCATTGCTTCACGCCAAGCAGCAAGGAAAAATCGACAATCCCCACCGCACCGTCATTGATTTTCCGGAGCGGCAAGCATCCGCTTTGTACATGCCGAGTGCCGATAAACAAGAAGAATTAGCAGGCGTCAAAGTGGTGACCATTTTTCCGGACAATCCGAAACAAGGCAAGCCAACGACGCAAGGAGTGATTTTATTATCCGATGCGACGAATGGCGAACATGTTGCGATGATGACCGCATCCTATTTGACGCGCCTCCGCACGGGCGCACTGAGTGCCATCGCGACGGACCACCTTGCACGAAAAGACAGCCGCGTGCTCGCAGTTATCGGGACCGGCGCCATGGCGTTCGAGCAAGTGCTCGGCGTGCTCGAAGTCCGGGACATCGAAACGATCTTGCTGTTTAACCGTACAGAAGAAAAGGCTGTGCGTTTTAAAGAACAATTGGAAGCATTCGGCGTCCAGGCTGGAATCGAAATCGCAAAAAGTGCCAAACAAGCTGTTGAAGCGGCGGACATCGTCGCTTGTGCCACACGATCGACTGAACCGGTATTTGACGGCAGTGATTTGAAACCAGGCACGCACATCAACGGTGTCGGCTCTTATTTGCCGCATATGCGTGAGATGGACGAAACGACAATTGCGCGGGCGGATAAAATTATCGCAGACGATCTCGCCGGCGTTCAAGACGAGGCAGGGGAATTGATCCATGCCGCAAATTCAGGCAATTGGTCATTTGACCAGCTCCATGCAGAACTGACTGAACTCGCGACGGGACAGCGATCAGGGCGCGAGACGGATGAAGAGATCACATTCTTCAAATGTGTCGGGGCGGCGTATTTCGATTTAGCTGTCGCGAAAGGTGTTTACCAAAAAGCGCAGGGCGATCAGTTTGGTACGGATGTTGAATTGTAAACGAAAATGCAAAACTGCCCAGAAATTCATTTTCTGGGCAGTTTTTTAAAATCATATGCATTATGCATATTTGTGGTAAATGATTTTGAAATCCATATATATGCATTTTTACATTTAATCTGGAAAAAATACACTTAATAGCTTTTAGGGATCGGTGGATGGGGTACGTGAATAACAAGGAGGCGTTATGAGTGAAGAATATAAACAAAATGGCCGGAATGACTTTCGCCGCACTTTTACTCACAAGCTGCCAAGGAACTGAAAATCCACCGGCTAGCACAGAGGAAACGGATTCTCCAAGTGAAACGACACCTGATGAAGAAGAAACGGTTGAGGCACAGGAAAGTAACGAAGATAGCCAGGACAAGGAGAACGAAGAAGCGTCGGATGAACCTGTCGATCAGCCAGATGCCGATGCTTCAGATGGCTTTGAAGAAACTCAGGCGAGTCCATCTTATTTTATCGAGACCCATGCCTATGTCACAGAAACCGGCTATCTTACCGCATTCAATATTGAACGGGATGAAAATGAAGAAGGCAAATTTGAAGAAAGTTTAATACAATCCCTGATTGAAAACGACCCTTCCACACAAGAAATTCTGGGATCTTATGCTGAGCTGACTGTGGATATGCCGACGCTTAACGTGAAATTTACTGAAGAGGGAAGTGCATTATCCACAACTTCTGCGCAAACGAATTTTTTCTATAGCTCGTTGTTTGGCATCAGCGATTTATATGGCATTGAAGAAATTGTGTTTACGAATCCCGAGGGAGAAGAGAATGTCACGGTGGCTCAACGCTTAGTGGATGCGCCCATGATCGTTGAAGAAGAAAGAGGTGTTTCGCGCGGCTACTACACAAGCTACGATAAAGAATTGGAACAGACGAACTTCTTAGCAGGTGCAGAAGTAGGAGAGCGAGTGGCGGATGAGAACGGAGAGCCGTTGTCCTTCGCTGAAACGATAGAAGCGATGAAGACAGCGGATCAGGAAGGAGCCGCATACTCATCAGCCATCGTGGAAGGATTGGAAGTGGTTGACGCTTCACTTGAAGACGAGACAGCTACAGTTCGTTTCACATCAGATGAAGAGACAATCACAGAACCTGACCTGATCGTCTTTGCGAACGCCATGCAACTGGCAGCCCTTGACTTTGGCGTAGAGGAACTCCGTTTAATAAACGAAACTTTAGAAGAAAGCACCACGTACCCGTTTGCGGTGAAGTAAAGATTTACCCAGAAAAAAGCCCAGAGATCGTATCTCTGGGCTTTTCACATTCACACATTATTCAGCTGGAGTGCCTGGTTCGATCTCGTAGGATTTCTGTACGGTTTCATTGCGCTCGCCCAGCCCTTCAGTAGTCGTTTTGCTCCACATGGCTTCCATGCGTTCTTTGACTTGTGGAATCATTTTTTCCGGGATGACGTTGCGGTATTGATTCGTTTCGCCAAGGATCACTTTTACCGACGGCTCAGTGACTTCTTTCGGGTCAAATTGTTCGTAAGGGAAAGCGGCTTTCTCGTAGTCGAATACCGTGTTTTCCGAATCAGACTGCCAGTTTTTCCACGTTTCAAACTCGCGGTCATTAAAGCCTGTTAAATATGGCCCTGGGTTGATCGTCGCCACTTCCACATTGAATTCCTGCAGCTCTTTGCTCAAGGAATCTGCGAACGCTTCAGTCGCGTGTTTCGTGCTGCAATATGGCCCCATTAACGGGTCTGCCATCAAGCCGGATACAGAAGAGACGAAGACGATGCGGCCGGAGCGTTTTTCGACCATTTGGCGCGCGAATCCTTTCGTCAGTAGTACCGGGCCGAAGACATTGACCTCGAATTGGTGGCGCAGGTTTTCTTCCGGGATGTCGACGAGCGATCCGCCTTCAGATACTGCCGCATTGTTTACCAATACATCAATGTCCCAGCCCCACGCTTTTTCGCGATCTTTCGGGTTCGTGACATCCAATTTCTCGATTTGCATCGATACGCCGCGCTCTTTCGCTTCCTGTTCCAAAGCAGAAACCTGTGAAATGATTTCAACACCCGCGATGACGGATTTGCCTTTTTCCGCTAAGCTGAATGCAATATTTTTGCCGAATCCAGTGCCAGCACCGGTGATCAGTATTTTTTCGTTTGCCATTCTAAATTCCTCCTCGGGTTGTTTGTTACGATTGTTTTTACTTATACTTCCATGGCATACCCGGGTGACACTTCACTTAAACAGACATAAACGCTACTCACCAGTTCGGCACAATTCCGATCTCTTGTGCCGGGAAGTTTTATTAACTAATTTTATATATAGTTTAGCTGTATATAGATGAGCTACGAATTTATTATCTTAAAATTCTGTAAAAAGGGTATTGAAGCATTATAATGCATTTCCTGACAGCGATTTTAAGGCCACAAGAGCGGAGGAGATGGTTAAGAACGGCTACACAGTTATTTGGAAATGAAGCACAGGATAAACCTGATGGGAAATCAAAGGAGGAATTTAAATGACCGAAGAATCATGGCTGCCAACCTTGAAGACAGAGACGCCGGAAGAAGGCTATAAGTTAGCAGTGAAACTGGCACGCAAAGCCGTAGGGATGACTCAACCGGATGAAAACGTACGGAAAAAGCTGCGTCCTGTATACGCCAATAATGCAGACAGTTTAACATTTGCTTCCCAAGTCGTGGCCATTCATTTTCAAACAGTGGCAGCAGCCAATAATTACTGGAATGATTGATTCAATGCAACGAGACCCTTGAAGCCTAGTTACGAAGGGAGAGTTCGCCAATGAAGGCCAGTGTCCACGAAACCTATGGGCCGCCGGAAGTCATGGTCCTGAAGGAAGTGAAGAAACCGAGCCCGAAAGAAGATGAAGTATTGATTAAGGTTCATGCAACAACAGTTACTTCTGGAGACTGCAAAGTGCGAGGGGCGGATCCATTTGCTGTCAGGTTGTTCTATGGATTGAAAAAACCAAAAATCGGGATACTGGGTTCTGAACTGTCCGGAGAAGTCGAAGAGATAGGGGGAAACGTCAAGTCATTTAAAAAAGGGGATTTGGTAGTGGGCGGAACAAATACAAAACTCGGCGCAAATGCCGAGTACGTATGCATCAAAGAAAAAGGCGCCATTGCCATCAAACCGGTAAATATGACATTCGAAGAGGCGGCCTCTGTTCCTTTTGGCGCCACCACCGCTTTGTTTTTCCTGCGGGATAAGGGGCATATCCAGAAAGGGCAAAAAGTGTTGATCTATGGTGCGTCGGGCAGCGTGGGCACTTATGCCGTCCAGTTGGCTAAAATTTTCGGCGCAGAGGTGACAGCGGTGTGCAGTGGCAAAAATATTGAATTGGTGAAATCATTAGAGGCTGATTACGCGATCGACTACACCTTGGAGGATTTTACTGATTCAACTAAATCCTATGACCTGATCTTTGATACAGTAGGGAAAACTTCCTTCGCTAGATGCAAGCGCGTCATGACTGAAAAGGGAGTTTACTTAGCGACGGTCGCAGGTGTGCCTCAATTTGCACAGATGATTTCAACCTCGATCAGAGGCGGCAAGAAATTGATCAGCGGATTAGCGCCCATGCACAAGGAAGATTTGCTTTTTTTGAATGAATTGATTGAAGCCGGAAAGCTCAAATCCGTCATCGACCGAAGCTATCCCTTAGATCGAGTGGCTGAAGCCCATCGGTACGTGGAAACGGGGCATAAGCGTGGAAATGTAGTGATCAATGTGATAAAGCCTGATGAGTTTGCGGCTGTTGGTGACTAGCAACGCTACCAGGTCCGAGCTTATTGTTCAAACGAAGGGAGAGTCGAAACCGAACGCCGGTTTTGACTCTCCCATTCAATTTAATAATATGAAGCTATTTATAAAGAAGAATGATTACGTGCTTCCAAACTAGGCAAAAGCTTCGCCGAGGCCAAACGGTTTCTTACCGAAATGCCAATCCACGCAGCGAGCACGGCTTTGATGACGCCGACGAGAACGAAAGGCGCGAAACCGCCCATAAAGGCGCCAGTCCAGGAAAGTTCCGCGAAGACCTTCAGCCAAACCGTTCCGAACGTTAAAGCTACGAACATGCCGAGGATGTTGGCGACGATGGCGTTCATGACCGTAAAGCCCATCTTCTCCAAGTAATAGCCGATGACAAAAGCGGTCGGGATGAAGCCGAACAAATAGCCGCCCGTCGGCCCGAACAAACTGCCCAAGCCTCCTGACATTTGTGCGAATACCGGGATTCCGGCAGCACCGATTGCCAGATACACCAATATGGATAGCGTGCCATAACGCGCCCCTAAAATCGTGGCGGCAAGCCCAATCGCCAAAGTCTGCCCGGTAATCGGCACGAGCGGCAATGGGATGGTGACTTGAGCGAGAATGCCGATAATGGCGGCGAACAAAGATGTCACGATCATCATCCGCAATTTTTTGTTTGAGTGAGCCATGTAAAAACGTCCCTTCGTCATTGAGTTAACTAATTTATAAAATAAGTTAACTCAATAATATCGGAAGGGTGAAGAAGGTGTCAATAAACTTTTGGCCAATCAACAACAAGCGGAATTACACAGCTTCAGACCATAAGTGCAAAAACGAGGACGAATACTGGAAACTGTAATGATAAAATGAGAAGAGATAAGATAGAGAAAAGAGGGGAGGCGGCGGCCATGGAAATGGAAGCGAAGTTCACGTTCGATGAGATGTGGGAGAAGATCCTGGATTGCGACCGGAAATACGACGGTTTGTTTTTCACGTGCGTGAAAACGACGAAGATCTATTGCCGTCCGTCCTGCCGATCGCGCAAGCCGAAAAAGCGCAACGTGGAATTCTGTTTTTCCATTGAAGAAGCGGAGACTTGCGGATTTCGGGCATGCAAAAGATGCCAGCCTGAAATCGAACAATCGCCTTATGTGGAATTCACACAGCAAGTCATCGCTTTTTTAACAGATCATTACGAGCAAAAAATCGGCTTGGAAGAAGTAGCCGCCCATATCGGCATGAGCCCATCGTACGTGGACCGGCTGTTCAAGCAGGAAACAGACGAAACGCCGCGTTGTTATTTGGAGAAAATCCGCATCGACAAAGTGGCATATTTACTTGCGAACACCGACAAAACGAATTTGGAGATTTGCCTGGAGACCGGCTTTCAAAGCACGTCTCATTTCTATAAAGTGTTCCGGCAGCTGAAACAGCAATCCCCGGGCCAATACCGGAAAGAGAAAGGAGCGGGGCGGAATGGATAGCGAAACGGAAACACAGTGGCTAAAAATCCCAACGCCGGCAGATTTTAATTTCACAGAATGCTTGGCCATTCTCGGGCGTTCTGATCAAGAGCTGCTTCACACAATTCAGGATGAGCGCCTCACCAAGCTGTTGGCGATTGAAGATGAAATGGCCTTATTCGATTTGAGTCATTCCGGCAGTGCCTTGCATATCGAATTTCTTCATCATCCACCGACTGAACAAGGGAAACAGGCAGTTGTCCAATATGTGAAGGATTGGTTCGACCTGGAAACAGACCTGCAGCCGTTTTATGCGATGGCGGCAAGTGACCCGGTTCTCCGGGAAGTGGTGGAGCGGCACGCGGGACTGCGGATAATGGGTATGCCCGATTTATTTGAAGCGTTCGTTTGGGCCATCACCGGCCAGCAGATCAATTTGACTTTCGCCTATACGTTGAAAAAGCGCTTAATCGAACATTTCGGCACTTCGCATACAGTAGGCGGCGTCGAGTATTGGGCCTTTCCATCCGCTGAAAGAATCGCATCGCTGGAAGTAGAACAATTAAGAACGCTGCAATTTTCGGGGAGAAAAGCGGAATACATCATCCACATCGCCGAGCAAATCACTGATGGGCGTCTCGTAAAAGATGAGCTCACCGGCAAAACCGAGCAGCAAGTAGAAAAACAATTGGTGGCGATACGGGGCGTCGGGCCATGGTCCGCACACTACGTCATGATGAAATGCCTGCGCTTCAACTCCGCGTTTCCGATATCGGACGTCGGATTGCATAATGCCTTGAAGCATCAATTGGGGATGGAACAAAAACCGAGCATTGCCGAGATTGAGAAGTTAGCCGAAAACTGGACAGGCTGGCAAGCGTACGCAACATTTTACTTATGGAGGGTATTATTATGAATAGACTGCATCAAGTGGATTATCCATCGCCGATTGGCGTCGTTGAAATCACCGGAACCGAACAAGCCATCGTATCGCTTTATTTCAGCGAACGGGAGCAGCCGCTGCATGCGGTGCAACCGGACACGCCACAAGTGCTGAAAGACGCTTTACAGCAATTGGACGAATATTTCAAAGGGCAACGAACGGAATTCACCGTGCCGTGCATTTCTTCCGGAACCGAATTCCAGCAAAAAGTATGGGCGGCATTGCCGGACATCCCTTACGGAGAAACGGCTTCGTACCGGGATATCGCGGCAGCTGTCGGCAACGAGAAATCCGTTCGGGCGGTGGGGAATGCCAACAGCAAAAACAAGATCAGCATTATCATCCCGTGCCACCGAATCATCGGGTCGAATGGCAAATTGACGGGATACGCCGGCAGCTTGCCCCGCAAAGAATGGCTATTAAAGCATGAGCAAGCGGTACGGAACGGCCAAACAATGGAGTCATAAAAAAAGGGAAGCAAATCCAATCGATTTGCTTCCCTTTCCTATTTTTTTTTCAGATTAGCTTTCGATGGTCTTGATGACGACTGCCGGATTGCCGCCGACGACGGTGTTCGCCGGCACGTCTTTGACGACGACCGCGCCGGATGCGATGACGGCATTGTCGCCGATTGTGACACCCGGATTGATGACAGCGCGCCCGCCGATCCACACATTATTGCCGATGCGCACCGCTTTGCCGAATTCGACACCGCTCAGCCGCTGTTCGATATCGAGCGGATGGGTCGCCGTATAGATGTGGACGCCAGGCCCGACCAAGCAGTTATCGCCGATGCGGATGTCGCAAACATCGAGGAAGACACAGTCGAAATTGGCAAAGAAGTTATGCCCGACATGGATATTATAGCCGTAATCACAGCGGAAGTTCGGCTCGATATATAAATGGTCGCCGCTCGAGCCGAGCAATTGGCTCATGAAACGCTTGCGCTCCTGGCTGTCGGTTTCCATCGATTTATTGAATAAGCGCAATAGCCGTTTCGCATTGACGCGCTCACGCACAAGTACCGGATCATCCGCCCGGTAAAGCGCACCAGCCAGCATTTTGTCTTTTTCTGTATGCATCAAAATCCCTCTTTCCAGCTCAAATTAAAATCCGAATAACCGCCTCGCGATAAAGGCAAATCCCGCGACTGCGGTAATGAATGCCGCGACGAAAAACGCCACGGCATAGGACACGAGATTGCCCGGCAGCACCGATTCAGCGATTTCAAAAAAATAAAAATGGATCGCGACCGGTTCTGTGGCATGGCGCATCAGCCACACTTGGACGCCTTTGACGGCAAATAGGATGCTGATGGCCAATAGGACCGAAAACGCAGTCCAGCGAATGCCTTTCCACATGAGACCCGCCTCCAACTTTCATGATATGGATATTATAACAGAGTAGAAAAAAGAGCCATCATGAAGTTTTCGAATTCTTTGAAAAATTTACATGCAATTAACATGAAAAACTTTATAATATAGGAAAGGAGTGGAAACAATGAAAACGATCAACCGAACCATTACAACGGATAAAGGCCAAGCAATCAACTACAGCCTCGTCCTGAACCAAGACCAAACGAGAAAACTCGCGATTTTCCTGCCGGGCATCGGCTATACAGCGAAAAGCCCGCTATTTCATTACACGGAGCGGCTGCTTGCGGAACAGGAATACGACATCCTGCGCATCAATTACGATTACAACAATCCGCTTTACAACGAGTACACTATGGCGGAAATTGAAGAAGCGGTCAAATACGACGTCAAGCAAGTAATCGACCAAGTATTGAAAGGCAGCCTCTATGAAAAATTCTTCCTCGTCGCCAAGTCGCTCGGCACGATCGCGCTTGCCAATGAACTCGAGCGCAAGAAATTCAAAGGCGCGAAAACCGTCTGGCTGACACCGCTCATCAAGCACCACGACATCTTCGAAGCGATGAAAAACTGCCAGAATCCGGCGCTGAGCTTTATCGGCGACAAAGACCATTATTACGACCGCGGCCGGATGGAAGAACTCCAAGCCAATAAGGAGTTGGATTCGCACGTCTTAAAAGACGTCAACCACGGAATGGACTTCATCGGAGATCCGTTGAAATCAATCGATGTCTTAAAGGACGTCATCACCGATATCCACGCATTCTCGAAAAAGAGCATCGAACACGCTTGACGAACAGCCGCCCACTGAGGCGGTTTTGTTATGCCGTTTTTTAAGCAGCGCGACAGGGTATAGTTTCTCCAAAAGGAGGGTGCAGCATGGCATTCGATTACGATCTGGACTATAAGAATTTGGACTTGCGGAAGAATCCCGAACTGTACCGCGTCGGCAAAGGCGAGCAAGGCGTGTTGATGGTGGAACCGTATAAAAGTGAAATCCTGCCCCATTGGCGATTCAAGACGCCGGACATCGCGCAGGAATCATGCGACAAGATTTCGGAGCTGTTCGAAGAATACCGCAAAAAGGATGATTTTGTCGGCATGGACATGGCCCGCAAATTCATCCAAATGGGCTACACCCGCGCAAGGCGTTACACGAATTACAAAGGCGGCCGCAAATACAACGAAGACGGCTCGATCAAGGACCGCGAGATTGACGAAGAAAAAGCCGAGTCCGCTGCGATCTTCAAAAAACGATGGGACGAAATCCGCGAAGACGAGGATTATTTGCGCCGCAAAAAAGAACACCAGAAAAAATACGGCTGAAGCGGTTCATCAAACGTCGAATAAACGAGACGAAAGGGGGAGTATGCGAATGAATCGGTTTTGGAAAACGATGGCCTTGATTGCCGCTCTGCTGTTGCTCGGGGCATGCAGCGAACAGACTTTCAGCAATGGCGAAGAGACCGGGTCCTATGCCGGCATTTTAATCGTGGAAGGCGAAGAGTATTTGTGGGAAGGCGAACTGGAAGGCAGCGAATACAGCGAGTCGACACGGCTTGGCGCCGTCACCCAGTCGACAGCACCGGAAGTCATGCCAAGCGCTGATTTATCATCCAACTTCCTCGCTGAAGGCGCTGAAGTTTATACAAGCAATGAAGATCCCGACGTGCTTCTCGCGAAACGGCAAGACGGCAGCTGAGATGTGTTCAGGAAGAGTTCAGTGCAAGAATAGTGGGACCGTATCCGATCGGGTGCGGTTTTTTTGTGGAATGGAGCGATTTGTTTGTGGAATAAAGAGATTTTTTTGTGAAATGAAGCGATTATTTGTGGAATAGAGAGGTTTGTTTGTGGAACTAAGCGGTTTGTTTGTGGAATGAAGCGATTTATTTGTGGAACTAAAATGATGTGCTATTTTATCGATTGTGTATTCGCTGCTTCTACTTTCTCGGGGGTGTGTAGATAAGGATAGTGGGGAAATCGCTTACCGGCATGTTTTTGAGTAGATAGTGAGCATTTGGGAGTCGAATTGTTTTCGACATCCGGTGGGGGATGCATCTTACTATTCGCCGCCGTGCTTTGGGTTGGCCTTTCGCCATAAGCCAGGAAGAGCACTTGTCTTACGGCATCGACTTACCCTTGGCGCTCAGCGGCTGAAAGAGTTCACTGAGAGAAGTGTGATTCGCTAGATCTGCTCCTATAAATAGTTGGGGGGAATCGCTTCCTAGGATGAAGCATCTCCACATATTCATTTCTCAGCAAACAGATGCAAAATGACAAGGGATGGTGTAATCTGAAAGCCAAGCAGATCAACGGAAAAGGATGAACTGATATGAAATCGACTGTCAATGCCAAGGATGTCGCAAAGCTCGCAGGAGTCTCACAGTCTTCTGTGTCCAGAGTGTTTTTCGACGGAGCGAAAGTCACTGAAAAAACCCGCCAAAAAGTGCTGGCCGCGGCCGAAGAGCTCGGTTACCGGCCGAATGAATACGCCAGAAGCCTGATCACCAACAGTTCAAAAATCATCGGGCTAGTCATGAAAGGCGTTCAGAATCCCTTCTATCCGCAAGTCCTCAAGCAATTCACCACGTCATTCAAAAAGCACGGCTATAGCGTGTTGTTCGTCCATACTAATAATGACGAAATCCAAAGCGAAGATATTGAGACCTTGCTCAATTACAATGTGGCAGGAGTCATCATCACTGATGCGTCCATGTCGATGAACGTCGCAGAAGCATTCCAGGTGAACCACATCCCGCTGGTCTTCTTCAACCGCAAATTGACGAGCAGCCATTTCCACTCAGTGTGCTGCAATAACTTGAACGCCAGCCGGGAAATCGCGGAATACTTAGCGGAAAGCGGAACGGGGCCGATGGTGTATATTTCTGGAAATGAAGACACCTCGACGAGCCGAGAGCGCGAACAGGGATTTGCGGAAGTGTTGGCACAGCGAGGCATCGCATACAAAAAGTACAGTTCGGATTTCAGCTATAACGGAGGCTACGAAACTGCGCAGAAAATCTTGTCAGAAGGTGAAATCCCGTCTGCTTTGTTTGCGGCAAACGACATCATGGCACTCGGTGTCATGGACGCTTTCCGTAAGCAGGGAGTGAAGATTCCAGAACAGGCCAAAGTAATTGGATTCGATAACATCGACATGGCTTCTTGGCCAGCGTATGAACTGACGACGTGGGAGCAGCCGATCGAAAAGATGGTCGATGAAACGGTCAATTATTTGCTGGGGGAAATCGGTGAATACACAGGCCAGGCGCGGGCTGTCGAAGTGGAAGGAAGCTTTGTGGAAAGGAAAACCACTTAATTAGTGGTTGACTTTCTTTAATAATTAAAATATTCTTGTTCTTAACGTCATATTTGCATACGTATTCAAGAAAGCGCTTTATCGCATTTTGAATACGTATGCAAAAAATCAGAGATGGAGGTTTTCATAATGGTCAAAGTATTGAAAGCAGGTAAATCACAAGAAGAAGTGAGCGCAAATGACTCAAAAGTATCGCAGATTGTCGCGGATGCATTGAAAGATGTTGAAACGCGCGGGGATGCTGCAGTTCGCGAACTATCCGAGAAATTCGATAAATGGGCACCTGAATCGTTCCGCTTGTCGGATGCGGAAATAAATGAAATCGTTTCCAAAGTTCCAGACAGCGTCATCGAAGATATCAAGTTCGCACAAAAGAACATCAAAGCGTTCGCTGAAGCGCAGCTTGATTCCTTAAATGATATCGAAGTCGAACAGATTCCAGGCGTGATCTTGGGACATAAAAACATCCCGGTCAACAGTGTCGGCTGCTATATTCCAGGAGGGCGCTATCCAATGGTCGCTTCTGCTCACATGAGCGTCTTGACGGCGAAAGTGGCAGGCGTCAAACGCGTCATCGCGTGCACACCGCCAATTAACGGCGAGATTCCGCATGCGACTATCGCAGCGATGTCCCTTGCCGGAGCGGATGAAATTTACCTGCTTGGCGGCATTCAGGCAATGGGCGCGATGGCGATCGGCACGGAAACGATCGAAGCGGTCGATATGATCGTCGGGCCAGGCAACGCGTTTGTTGCGGAAGCGAAGCGCCAGCTTTACGGCCGCGTCGGCATCGACTTGTTCGCAGGGCCGACCGAAACTTTGGTTGTTGCCGATCATACGGCGGATGCTGAAATGGTCGCAACCGACATTCTCGGGCAAGGCGAGCACGGACCGACTTCACCAGGCGCATTGATCACGACTTCCGAAGAACTAGCGAATGAAACCGTGAAAGAAATCGACCGCCAATTGGAAACCTTGCCGACAGCAGACGTCGCGCGCGTGTCTTGGGAAGATTACGGTCAAATCTTGCTTGTCGATTCGATCGAAGAAGCACGCATCGAAGCGGACCGTTTGGCATTTGAGCACGTCGAGATCCTGACGGAAGACCCGGACTATTTCCTCGAGCACATGACCAATTACGGCTGCTTGTTCCTCGGGCCAGAAACGAACGTGGCATATGGCGACAAAGTCATCGGCACGAACCATACCTTGCCGACAAAAGGCGCAGCACGCTACACCGGCGGGCTATGGGTTGGGAAGTTCATCAAGACCGTCACATACCAGAAAGTGACGACACCGGAAGCGAGCGCCTATATCGGGGAATATGCAGCGCGCTTGTGCCAATTGGAGAATTTCGCAGGACATGCCGAGCAGGCACTCCTCCGCGTTAGAAGATACGGCAAGAACTAATTCTATTTAGGTGGTATGGGAGGAATAATAGATGCTCGGTTTGATCGGCATGTTTGGTGGATTGATTTTACTCATTGTCCTGACGATGCGCGGCATGAACTTACTAATTGCAGCTCCGCTGACGGCATTGTTTGTGGCAGTATTGAACGGTTTGCCTTTATTCCCGCAGCTTGCGGGAGAAGGGGCGGCCAATTATTTGACGAATTACATGGATGGCTTCACCGGTTTTATCGCGTCCTGGTATTTGATGTTCCTGACAGGGGCGATTTTTGGGAAAGTGATGGAAGACACGGGCGCTGCTGACAGCGTATCGCGTTGGATCGTCGGCAAGATGGGGATGAAACGCGCGGCACTCGCAGTCGTTCTAGCCTGTGCGGTCCTTACATACGGCGGCGTCAGCTTGTTCGTCGTTGCCTTCTCGGTGTATCCGATGGCACTCAGCCTCTTTAAACAAGCGAATTTGCCGCGTCGCTTTATTCCAGCGGCACTTGCTTTCGGATCGACGACATTCACGATGACGTCTGCCGGATCTCCGGAAATCCAAAACTGGATCCCGATTGAATTCCTCGGCACTTCGCCATACGCTGGCTGGGAAGTCAGTGCAATCGTCGCGGTCTTCATGATGGTCTTCGGCTATTGGTGGCTGACGAAAATGATCAACAAAGCGAAATCGAAAGGTGAACAGTTCGAGTCGCGCCCGACAGACCCGAACAACGAATCACGTAAGGAGTTGCCGAACCCGCTCCTTAGCATGCTTCCACTGCTGATCGTCCTTGGTTTCTCGTATATTTTCCATGATTCGCTTGGCACTTCCGCGTTGATCATCGCCTTGACCGGTGGGATCATCTCAACTTGCTTGATCAATATTAAATTCATCCGCAACTTGAGCAAAGCGCTCGGCGACGGTGCGATGGGAGCGGTCATCGCAATCGCCAACACGGCTGCGGTCGTCGGCTTCGGTGGAGTCGTCAAAGCGACGCCATCTTTTGAAGCGGCTGTTGATGTCATGACCGGCATCCCGGGCAGCCCATTGATCGGCGGGGCACTAGCCGTCGCAGTTATCGCGGGTCTCACCGGCTCGTCTTCTGGCGGACAGGCGATTGCGCTTCCTTTGCTCGCGCCTCATTATCTCGATATGGGCGTCGATCCGGAAGCTTTGCACCGGACCGTTTCGATTTCATCCGGTTCGCTTGATTCCTTGCCTCAAGGCGGTTATGTCGTCACGACGATCCGCTCGATTGCAGGGGAAACCCACCGCGACGCTTACCCGGCATTCGGCGCATTGTCCGTTGTCGTGCCACTTCTCGGTGCGGTACTCGCTGTGATTTTGTTCTCGATCGGTCTATAAGATTTACGTACCCAACAACTCTCCCAACCGGAAGTTGTTGGGTTTCCTTATATCATCCATTCAAAAAAGAGGTGCATTCATATGGAGAAACTAACAATACTCGGAGCTGGGACGATGGGCCATTCTATCGCGCTATCCGCCGCCTGGTCCGGCCAGACGCTGACCGTTTACGGCATCAACGAACAAGACGTGGCGAATGCGGACAAAGGCTTGGCGCAGAAACTTGCCGTCATGGCCGATAATGGTTTGTTTGATGAAAATGAAGCGCAGGAAATCCGTGAGAGAATCCGTTTTACGACATCGCTTGAAGACGCGGTGCGGGAGGCGACATTCATTCTGGAAGTCGTCCCTGAAAATCTGAAATTGAAACGCGAGTTGTACAAACAACTGGAAAGCTTAGTCGAACCTACTGTTCTCATCGCGAGCAACACGTCCGGTTTTAAGCCTTCACTGCTCGCTGAGGAGATGGCGCATCCAGGCCGCTTCATTGTCGCTCATTTCTGGAATCCAGGACATTTGATTCCGCTGGTCGAAGTTGTTAATGGCGAACAGACCGAAGTGGAGACGACCGAGCGCACGATGGCTTTATTAAAGTTGATGAATAAAAAGCCGATTTTGTTGAACAAAGAACTGCCGGGATTCATCGGAAACCGTCTGCAATACGCGTTGTTTCGTGAAGCGCAAGCCTTATTGGATGCGGGCGCTGCGAGCAAGGAAGACATCGATGCGGCGGTCACCTACAGCATCGGGCGGCGGCTGCCGGTGACAGGGCCTTTAATGACAGCGGATATGGGTGGGCTCGATGTGTTTTCGGCCATCTCGAATTATTTATTCGAAGAGTTAGCGAACGACCAGCGCTCCGGAAAAATTTTGTCGGAGTTGGTCGAACAGCAAAAGCTCGGCGATAAAACCGGCGAAGGCTTCTACAACTGGGAGCCGGAAGTGTCTGAGGGGATCAACCGCAAACGCGAACAGACCTTGATCCAGTTTTTGAAAAACGATTTGGAACAGGAGGGCTAAGATGAATAGCTATTTCTCGGAACTGAAAGGACAGACGGTCGTCGTCACCGGCGGCAGCAAAGGCCTCGGCAAAGACATCGCGCTGACGTTCGCCGAACTCGGCGCAAACGTTGCGATTTCCGGAAGAAATCAAGAAACGCTCGATGCCACGCTCGAAGAACTGCGCGCCCATAACCCGAACTGCATCGCGGTCGCCGGGGATTTGAGTGATATTAATGAAGTGAAAAAGTTGATCGACACTGCCGCCACTCAGTTCGGCACAATCGATGTGCTCAACGCCGGCGTCAATATCGCGAAACCGGCGATGGACGTAACGGAAGCAGATTGGGATACGGTGCTTGACTTGAATTTAAAGTCGGCCTTTTTCGCGAGCCAAGCAGCAGCGAAATACATGCTCGCGCAAAATAGCGGCCGCATCATCAACATCGCATCGCAAATGGCGTTTGTCGGCTATATCAAGCGGGCGGCTTATTGCTCGAGCAAGGGCGGCATGGTGCAAATGACGAAAGCGCTCGCGGTCGAATGGGCCAAGCACGGCATCCGCGTCAACGCCGTTGCGCCGACATTCGTCGAGACCGAATTCACGGAGAAGCAATTCGAAGACGTCGCATTCAAAGAAGACGTTAACCGCCGCATCCTGCTCGACGGCCTGTCGCAGCCGAAAGACACATCGGGCGCAGTATTGTATTTGGCATCGAACCTGTCGAATTTCGTAACCGGCGAGACTATCAAAGTCGACGGCGGCTGGACAGCGATTTAAGAAGAGTGGTTTCGTGCTTCTTTGTTGATGTGTAGTTGAAAATAGCGAGGGTTTGGGTGTGGAAGTGTTTTTGGATTCTATTGATGCTTCTGCAATATAGTCGCTGCCTTGCTTTGGGTTGAGCTCCCACAGTAAGCCAAGAAGGACACTTGTCTTACTGCTTCGCTTCACCCTTGGCGCTAGGCAGCTGAGAGATTTCATTGCATGGAGGTTGTTTAGGTAGATCTGCCTCACTAAGCAGTTACCAGCTAGCGGGGAAATCGCTTCCCTAGGCAAGTATAGGTAAAGATAGCAAGGGTATGATTGTGGAATCAAGCGATTCTTTTGTGGAACCAAGAGGTTTTTGTGAAACTAAGCAGTTTGTTTGTGGAATCAAGCGATTCTTTTGTAGAATTAAGCGATTTGTTTGTGGAATGAAGGGGTTTGTTTGTAGAACCAAGAGGTTTATTTGCGGAATGAAGATGACGTGATATTTTATCGATTGTGTATTGGCTCCCCTTCCTTTCTGGGCGTGTGTAGATAAGGATAGTGGGAAAATCATATTCCGGCACAATTTATGAGTAGATAGTGAGAGTTTGGGAGTAGAATTGTTTTCGCCATCCAGTTGGGGGTTCATCTTATTATTCGCCGCCGCCCGGCTTTGGGTTGAGCTCCCGCAGTAAGCGCGATGTCCTGTCGCACCAGCTGCATGACCCGCACCCTGCGAGCCCCAAGTAGCCCCCGTGCAGCGCAGTCGAAAAGCAGAAGCTCTTCCAACCACTTTTTTCACTATACACTTTTCCACAGAAAA
>NZ_JAPEHT010000065.1 GCF_028823615.1 Planococcus sp. A6
TTTTTAGAATCCTGGTTTTTTCAACAGCTTGAAGATATTGTTCTTATATTCTTCGACGCCCGGTTGGTCGAACGGGTTGATGCCAAGAAGATAAGCGCTATACGCGCAGCTCAGCATGTAGAAATACAGCAAATGGCCGATTTGGGATTCGTCAATACGGTCCACGGTCAAGCTCAATTGCGGAACACCGCCGGACAAATGGGCGTTCGATGTGCCTTTATGTGCAATATGGTTGAATTCTTGCAAGGACAAGCCGGCAATGTAATTCAATTCGTCGCCGTCTTCAGGTGTTTCGAAAATCTCCAGATCTTCCTGTGCTTCTTTTACCAGCAGGAAGGTTTCGAACAAGTTGCGCTGCCCGTCTTGGATGAATTGGCCAAGTGAGTGCAAGTCCGTCGTGAAGACGACCGATGCCGGGAAGATGCCTTTTCCTTCTTTCCCTTCGCTTTCGCCGAATAATTGTTTCCACCATTCCTGGACGAACGACAGCTTCGGCTCGAAGATGGCGTTCACTTCTGTCGTATAGCCTTGGACATACAGGTGATGGCGGATCGCCGCGTATTGCATTGCGGGGTTATGGTCAGGGCCAGCATCCCGGTAAGTTGTTTCCGCTTCTTTTGCACCGTCCAACAGCTTGCGGATTGAATGCCCAGCAGCGGCAATCGGCAACAGCCCAACTGCCGTAAAGACGGAGTAGCGCCCACCGACATCATCCGGCACGATAAAGCGTTCATAGCCTTTTGTTTCCGCTAATTGGCGAAGTGCTCCTTTTTCAGCATCGGTCGTCACGATGATGCGTTCGGCCGCTCCGTCGCCATAGCGTTTTTCCATATAATCGCGCAGGAAACGGAACGCGATGGCCGGCTCTGTCGTTTTGCCGGATTTCGAGATAACGTTGACGACGACTTCCTTGCCTTCTAGGTGTTCAAGCAATTGCTTCAAGTATTCACCACTTACTTGATGGCCCGCAAACAGCACTTCCAATTGCTCGTCTTTCGGGAAATAAGGCGACAGTGCAGAAAGGACGGCTTTTGATCCTAGATAGGAACCGCCGATTCCGATGACGACCAAAACGTCAGCCTTTTCGCGGATCGCTTTGGCAGTATCTTCGATTTTTGCCAGGAAATCCTCCGGCAATGACGATGGCCAGTCAAGCCAGCCGAGGAAATCGGAGCCAGCTCCTTTTTTCGCATACAGATTCTCCTGGATTTGCTGCAAACGTGTTTTCATTTTGAGATCTACTGCAGACTCGATCGCTTGTGAATATGTTAAGTTGATCATAAGCATCCTCCTATTCTATGATTACTGATTTTACCATAGTGGAGGAAATGAAAGCATATCCAGCAAGAAAAACTGAAAAGCTTTGAAACTGAGCGAATCGGGTTTGCTTCGGTGCCACTTATTGGTAAAATAAAAAGAAACTTCAATTAGCTTGGGTGTTTCACGCAGTTAATGAAGTCGGACTGGCTATTTTTTTGCGTCCTATTAATTTTCCGCTTTATTGAGGGGGATTTGGGGCAATGCAAGAGCGTTAGCTAGAAAGCTACAGGAGGTCATCGAAATGAAACGATACATAGCAATAGCAGCGGGTGCAGGGGTACTCGCCATGGCAGGATGCCAACCGCAGCCGACACCGGAAGACAGGTTGGATGAATACGTCGGCCATTGGAATGAGCAGGAGTTCACTGCGATGTATGAAGACTATTTGACGCAAGGATCGAAAGAAGCGTTTCCCCAAGAAGCGTTCGATGAGCGGCAGCAGCAATTGATTGAAGACCTCGGCATCGAAAACCTTGAAGTCAGCTATACCTCCGCTCAGGAAGATGCGGAATGGGACGAAGCGGAGCCGGCAGAGTTCCCGCTTACTATCACGATGGAGACGCTTGCCGGCCCAGTTGAATTCGACCAAACGGTTTCTTTGATCCACGAAGAGCAGGAAAGTGGAGAGAACTGGTTTGTCGAATGGGACCCGTCTTTGATCTTCAAGGATCTTGAAGAAGGCGATGAAGTCGCAGTGCGGACTGAAGCCGCTGAGCGCGGAGAGATTGTGGACCGTGAAGGGCGCGGCTTGGCTATCAATGGCACCGGCTATAATCTTGGCGTGGTGCCGGACCGGCTGGAAGGAGACAGCGATATCGCGAAGGCTGCTGAACTTCTTGGATTGACGGTGGAGTCGATTGAAGAAAGCCTGAATCAAAGCTGGGTTCAGCCAGATCAATTCGTGCCGTTGACGAAAGCGTCGAAATCGGCGGAACAATTAATCGCTGACGTGGAAGCGAGCGATGTCGTCACTTATCAGGAAACGGCGATGCGCGAATATCCGTACGGCGAAGCATTCGGCCACTTGACCGGCTATATCGGCTCGATTACGGCAGAGCAATTGGAAGAATTAAAAGGCCAAGGCTACGGGGCGAATGACTTGATCGGCCGCCAAGGCCTTGAACGCCGTCTCGAAGAACAGCTGCGCGGCGACAGCGGTGCACGCATCCTGATCCAAAAACAGGCGGAAGGGGCGGAAGATATCGTCCTCGCTGAACAGGAGCCGACAGCAGGAGAAGACGTCGAATTGACCATCGACGCTGAATTGCAGACGGCCGTCTACGATTCGATGCAAGGGGAACCGGGAAGCGCTGCTGCGGTATCGCCTGAAAACGGCGAAACTTTGGCGCTCATCAGCTCTCCTGGCTTTGACCCGAATGAATTCATTGCAGGCATCAGTGGAGAGCGCTATGCGGAATTGTCGGAAGATCCATTGAATCCGCTGTTCACGCGTTTTGCCGCAAGTTATGCCCCTGGGTCGACCATTAAACCGGTGACCGCGGCCATCGGCATGGAAGCAGGAACGCTCGATCCGCAGCAAGGGCTCGAGATCAACGGGCAGACTTGGCAAAAAGACAGCTCATGGGGATCGTACCGGGTATCACGCCTGCATCCGGAAGCACCAAATCCGATTGATTTAAATCGTGCACTCGTTTACTCGGACAATATTTATTTCGCAAGACAGGCGCTTGAGATGGGGACGGAAACATTTATCGACGGCCTGACTGCCTATGGCTTCGGGGAGGAATTGCCGTTCGCCATCGAGTTGGAGAGTTCACAGATTTCCAATGATGGCACTCTCGGATCCGAAGGGCAACTCGCGGACACGTCGTTCGGCCAAGGGCAGATGCTCGCCAATATCCTGCATCTCGCTTCGGCTTACGAGCCGTTCTTGAACGGCGGCATCATCTATGAGCCGACGCTTTATACCAGCGAAGAAGCTGGACAAGTATGGAAAGAAGGCTTGATCAGTGAAGGCAATGCGGCTGTGCTTCAAGAAAACCTCCGCAATGTCGTCACGGACGGCTATGCCAAATCGGCAGATATTGACGCTGTTCCGATTGCCGGAAAAACCGGCACAGCTGAATTGAAAGGTGCTCTCGGTGAAGATGGGCAAGAGAACGGCTTCTTTGTTTCCTATCACGCTGAACAGCAGGACTTCATTTTGGCGATGATGATCGAATCGATTGAAGACGATGGCGGCAGCGATTACGTCGCAGGATTTTCGGCTAATGCCATGGAACAGTATTACTTGAATAATTGACCGACACCGTCCGCATGCCGCGGGCGGTTTTTATTACGCAGGCAAAGAGGAGTTTCGTAGGAAAAGGCGTATAGTATATAAAAAATAACGGCTGCCAGCAGTTAATATGAGCACATCAATTCCGCAGCAGCAGGAAGAGGGGGATGAGCTTGAAAAAAACGTGGTGGAAAGAAGCGGTAGTCTATCAAATTTACCCGCGCAGTTTTTTCGATACGAACGGTGACGGGTTGGGGGACCTGAACGGCATCCGGGCACAGCTCGATTATCTGCAGGAACTCGGTGTCGACATGATTTGGCTGTGCCCCGTCTATAAATCGCCAAATGTCGATAACGGGTACGACGTCAGCGATTATCAGGCGATCATGGATGAAATGGGGACGATGGATGATTTTGACCGTTTGCTTGAGGACATCCATTCCCGCGGCATGAAAATCATGATGGATCTGGTATTGAATCATACAAGCGACCAGCATCCGTGGTTTCTGGAATCAAAATCATCGCGTGACAGCCCGAAACGCGATTGGTATGTCTGGCGCGATAAGCCGACCAATTGGGAAAGCATATTCGGCGGGCCGGCATGGACATACGACCCGAAAACTAGGCAATATTATTTCCATTTGTTTTCCAAGAGTCAAGTTGACTTGAATTGGGAAAATCCGGAATTGCGGCGTGCGATTTACGATATGATCCTTTGGTGGCTCGATAAGGGAATTGACGGTTTCCGCGTAGACGCCATCAATCATTTAAAAAAAGATTATACAGACATGCCGAATCCGGATGGGTTGAATTATGTGCCGGCCTGGCCAAAAATGACGAATGTCAAAGGGATACAGGATTTACTGGCGGAATTGCGGCGCGAGACTTTTGCCAAATACGATGTAGTGACTGTCGGCGAAGCGAATAGCGTACGTTCACATGAAATCGGCGACTGGATCAGCGAAGCGGAAGGGAAATTCAATATGATCTTCCACTTAGAAGCGCATGAAGAGGCGTGGGATGAAGAAACAGAAGGGGGCGTCGATGTCGACGATTTGCGGGTGGTGCTCGACCGCTGGCAGCGCAGTGCGCAAGGAATCGCTTGGAATTCCTTGTATCTGGAAAACCACGATCGCCCGCGCACTGTTTCAACCTGGGGCAATGACCGGGAGCATTGGCGGGAAAGTGCGACTGCGCTCGGCTGTATGTATTTTTTCATGCAGGGAACGCCGTTCATTTACCAAGGGCAGGAAATCGGCATGACCAATGCACCGTTCGACGATATCGATATGTACCGGGATATCGAGACGAAGAATATGTATCGCTACAATCGCCAAAAAGGCATCGCACACGAAGAATTGATGAAGACCATCAAAAAAATAAGCCGTGACCACGCAAGGACCCCGATGCAATGGAACTTCGGTGCAAATGCCGGCTTTACAGGAGGCAACCCATGGATTCCGTTAAATCCGAATTTCAATTGGCTTAATGTAAAAGCGCAGCAGCAAGATCCCCAATCGGTCCTGTCTTTCTATAAGAAGATGCTGCAACTGCGAAAAGAGCATAAAGCTTTAGTTTACGGAAGCACACATTTGTCGTTTTTGGAATGTCCGTATGTTTATGCCTACACACGAGAATACGGGGAAGAACGCTATTTGGTCATTTCGCATCTAGATGATGATACATGTTCCTGGTGGAACCCGGTTGATGGTGACTTGCTATTGTCGAATTACGACAGCCATCTAGACAACAAGCTGCAGCCGTATGAAGCACGTGTCTATTTATTGAATCAAAAGCCGCTGTGAGCGGCTTTTTTTATTATCTTCATTTAAAGGAATATAGTTGTGGGTATAAAGTTTCGTTTTGGTTAAAATGGACTTTCTTTGGCAAGGATTTTCCCAATTACACAATCCCTTGTTCTCTGCTAGATTTAAAGCATGGCAATAACCGCAGGACAACAGGCGGGACGCCGCTTGCTGCACAGGGCCATGCAAATCTATTCGGAAAAGGGGATTCGAAAGATGAAAAAATCGGCAAAATTCATTACGACAGCTATGCTGGCTGCGACAATGCTCGTACCGGCAATGGGGGTTTCAGCCAATGAAGCTCCGAACGAAAATGAGAAGATCCGCGTGCTCGTCGACATGCCAGGAAAAAGTGACCTGAAAAAGGCAAAAGATCAATATGGCGTACACTGGGACTTCAATAGCGAAGGCTTCACCACCGATATGACGGAAAAGCAATACGAAGCGTTGAAGAAAAACAAAAATGTAACCATTGAAAAAGTTCCTGAATATACAGTAGAAACGACAACACTTGAACCGCAAGCGCGCTATCAAGCGATGGCTGCATCCCAGTCCACTCCTTGGGGCATCAAAGCAGTTTATAACAATAGTTCCATTACGACAACAAGCGGCGGTTCAGGCGTCAACATCGCAGTGCTGGACACTGGCGTCAACACAAGCCACCCAGACCTTGCTGCAAACGTCGAGCAATGTAAAGACTTTACAGTCGGAACAAGCATCCGCAACGGTTCTTGCACAGATCGTCAAGGACATGGCACGCACGTAGCCGGATCGGCATTGGCGAACGGCAACGGCGGCTTGTACGGTGTAGCACCGCAAGCGGATCTTTGGGGCTATAAAGTGCTTGGCGATGACGGATCGGGTTCTGCCGATAATATTGCAAAAGCAATCCGTCACGTAGCTGACCAGGCTACAGCTTTGAACCAGAAAACTGTCATCAATATGTCTCTTGGATCTGCAGCAGAAAGCAGCTTGATCACGAATGCGGTCAACTACGCATACGGTAAAGGGGTTCTGGTCATTGCAGCAGCAGGCAACGAAGGCCCGTATCAAGGATCGATCGGCTTCCCGGGTGCATTGCAAAATGCCGTAGCGGTCGCAGCTCTTGAGAACGTACAGCAAAATGGCACATACCGCGTAGCGGATTTCTCATCACGCGGATACAGCCAATACGCTGGCGATTATTCCATCGGGAAATATGATGTAGAAGTATCAGCGCCAGGCGCAAGCATTTACTCTGCTTGGTATGACGGAGGCTATGCAACAATCAGCGGAACATCGATGGCATCTCCTCATGCAGCCGGCCTTGCAGCTAAAATCTGGGCAGCAAACCCATCTGCAACGCACACACAAGTTCGCAGCGACCTTCAAAACCGCGCAGCGAACAACGACATTCTATCCGGCTATTATGCAGGATCTGGAGACGACTCCGCTTCTGGATTCGGATTCTACCGCCTGCCATAAGAGCTAGACTGAAGACAAGCCCGGCCGTAACAGCCAGGCTTGTTTTTTTGTGTTAATATTTATATATTCTGACAAAGAAAGGTGAGTTTATGAACATCGGTTCTGTGATTAAATATTATCGGCTCAAGCATAACCTCACACAGTCACAGCTTGCTGATGGCATATGTTCCGTATCGCATTTGAGCAAAATTGAATCCAACACCTATACGCCTCATGAAGAAACTTATGAAGCACTGCTTTCCAAGATGGGCGTGCAGTTGAAAAAAGAACTGGAGCACCAGAAGCGTCTTTTATCGATTGCTCGCTTTACTATGACCTTACCACCATGGAGGACATGTATGGGGAGTTGTTCCAAGTTGATAATTATGTCCAATCGACAGCGCTCGTCAATCAATATGAATTATACAAATTCCGTTATTATTTACATGTGAAACAATATGAAAAAGCCAATGAGCAACAGAGGTTGCTTGATAAGCTAAAGTCTTCTTTTACAGCTCCTGAATTATGGATGAGCCAATTCTTTAAGGCTATTCAATTCAGTTCTCTTGGTCAGTATAAAGAAGCGATGGCCCTCATGGATGAACTGGATCATGGATTTCATAGCATTCCCCAGAAGCTTGAAGGTGAATTCTACTATCAAAAATCCCGCATTTTATTATTATTTGACCGTTTAGCGCTCTCTGCCTATTATGCGGAGCTGGCCGTGCGCGCATATGAAAAGGACCACAATTATATTCGCCTTTTGCACGCACAGTTATTATTGGCGATTAATTACACGAGACGAAATTTAGTTACCCAAGCGATAAATTTATATGAAGTAATTAAACGCAATGCCAAATTGACTCATCAGAAAGAGCTTTATCAGACGGTCCTTTACAATTACGCTGAGCTTTTGCAAGAGGAGAAGCAAAATGAACAAGCGATAGAGTTGTTCGAGGAGCTAAAAAAAGCACTAGAGCGAGGAAGTTACCTGTATAAAGCGGTGGTGGTCAATTTATTGGAGATTAAAGTTATAGGCGAGAAGGAGAAAGCTGAATTGATTGCCCAATTGCGCATGCCAGGGACTTCCAAAGAGAGGGACTACTTCAATATTTACAGCGATTACTTTGAAAAACAGGAATTTTCCCAACAAGACCTTTTGAACTATAAAGAAGATAAAATGTTTCCATTTTTCAAAAAATATGGTTACATTAAAGACACCAGGCAGTTGTCTCAAAACCTTGCTGCTTATTACAAAGCGCAAGAAGAATGGGAAAAAGCTTATTATTATCAAAATCAATTTTTGGAAAATGGTGGTGAATAGACATGCAAAAAAAGAAAATATTAGCAGGCTTAGCGTTGGCATTGATTCTTGCCGTATCGACAGGATTGCCGCAATCAGTCGCAATTTCAGAAACAGCTGATGGAGCCGTTACAATTAATGGGCCGCAAGTATTGCCTCCTCTATAGTAAAAGAAAGAAAAACCTGCCAATTCGGCAGGCTTTTCTTTTGGGCAAATTTCGGGCCGATAAGCCATAGAACAATTTTTAATCATAGAAGGCGGCGATACAATGTATAAAAAGCAGCAATACGTTTTCAAGGAAGGGCGCCCGATTTTGGCAACTATCAGGACCTACACCAAAGAAGACTTTTCAGGATTGATCGAAGTCCAGCGTGAAAGTTTCCCGCCGCCGTTCCCGCCCGATTTGTTATGGAACGAGCGACAACTTGGAAACCATATCGCCTTTTATCCTGAAGGCGCAATCTGTGTAGAGATCGATGGCGAAATTGCAGGTTCCATGACAGGGATGCTCACGAAATTCGATCCTGAGCGTCCTTTACATACATGGGAACAAGTGACTGATTCGGGATCGATCGGAACGCATGACCCAGACGGTGAATCACTGTATGTTATCGACATCGGCATCAAGCCGAAATTTCGCAAACTAAAACTTGGCAAGTTATTGATGGAAGCGATGTATGAGCGGGTCGTTGCGGACGGGCTCGAGCGTCTCATCGGCGGCGGGCGCATGCCAGGGTATCATCGTTACGCGCACGAACTGTCCGCTGAACAATACATAGAAAATGTGCTGGCGGGTGAGCTGAGGGATCCAGTCATCAGCTTCTTGCTCAGTTGCGGCCGCATGCCGGTGACCCTAGTTCCGGGATATTTAGATGATGAAGAGTCCCATGATTATGCTTTATTGATGGAATGGAAAAATCCTTTTCATCTATAATTTGTTCTGATTATTCGGACACTTACTTTTTCGGAAGGTTTGTTTTTGCTATACTGGCAGAAACCAATGTAGCGCGGAGGGGATTATATGCAACTGACCGTGCAAGATGTCTTGGATTATGAATTGTTGGAAGGGGCGGTCGTCCGTACAGCCAAAGAATATGCACATGCGCAGCCTGTGCACTGGGTGTCGGTCATGGAAATGCCGGTGGAGAATTTCGTACGCCGCAATGAGCTGGTATTGACGACTGCGATGGGATGTAAAAATGAGTTGGAGACATTTCGCGGATTTGTCCAGGACATCATCGATTCTGGGGCAGCCGCCCTTATGATCGCGATGGGGCGGCACGTTTTTGAAATTCCCAAAGAGATTGCAGAAATGGCCGAAGAGCAGGCATTCCTGCTCATTGAACTGCCGTGGGAGCTGCGCTTCTCAACGGTCATCGAAGAAGTGATGATCGATTTGAACGATCTGCATCGTCAAGAGCGGCAACGTTCGGAACAAGTGCAGCAGGATTTATTGAAATTGATTCTGGCGGATGCGGAATTGGAGAAAATCGCTGCCTATATCCGCCGCGAGCTCGACAGTGCGCTGCTCATTACGGATGCACACGGGGCAGTGCAAGCAGCTGCCGGTTTTTCGCGTACCAAATTGGAAGCGTGGGAACAGCAGGTCGGCAAAGGGATTTTCCCGATTCGCCAGGAAACTCCGAAAGGAAACCGCGACCCGATGATCCAGAAATTCCGCAGCGGAGAAATGGGCGGGCGAAAAATCGTCCAAGTACCGGTGCTTCAAGTATCTGAGGAAGCTCAGGGCTATATATTCGTCGAACTGCCGGAAAATGCAGGGGATGGGCGTCTCGATGTCTTTTCGGTTCATGTGCTGGAACATGCCGCAACGACGATTTCCTTATGGCGTTCTAGGCAAAACGCAGTGGAAGAGACAAAAGCGGCACTTCGGATGGATTTCGTCCGCGAGTTGGCAAATGGGGAGTTTACGACCAAAGAGCAGGCGGCCGGATGGATTTCGTCCGCGAGTTGGCAAATGGGGAGTTTACGACCAAAGAGCAGGCGGCTTCCCGGGCGCGTGCACTCGGCTATGACCTGGAGCTTCCATACATTGGCCTGGCCGGAAGCCCAGAGAATTTCCGTGAATTATTCGAACGCCGAGAACCCGACCGCAGTTCGTATACAGAGTGGTCGAAAAGCATGGTTGCTTATATTGAAGAAGAAATCCACTACGCAGCGCATGCTATGAAACGCACACTGATGACAGGTTATGCCGACGGATATTTGATTATCTTCCTGGAAAAGCCGCATGAAAGCGGGCAGGAAAATCAAATTAATTTCCTCGATTTGATTGAACGGCGGCTGGGGAATTTATTGCCGGAAGTCGTTTTGTCTTGGGGCATAGGCGATCATGCGGAAGGATTCAAAGGGTTCAGCAGCAGTTTCCAGCATGCGAAAGCGGCACTTGAGATCGGTCGCATGAAAAAAGGGCCGGGACATCGCATGGATTACCGCGATACCCGTGCGGATCGCCTGCTCTTGCAATTGGCGAAAACGGAAGGAATGAAAGACATCATCCTGTCGACGATCCAGCCGCTCGTCGAGTATGACCAGCAGCGGCAAATGGACCTGATCGGCACTTTCTCTGCCTATAACCATTACCAAGGAAATGTCAGCCAAACGGCGCGCGCCTTGAATTTGCATCGTCAATCGCTGCTTTACCGTTTGCGTAAAATCGAGTCATTGACCGGCTTATCACTTGTCGACCCAGACGATTTGTTTCTATTGGAATTATGCGTCCGCACCTATCGCATCCGTGCCACTGAATCGAATGATGCTTGAATGAAAGCCTTCTAAGTCAAGAAGGCTTTTTTTGTGTGGAAAAATTGACTAAAGTGCTGCACGCATTTTCATACACTATGACGGATGCATTAAAAGAAGCCTGGCAGGTATACTGAGCACAAGAATAAAAGATTGACTATTCCGACTTTTAAAACGTGAACTTAAGGAGGGGATTCCCCATGTCGTTTGGAACTGCAGAGTATCAGGGGCGTATCAGAAAAACGAAACAGCGGATGGCAGACAAAGGTATTGAAGTGCTGCTCATCACCGATCCTGCCAATATGAATTATTTATCTGGATATGATGCCTGGTCGTTCTATGTTCACCAGATGCTCATTGTCATTGAAGACGAAGATCAGCCAATATGGGTTGGCCGCATTATGGATGCAAATGGAGCGAAGATCACTACTTGGCTTTATCACGACAACATCATTGCTTATCCGGAAATCTATGTCCAAACGGAATTGCGCCACCCGATGGATTTCGTAGCGGAAATCTTGACGCAAATCGGCCAGGACCGGCGTTCGATTGGCGTTGAAATGGATAGTTATTACTTTACCGCGAAATGTTTTGCCAGCCTGCAAAAAGGGCTGCCGAATGCCCGTTTTCACGATGCCACCTCCTTAGTCAATTGGGTAAGATTAGTGAAATCCGATACTGAAATCGTCTACATGAAACGTGCGGCACGTTTTTCAGAAAAAGCGATGGCAGCAGGCATGGAAATGATTGGGGAAGGTGTCCGTGAATGCGACGTCGCGGCGAGGATACTTGAAGTGCAAGTGAGCGGCACGAAAGAACACGGCGGTGATTATCCATCGATCATGCCGCTTTTGCCGACGGGTGAACGGACAGCAGCTCCCCACCTCACGTGGACCGACAAGCGCTATAAACAAGGAGAATCGGTCACGCTGGAGTTGTCGGGCTGTTATAAACGTTATCATTCGCCGCTGGCACGCACCGTGTTTATCGGGACGCCCGATGCAGAACTGCAGCATCTTGCTGATGTGACGACAGAAGGAATCAATGAATGCCTTGCAATGATCAAGCCGGGCATTTATTTAGAAGAAGTGTGTGCAACGTGGACAAAAACGATCGCTCGCTATGGCTTCGAAAAAGAAGCGCGCATCGGCTATCCCGTAGGATTGAATTATCCGCCGGACTGGGGCGAACATACCGCAAGCATCCGCATGGGCGACCGCACCATACTCGAGCCGAACATGGCCTTCCATATGATTCCGGCGATGTGGTTCGATGATTCCGGTTTTGAAGTGAGCGAAACTTTCCGCGTGACGGAATCGGGCTGTGAAACGCTGGCGAATATGCCGAGGGGCTTGTTCACGAAAGGTCATTTAATCGGCTATCAGGGCGGCGCCTGATCGATTGAAAAAAACAACATTGCCTAGAAGGCATTCAAAAATTGAGGAGTGAGTTCATGACAAACAAAAAAATCCATCAATCCACACAAGCAGTCTGGGGCGGAGAAAAAGATTATTTGGCACACGGGGCATCGCAAGTGCCGGTCGTCTTGAGCGTCGCCTATACGTATGACGATATGGACGATTGGTACGACGTTGCGATCGGCAAGAAAAAAGGCCATATTTATGGGCGCAATACGAACCCGACCGTTCAGGCTTTCGAAGACAAAGTGAAATTGCTCGAAGGCGCTGAAGCAGCGACGAGCTTTTCGACCGGTATGGCGGCCATCAGCAATACACTTGCGACTTTCCTCGTGCCTGGCGACCGCATCGTCTCGATCAAGGATACTTACGGCGGCACGAATAAAATTTTCACGGAATTCCTGCCGCGCCAGCAGATTGACGTCGCGCTCGTCGATACCGGAGACCATGAGGCGATCGAAGCAGAGCTCAAAAAAGGCTGCAAGATCCTCTATTTGGAAACGCCGACCAACCCCACTGTCAAAATCACGGACATTGCACGCATGGCAAAAGCAGGTCACGAAGTAGGGGCGCTGGTCATTATCGACAACACATTCGGCACACCGATTAACCAGAATCCGCTTGAAGATGGCGTCGATCTCGTTCTCCACAGCGCTACTAAATTCCTCGGGGGGCATGCCGATGCACTCGGCGGCGTACTGGTCGGATCGCATGAACTTGTCGAACAGGTCTATCATTACCGCGAAATCAACGGCGCGACGATGGACCCGATGGCCGCTTACCTGCTACTGCGCGGCATGAAGACTTTGCATTTGCGCATCCGCGAACAAAGCAAGAACGCAATGGCACTAGCCAAATACTTACAGACGAAAGACATCGTCGAAGACGTCTTTTATCCAGGGCTCGAAACGCATCCGAACCATGATATCGCCAAACGCCAAATGAAAGGCTTTGGCGGCATGCTGAGCTTTTCCGTAAAAGGCGGAGTCGACACTGTGCGCGACTTGCTGCCGAAACTTCAATACGCGAACCGTGCCGCGAATTTAGGGGCGGTCGAGACCACTGTCGGCCCAGCGCGTACGACAAGCCATGTGGAATGCACACCGGAAGAACGCGCCGCTATGGGCATTCCGGAAGGCTTGATCCGCGTTTCTTGCGGCATCGAGGAAATCGAAGACATCATCAACGATTTTGAGCAGGCGTTCCAGCACGTCGAAACGGTGATGAACGTCTAATCGGAAAGCTGGTGAACAAGATGCAGGACAAAGATGAACTTCTGTATAAAGCGGAAAAGATGAACGAAAAGCTTAGCGAATGGCGTCGCACGCTGCATCAATTTCCGGAACTGAGCTTCCAGGAATTCGAGACGGCGGATTTTATCGCATCTGTTTTAGCGACGATCGACGGCATCACAGTCAATCGCGGGGTCGGCGTGCAGACGAGCGTGATCGCAACCCTCGGGAGCGGGCAGGAACCAATGATTGCGCTGCGCGCGGATATCGATGCCTTGCCGATTAATGAAACGAATACATGTGAGTATCGATCGAAAATCCCAGGGGTCATGCATGCTTGCGGACACGATGCGCATGCTGCCATCTTGCTTGGCGCGGTCTCGCTTCTCACGGATTACTTCCGGGATAAGCCATTAAGCGGAACGGTCAAATTCATTTTTCAGCCGGCAGAAGAAATGATTGACGACGAATCCATGTCAGGCTCACCGTATCTGCTGCAAGCGGGTGCTTACGACGAAGTGGAGCTGGCGATTGCTCTTCACATGTGCCCGTGGCTACCAGTCGGAGCAGTTCAAATGCATGACGGCATCAGCATGGCAAACGTCGACGTGTTTAACGGCACGATCCAGGGTACTGGCGGGCACGGTGCCTATCCAGAACTCGGCAGCGACCCGACTTGGATGCTCGGTCTCATTTTGCAGGCGCTGCACGGCATCGTACCGCGGAAAATATCCGCACTCGAACCCGCGGTCGTCAGTGTCGGGCAAATCCATGCAGGAACTGCCAGCAATATCATCCCGCACGAAGTTCAAGTGGAAGGCACTGTGCGCAGCTATTCAGCCAGCACACGCGATTTGCTTGAAACGGAAATCCGCGATGCATTCGCTCTCGCGAAACATCTGGGCGGCGATTATTCCTTCCATTACCAGCGGGGAGAGCCTGCGTTAATAAATGATCGGCATGTGAATGAACAGATCACAAAAGCTATCCAAAAAACGGATCCATCTATAAAGTTCATTCATCAGGCGTTCGGCATGGGAGGCGAAGACTTCGCTTATGTCACGCAGCAGTTGCCGGGGGCAATGTTTTTCCTCGGCTGTTCGCTGGATGACGGAATCGAGCGGGATTTGCATACGCCGCATTTCGATATCGATGAACGCAGTTTGCCGCTTGGCGCTGCCATTTTAGCGAACGCGGCAATCGAGTTTTTCACTTGAACGGGTGAGCAAGGAGAACAGGAGGGAAAGCATGACACATAAACTGGCATTTATCGGGTTCGGCGTCGTCGGCCAAGGGCTCGCTGAAATTCTGCACAATAAACGGCAAAGCCTGAAGGAACAGGAAAGTTTCGATGCGAAAGTCGTCGCGATATCTGATTTCAAGAAAGGCTCGTTGTACCATCCGGACGGGCTCGATCTCGAAACGGTCTTGGACGTTGTACAAAAGACCGGAAGTTTGGAAAACTATCCGAAAACAGAAGGGCTCGTCACAGGATGGAACAGCCTGGAGACAATCCGGCAATCGAATGCCGACACGGTGGTGGAAGTGTCCTATACCGACGTGAAAACCGGCCAGCCGGCAATCGACCATTGCCGCGCAGCTTTCCAAAGCGGCAAGAATGTCGTCATGACCAATAAAGGGCCAGTTGCGCTCGCGTACCAGGAACTATCATCTTTGGCAAATAAGCATAACGTCTCCTGGGGCTTTGAAGGTACGGTCATGAGTGGGACGCCTGCCCTGCGGATGCCTAAACTGGCACTTGCAGGAAATGACATCAGCGAGATTCGTGGCATCTTGAACGGCACGACCAATTTCATGCTCATGCGAATGGACGAAGGCGAAAGCTATGAATCTGCGCTCAAGGAAGCACAAAAGCTCGGCTATGCTGAAGCGGATCCGACGAGTGATGTCGAAGGCCTCGATGCACGCTATAAAATCGTCATCCTCACACAGCATGTCATGGGCATGCCTTTGTCAGTCGAAGACGTTGAATGCACGGGCATTTCGCAAATGACCCCGGAACTGATCGAGCAAGCACGCACGGAAGGGAAACGCTGGAAGCTGGTAGCCACAGCCAAAAAAGAAAACGGGGTGGTTTCAGCGAAAGTGGCAGCGGAAAAAGTGCCGCTGGATGACCCGCTCGCTTCCGTTTCAGGAGCGCTCAATGCCATCACTTATGAAACCGACCTATTGGGACCTGTCACCTTGAGCGGCGCAGGAGCCGGCAAAACGGAAACCGGCTTTTCCTTGCTTATCGACCTATTGACGATCGCAAAGGCAAGGGAAGCGGTACGGTTATGAAAGGAGGAGGAATAGATGGCGACACATGTTGAAGGCCGGAAAATGTTTCTGGCAGGTGAATGGGTAGACGGAAAACAATGGATCGACGTCACCGATCCTCAGGATGGATCTCTTGTTGACCGGGTGCCCGCCGCAACGAAAGAAGATATGGAAACGTGCATTGAGGCAGCTAAATCGGGCGCACAAGTTGCTGCACGGGTGCCGGTCGTTGAACGCATGCAAATTATCGGAAAAGCAGCGGATTATATCGAAACGAACGCAGAACATTATGCGCGCACCATCTCTAAAGAAAGCAGCAAAACCATTCGAGAAGCACGGAAAGAAGTGGGACGGGCAGTTGAAACTTTGCGCTTGAGTGCAGAAGAAGCGAGGCGCATCACCGGTGAGACGATTCCGTTCGACCAATCGCCCGGCGGAATCGGCAAAGTCGGCTATTACCGGCGCTTTCCGCTCGGCATCATCGGGGCAATCACGCCGTTCAACGACCCGCTGAATCTGGTGGCGCATAAAGTTGGCCCAGCGATTGCATCGGGCAATGCCATCATCGTCAAACCGGCAACTGTCACGCCGCTCAGCGCGCTGTTATTGGCGCAAGCCTTTTCACACGCGGGATTGCCGGAAAAAATCCTGTCTGTCATCACCGGGCGAGGCGGTGAAATAGGGGATGTCTTAGTCGAACATCCGGCTGTCCGGATGATCAGTTTTACCGGAGGCGTCGAGACTGGGCTTGCGATCACTAAAAAAGCAGGCTTGAAAAAAGTGGGCATGGAACTTGGCTCGAATTCGCCGGTCATCGTCCTGCAAGACGCTGATTTGGAAGACGCGGTGGCATCAAGCGTTTCCGGTGCGTTTTGGGCTGCTGGACAAAACTGCCTCGGCGTACAGCGGGTTTATATCGAAGATCCTGTATTCAATCTGTTTAAAGAACGATTCGTCGAGCAAACCGAACGCTATATCGTCGGCGATAAACAATCTGAAATGACGGATATGGGTCCGTTGATTACGGAAAAAGAAGCGCAGCGCGTCGACAGGCTGGTC
Organism: Planococcus sp. A6; assembly: GCF_028823615.1. Classification (GTDB taxonomy): domain Bacteria; phylum Bacillota; class Bacilli; order Bacillales_A; family Planococcaceae; genus Planococcus. Next base: position 16,864 of record NZ_JAPEHT010000065.1, read on the forward strand.
CAAGAAGCATTGGATAAAGGTGCTACGCTCGAGACGGGCGGCGAGCGTGACGGCGCATTTTACTCGCCGACGGTACTCACCGATGTGCCTACAGATTGCACGCTCGCAGTAGAAGAAATCTTCGGCCCAGTCGTATTGCTCTATCGAGTAGCTGATTTAGATGAAGCGATTGAACGGGCAAATGCCGTCGATTATGGGCTGCAAGCGGGGATCTTTACGAAAAATCTCGACCATGCCCACCGTGCGATCGAGGAACTCGAAGTGGGCGGTGTCATGATCAACGACAGCAGCGATTTCCGGATCGATGCCATGCCGTTCGGCGGCGTTAAGCAATCGGGGCTCGGCAGGGAAGGCGTCAAATTCGCCATCCAGGAAATGACTGACACAAAAGTGGTCTGCTTTAAATTGGGATAGCTGAAGCACGAAGCGCATAGCGGGCAAGCTATGTGCTTTTTCATTGTTATAGCGCACTATGTAAATTTAGGCGTCGAATTAATCAATAATGGGCAGAAAAGCTTTTATACCATGTGAAAGCGTATACATATATAATATCTGTGACAAATTGTGAAATATTAATATTAATTATCGTTTTATTCGTTGAATTCTGAAAAATCTCCTCTATAATAAAGAGAAACTCAAATCAGCCAGGAAATCACTTCCTCGCTGCTAGCTAGTTGATCTAAGGGGCCGTTAATAGGTACCCTGTGAATCCATGGAGCAGATACATAGAAAAGAAAGGATAGGATACTTATGAAGAAGGATTTGCGCATCAAGAGTAAGGTTTTCAGCGAAGGGCCGATGAAAGCCCCGAACCGGGCAATGCTACGGGCGGTCGGAGTGACAGATGAAGGCTTTGAGCAGCCGATGGTCGGCATCGCGAGCACATGGAGTGAAGTCACGCCGTGTAATATACATATTGACGAACTGGCAAGAGCGGCAAAAAAAGGCGCTCAAGGAGCCGGGGCTGTCCCATTCATTTTCAATACGATCACCGTTTCCGACGGGATCTCGATGGGAACCGAAGGCATGAAATATTCGCTATCGAGCCGCGACGTCATTGCGGATTCCATTGAAACGGTCGTCGGTGCAGAAAGCTTGGACGGACTTGTCGCAATCGGTGGCTGTGATAAAAACATCCCTGGCTGTTTGATTGCCATCGCCAACTCCGAAGTGCCTGCAGTATTCGTTTATGGCGGCACCATAGCGGCAGGGCGCTATAATAGCCAGGATATCGACATCGTTTCCGTCTTTGAAGGTGTTGGCCAGCATAATAACGGCACCATCGACGACGCGGCGCTGCGTAAAATTGAATGCAGCGCATGCCCTGGTGCGGGTTCATGCGGAGGCATGTATACGGCGAACACGATGGCTTCTGCTGCTGAAGCGATGGGCATGAGCTTGCCGGGAAGTTCTTCAAACCCTGCAGTGTCTGAGTACAAGGAAGCGGACTGTGAAGCGGCGGGTGCTGCGGTGCATAATCTTCTGGAGCTTGGCATCTATCCGAAAGACATCATGACCAAAGAAGCGTTCGAAAACGCCATCACGGTCGTCATGGCGCTTGGCGGCTCAACCAATGCCATCCTTCACTTGCTTGCGATCGCGCACGCTGCGGAAGTGGATTTAACAATTGACGACTTCA
>NZ_JAPEHT010000066.1 GCF_028823615.1 Planococcus sp. A6
AGCAATGTCCGGTAAATTGGAAGCAGCTCGCGGAATGTTTCTTCTGCAAAAGCATAGAATCCATCTTTATCGAGCTCAGCAGCGTCAGCACGTGCCAACTGCCTGCCGATGACGAGCTCCCCTTTTTTGACATCGCGCAGTCGCGTGAGCAGCTTTTCGATGCCCTCTTCGCCAAGCGATGCAACGGAATCGGCTTCAGGCTTCATATGATCGCCCGAAACGACAAATTCTTCCGGCATGTCGGCTAAAGCCTCGCTGGAAATCAGTTGATTCGCCATTTGCGGTTTGCCGGGCGCTTCGTAAATGACAGCAAGAATGACAAATACATGGCTTTTCCAAAGTCCAATCTGGAAATGTGGAACGGCTTTATAGCCGCGTTTATAAGGTGCAAATGCCACCCAGCTGTCATTCGGCGGATTGACAGTCCGGCGCATGTGTTTCGCGACATGTGGGAAAAATTCATCCCCGGTTTCCCCGGAGAAATAAGCGGAAAAGTCTTGGCCCAATGCTTCGAACTTTGGCCGTACATAAGTCGATAATGCTTCCATGCGCGCCTCGAGCCCTGGAGTTTCAAATACTTCAAAATCCTGTTCAGTCCAGTATGGATTCACGGACATCCCCTCCTTAAATAATCATCACGGTTTATTTTAACGAAGTTTATGAAGAATGAATATAAATAAGTTTTCAAGAAGAAAAAACGGGGTAAAGATGTGTAACAAACATTGCAATCGGAATATTCCGATTATGAGGGAAGGGGGGCGCTCACTTATGAAGCAGATGATACAGATTATCCGGAAAGCGGATGTAGAAAAAGAGTATATCAATACCTTGAAGCTGGAGCTTGATTACGAATTGGCCACCTTGTATGATGCAATGCAGCAAAATGACAGCAGCCAAAAGGATAAGAGCAAGAAACGGCTGGCAGAAATACAAGTAGAACTGGAGGCTCTTCATGCATTGTAAACAGACGACCATACCGTAGAAGCATCTGCTGGCTAAAGACAGTGGATGCTTTTTTCGTTATACTGGAAAGAAATAAGGGGGAGCTCATACATGGACCAGCACGCAATGGACCGATACATAAAGTCAATGATCAAAGAAGCAGGGCACCGGATCCGCAATTCATTTCTTAGTGACATCTCGGTGGATACGAAAGCCCATGCCAATGATTTGGTCACAAACGTGGACAAGGAAGTGGAGAAGTTCTTCATTCAACACATCCGAAAAGATTTTCCTGGCCACCGCGTTTTTGGCGAAGAAGGATTTGGAGACACAATCGAAGAATTAAGCGGCACGGTATGGATGCTCGACCCAATCGATGGCACTATGAATTTTGTGCACCAACGACGCAATTTTGCCATTTCGCTCGGTATTTATGAAGATGGTGTCGGCAAAATGGGTTATATCTATGATGTCGTCAATGACGATTTGTATCATGCAATAGCAGGAGGCGGCGCTTATTATAACGATGAACGCCTGCAGCCGCTCATCGAGACGGACATTAGCGAATCGATCATCGGCATGAACGCCATGTGGGCGACACCGAACCGGCACGTGGAGCATGAAGCTACCATCCGCCTCGTTCATGATGCGCGTGGCATGCGTTCATATGGTTCTGCGGCGCTTGAGCTCGCTTATCTGGCGAGCGGGCGGATCGATGCTTATATTTCCATGAGGCTATCGCCGTGGGACATCGCCGGGGGATTGGTCATGGCTAAAGAAGTCGGGGCTGTCGCGAGTAATTTTTCAGGCGAAGCGGCAAATCTCTTGAAATCGGATACCTTCGTAGCCGCTAATCCATCCATTCACGGAAAACTGCTCCAGGATTATATCAAGCCGAAGCAAGCATAATAAAGCTGAAAATGGATTGCGCATAAAATCGTTCTTTCTGTAGGAGTGGGGCAATGCCCATATAACAGAAAGGACGATTTTTTTATACTTTGTTAGAAGCAAAAAGGGGCTGCCCAAAAGGTCATGAAATATGACCTTTTGGGCAGCCCCTTTTTTTGTCTATAATACGCCTGCATCGCGCATTTCTTTTTTGCGTTTGAATCCAAAGCCCATGATGACCAATAGCAATAGGATGGAGAGTAAAACGCCGGTTACGCTGCGAAGTGCCACTGCGACGCCGATGAGCACCATTGCCCCAATTGCCGCGAATGAATATAATACAAAAATCCATTTTATATTATGCCATGATTCTATGATCGCTTCTTTCATCCCATCTAACCTCCTGCATACAAGAAAATAAAATCGTAGGGTTTTTCCCCTATATGTGCTATACTAGCACAGTTATAGGCTCGAAAAAAGAATATTGGAGTGAAAGTATGACTAACCTTAGAAACGATTTACGAAACATTGCAATTATCGCACACGTTGACCACGGCAAAACGACATTGGTGGATCAGTTGCTTCAGCAATCAGGAATCTTCCGATCAAACGAACATGTTGATGAGCGGGCGATGGACTCAAACGACATTGAAAGAGAACGCGGAATCACAATCCTAGCTAAAAACACCGCGATTCAATATAAAGACGCTAAAATCAACATTTTGGATACTCCTGGACACGCCGATTTCGGTGGTGAAGTTGAGCGTATCATGAAAATGGTTGATGGTGTCTTGCTCGTTGTCGATGCGTACGAAGGCTGTATGCCACAGACACGCTTTGTCTTGAAAAAGGCGCTTGAGCAAAACCTCAAACCGATTGTAGTCGTCAACAAAATCGACCGCGATTTCGCGCGTCCGGATGAAGTTGTCGACGAAGTCATCGAATTGTTCATCGAACTAGAAGCAAACGACGATCAGTTGGAATTCCCTGTCATTTTTGCATCAGGCATGAACGGAACGGCAAGTCTTTCATCTGACCCGTCCGACCAAGAAGAAAACATGCAGGTCATCTATGATGCCATCATGGATCACGTACCGGCACCGATCGATAACCGCGAAGAACCATTGCAATTCCAAGTGGCGCTTCTTGACTACAACGACTATGTTGGCCGTATCGGTATCGGGCGCGTATTCCGCGGAACGATCGAAGTCGGGCAATCCGTTTCCTTGATGAAACTGGATGGCTCTGTCAAAAACTTCCGTATTACGAAAATCCATGGCTTCATGGGCTTGAAGCGTATTGAAATCCAAAAAGCCGAAGCAGGCGATTTGATCGCAATCTCTGGTCTAGAAGATATTAACGTCGGTGAGACGGTATGTCCTCAAGATCATCAAGAAGCCTTGCCGATTCTGCGTATCGACGAGCCGACGCTGCAAATGACATTCCTAGTCAACAACAGCCCGTTCGCTGGTAAAGAAGGTAAGTTCATTACATCAAGAAAAATCCAAGAGCGTTTGGATGCTCAATTAGAGACAGATGTTTCCTTGCGCGTTGATCCAACGGATTCTCCAGATGCATGGGTCGTATCGGGCCGCGGCGAGTTGCATCTATCGATCTTGATCGAAAATATGCGCCGTGAAGGATTCGAGCTTCAAGTATCAAAACCTGAAGTTATCGTCCGCATGGTCGATGGCGTCCGCTGCGAACCGGTTGAACGCGTTCAAGTGGATGTTCCTGAAGAATACACTGGCGCGATCATCGAGTCACTCGGTGAACGTAAAGGTGAAATGCTCGACATGATCAATAACGGAAGTGGACAAGTACGTTTAGTATTCAATGTCCCTGCACGCGGATTGATCGGCTACACAACTGAATTCCTGACGCAAACACGCGGATATGGAATCATCAACCACACATTCGATAGCTATCAGCCAGTTGCATCAGGACGCGTAGGCGGCCGTCGCCAAGGCGTGCTCGTTTCAATGGAACGCGGCAAATCTTCAACTTACGGCTTGATGGGCATCGAAGACCGCGGAACTTCATTCGTTGAAGTCGGAACTGAAATCTATGAAGGCATGATCGTCGGTGAACATAACCGCGACAACGATTTGACAGTCAACATTGTCAAGATCAAAGCGGCGACCAACATCCGTTCTGCCAACAAAGACCAGACGACTACGATGAAAAAAGCGCGTTTGATGAGCCTTGAAGAAGCACTTGAATACTTGAACGATGACGAGTACTGCGAAATCACTCCTCAATCGATCCGTTTGCGTAAGAAAATTCTTGATAAGAATGAGCGCGAGCGCATGGCGAAGAAAAAGAAAGTAGCCATCGAAGAATAAACAACTGGAAGGATGTATAATCCGTGGACGAGCAGGCTTTTGTCTATGAAAATATGTATCCGGTAGCCCGCATTCTTTACCAGAACATGCCTAATTTCGATGTGGCGGGATATGCACTGTTTGCCGTCATCTTCCTGTTATCGGCACTTGTGTACAAGCTGGGCTTTGCCAAAAAATTATCGATTGGAAAAAATGCAGTCATCATCTTGTTCTTGGCTGCGGGAGGATTGGGCCTGACATTCCTGGCCTTTTTCCTGCCCGTTGTCGAGGGCTTGGTCATTGCCGCATTGATTCTCATCCTTTATAAGATCCGCCTTTGGCGCGAAAAACGCGAAAACGCTGCTTCTCAATGAGAGGCAGCGTTTTTGCGTTCAAATGTTTTGTAAAGTATCGGCAACAGTAGCGCATACGTCAGATGTGCCAAGATCCAATAGAGGAAAGCCCCCATATCGGTCGGTTCCGGGACATCGGCTTCTACCGCGAGCATGGCCAGCGGGAAAAACAGGATATAGGTCGGTATGGTAAGTACCAAGCTGATGATCGTCAATTGGCCGAAAGTATAGTTGCGGCGTTTGGCGATATACACATAAACGATGCCGATTATCAGTGAGATGATTAAATGGAAAACGAACTCGGTCAGCTCGGACCAGTTCACTTGATTGACCAGCGGGATGAAATCGACGTTCAATAGCAATTCGTAATTCCGGACACCGGTCACTGCCTGCATCCATTTCAGCAACAATCCGAGAATGAGGCCGCTCCAGAAACCAATCCACAAACCTTTTAGGATTTTCATCAGAAATCATCCTCGATGCTGCGGGAGCTGCGGAAGAAATGAAAATGTCCGGTCGCTAGACGCTCTTCTGTCCGTTTGGTGATCCGGTCGTGGCATTCTTCGCACATATGGGTGTGGATCGGCCGGTTGCGAAGGCGCTTGGCTTGCAGCGTATCGTCTTCAAGTTCTTCGATTTTATCGCAGATGACGCATTGAACACGCATAGATATTCCTCCTATTCGACCCGGATAGCGGAGACATGGGTAATCGGCTGATCGGTATTCGAGCCATCCGGAAATAGGATATGGACGGGTCCATCTTCACGGAGAGGCTTCCCATCCTGGCTGAATTTGAAGATCAATTGCTTGGCATTTTCAATTTCGAAAGCATGGTCTCCTGAAGCCGTTTCGAACACGACTTTGGACGCGCCAGCTGTTGGCTCGGCGTTCTCTAAGAATGGCTGGAATCGCATGCCGAATGTGCCTGTAAGCATGTCTTGTTTTTCCTGGCGCTTGTATTTTTTCTCTGAATTCAAGGTCGGCGGAACGGTAGCGCCTTCCATGATTTCACGTGACCAATGTTCGCCCATGCCGCGTTTGTATTCTTCTAGATCGTCCTTATCGACGTGCTCTTCTGTGAAAAACGTCTTAAGATCCAGTTTGCGGTCATCAAAAATCCACACGGTCGGATCCAAGGTCAGTTTGTATGTGACTTTCCCTTTGAACGGTATGATGAATTCCATAAATAAAACCCTCCATTATAGTATCTCTCTTCTTCAGTATAACTGTTCACATACAATTCCCAAAGGGTTTAATCCCTTTTATGAGAGACTTGCAATTTGACAGCGTAAAAGATACACTTTAAACAGGCTAATGGAGCAGAAATACAAGTGATGGGGGAGTCCTCATGGAACATACAGAAGAACAGACTTATCAGGAAAAAGCGCTGGAACTCCTTAAAGCTGATGCAGAGAAAATCGAGCAATTGATCAAGGTGCAGATGGATCATCTTACATTGCCTTCCTGCCCTTTATATGAAGAAGTTCTTGATACGCAAATGTTTGGCTTATCACGGGAAATCGATTTTGCTGTCAAACTCGGCTTGATCGAACGTGAGACCGGTAAAAATTTAATGGATACGCTGGAGAAGAAACTGTCCATCCTCCATGACGCGTATACAAATAAATGACCCAAAACTCAAACGATTCCAGTTTGAGTTTTTTTACTAATGAATCCAATTGAATGAGGTATAAAAACAATGAAATCCTACATCAAGAAATACGGCAAGTACATAGACTATCCGCTTCTCTTTACATACCTGGCATTGACCATTTTTGGGCTGATCATGATTTACTCCTCGAGCATGGCTTGGTCTGTAAACTATTACAATGACTCACCGGACCGCTTCTACATACAACAATTGATTAACTTGGCCATCGCGTATCCTGTATTTTTGCTCGCAGCCGTATTCCCCTACAAGCACTTCAAGAAAAAGTGGATGATGGCGACCGTACTCGCAGTCATCTTCACCGGACTCATCTTGGTCCATTTTATCGGCTTTGCAGCAGGCGGTGCGAAAAGTTGGATCAGCCTCGGCTTCGCCAATATCCAGCCATCGGAAGTCGCTAAAGTCGGCTTGATTTTTTATTTGGCGGGTGTGTTTTCGAATAAATATCGTAATGGGTCCATCAATAAACTGAACGAATCGATCATCCCGCCGGTCATCATTTTGACCGCAGTTTTGCTGTTAGTCTTCCTTGAGCCTGATTTGGGGTCGATGGTCATCATCGGCGCGGTCGGCCTGTCGGTGATGGCAGCATCAGGCGTCCGTCTGAAACCGTTCGTGAAATTGGCAGGAATCGTCGTTGCAGCTGCCGCCGTATTCATCGTGCCGGCGATGATTTTCGCCAAAGATCTGATTTTCACTGAAAAACGGGTGGGGCGCATCGACGCCTTCTTTAACCCATTTTCTGATGAGCTCGGATTCGGCTTCCAAATCGTCAACGGTTATTTGGCAATCGGCTCAGGTGGGCTTAGCGGCCTTGGACTCGGCCAGTCCATCCAAAAGCTCGGCTATTTGCCTGAGCCCCATACCGATTTCATCATGTCGGTCATAGCGGAAGAACTCGGCGTTCTGGGCGTCTTCGTCGTCATCGGTGGATTGGGCTTCGTCGTCCTTCGCGGATTGTGGATCGCGATGACGACTAGTGACCCGCTTGCGCGCATGCTCGCAGCGGGCGTCGCAAGCATGATCGGCATCCAATCGTTCGTCAATCTGGGCGGCCTGTCGGGCATCATACCGCTGACTGGCGTTACACTTCCATTTATAAGCTATGGCGGAACTTCAGTAATTTTGTTATCGTTAGCTATGGGAGTATTAATGAATGTTTCCATGTTCAATAAATACGAAAAAACGAAAAAGTAAAGGGTGTGCGTCGGAGTGAAAGAGATTAACAAGATCTTAGTAGCCAACCGCGGAGAAATTGCAATTCGGATCTTCCGCGCCTGTACAGAACTGAATCTTCGGACAGTTGCGATTTATTCGCAGGAAGACAGCGGTTCGTTTCATCGTTACAAAGCTGACGAATCGTATTTAGTCGGCAAAGGAAAAAAGCCGATTGATGCTTATTTGGACATTGAAGACATCATTCGCATCGCCAAGGACTCAGGAGTGGACGCCATTCACCCAGGGTACGGATTCTTATCCGAAAACGTGCATTTTGCGCGGCGCTGTGAAGAAGAAGGCATCGTATTCATCGGGCCAACATCCCGCCATCTCGATATGTTCGGCGATAAAGTCAAAGCCCGTGACCAAGCGATCGCTGCAGGCATTCCTGTCATTCCGGGAACGGACGGACCTGTCGAATCATTGGCTGAAGTAGAGGCATTTGCCGACCAAGCCGGATTCCCGTTGATGATCAAAGCATCACTAGGCGGTGGCGGACGAGGCATGCGCATCGTCAAAGACGCAAGTGAACTGGCATCATCTTACGAACGTGCGAAATCCGAAGCGAAAGCTGCCTTCGGCTCCGACGAAATGTATGTGGAAAAATTCGTAGACAAACCGAAGCACATCGAAGTGCAGATCCTCGGCGATGCAGAAGGCAATGTCGTCCATCTGTACGAACGTGACTGCTCCATTCAGCGGCGCCACCAGAAAGTCGTGGAAATCGCCCCATCCAACTCGATCAGCAATGAATTGCGCAATGAAATTTGCGACGCTGCCGTTAAATTAATGAAAAACATCGATTACATAAATGCCGGGACAGTTGAGTTCCTGGTGGCGGGAGATGAATTTTACTTTATCGAAGTAAACCCCCGCATCCAAGTTGAACACACGATCACTGAAATGGTCACAGGCATCGATATCGTCCATGCACAGATCCATATCGCCCGCGGGCATATGTTGCATAGCGAAACGATAGCTATTCCGAAACAAGAAGATATCCCTTTGTTTGGATTCGCCATTCAATCGCGTGTGACCACAGAAGACCCATTGAATGACTTCATGCCGGATGCCGGAAAACTGATGGTCTACCGTTCAGGCGGCGGATTTGGTGTACGCCTGGATGCCGGAAACGGTTTCCAGGGGGCTGTCATTTCCCCGTATTACGATTCATTGCTCGTTAAAGTGTCTACATGGGCAACAACGTTCAAAGAAGCCGCAGCGAAGATGGACCGCAACTTGCAGGAATTCCGCATTCGCGGCATCAAAACGAATATCCCGTTCCTTGAAAATGTAGTAAAACATCGAAATTTCATCAACGGAGATTTCGATACCAGCTTTATCGACAGCACACCAGAATTATTTAAGTTCCCTGTGCGCCAAGACCGTGGAACGAAATTGCTTAGCTATATCGGCAATGTGACGGTAAATGGCTTCCCTGGAATCGAGAAGAAAAAGAAACCAATTTATGCAGCACCGCGCAAACCCGAAATTGACATCATTACTGAAGTTCCACAAGGCACAAAACAAATCCTCGATGAGCGCGGCCCAGAAGGTTTGACGAAGTGGATACTTGAGCAAGATGATGTGCTACTGACGGATACAACTCTTCGCGATGCCCATCAATCGCTGCTTGCCACGCGCATGCGTTCACACGATATGTTTGCAGTAGCGAAAGAAACTGCCCGGCTCCAAAGCGATTTGTTCTCGATGGAGATGTGGGGTGGTGCGACATTCGACGTGTCTTACCGCTTCCTGAAAGAAGACCCGTGGCAGCGCCTCATCAAATTGCGCGAAGACATCCCGAACGTGTTATTCCAGATGCTATTCCGTGGAGCGAATGCGGTCGGCTATAAAAACTACCCGGATAATGTCATCCGCGAGTTTGCCCGGACATCGGCTGAAGCTGGAATCGACGTATTCCGCATTTTCGACAGCCTTAACTGGATTAAAGGAATGGAAGTTGCCATCGATGAAGTGCGCAACTCCGGAAAAGTCGCAGAAGCGGCGATTTGCTATACAGGAGACATTCTCGACCCGAGCCGCGATAAATACACGGTTCAATACTATAAGGATATGGCGAAAGAGCTGGAAGCGGCAGGCGCGCATATTCTCGCGATCAAAGATATGGCAGGTCTTTTGAAGCCAGAAGCAGCGTACCGCCTCGTTTCTGAACTGAAGGATACGGTTTCATTGCCGATCCATTTGCACACGCATGATACGAGCGGAAACGGCATCTACCTTTACTCCAAAGCGATTGAAGCCGGAGTCGATATCGTTGATACTGCTCTTGGCACAATGGCGGGGCTCACATCGCAGCCAAGCGCCAACTCGCTTTATTATGCGATGAGCGGCGGCAAGCGAAAAGTCAGAGCGGATATTGAGTCTCTTGAGACCATGTCTCATTACTGGGAAGATGTCCGCAAGTATTACAGTGATTTTGAGAGCGGAATGAACAGCCCGCATTCCGAGATTTATGTCCACGAGATGCCAGGCGGGCAGTACAGCAACCTGCAGCAGCAGGCAAAAGCGGTCGGCCTGGGCATGCGCTGGGAAGAAGTGAAGGAAATGTATTCCCGCGTCAACATGCTGTTCGGCGATGTCGTAAAAGTTACGCCGTCATCGAAAGTCGTAGGGGACATGGCTTTGTTCATGGTCCAGAACGAATTGGATGAAAAAACAGTACTGACACGCGGAGAGAATATCGATTTCCCTGAATCGGTCATCGAGTTCTTCGAAGGATATATCGGCCAACCTCACGGGGGCTTCCCGAAAGAGTTGCAGAAAGTGATCTTGAAAGAACGCGAGCCGATCACGGTGCGTCCGGGCGAATTGCTCGAACCTGCTGATTTTGAGGCGATCCGTGAGAAATTATTCGAACGCCTGAAGCGTCCGGTCACTAGTCACGAAGTGCTGGCCTATGCGCTTTATCCGAAAGTATTCGAAGAGTACAGCGTGACGAACCAGACCTTCGGGGATGTATCGGTCCTTGATACCTTGACCTTCCTTTACGGCATGCGCCTCAGCGAAGAAATCGAAGTCGAGATCGAAAAAGGCAAAACCTTGATGATCAAGCTCGTGTCCATCGGCGAACCGCAAAAAGATGGCACGCGCATTATCTATTTCGAATTGAACGGCCAACCACGTGAGATCAGCATCCAGGATATGACAGTTGAAACCGATTCAGCAGCAAAACCGAAAGCCGACCCGACAAAAGAAAATCATATTGCAGCGACAATGCCTGGCACTGTCCTGAAAGTAGTCGGGGAAAAAGGGCTGAAAGTAAAACGGGGCGACCATCTTTTGGTCACGGAAGCAATGAAGATGGAGACAACTGTTCAAGCGCCATTTGACGGCACGATCCAGGAAATCTATGTAACAGCCGGAGACGGCATTTCAACGGGCGATTTGCTCATTGAAATGGAATCTAAATAAAAAAATCCGGTGCGAATTCGCACCGGATTTTTTTTATTTAGATTTGATGAATTTGCTTCTGGATACGAGAAGGACCATATAACATAATAGCCCGAAAAGCATTGAGATGAGCAAGGAGTGAAGCAAAGCGACAGCCAGATTCAACTTCGTCAAAACGACGAGCATACCGCTCGTGGCTTGCAGAAGCACGATGGTGAAAGCGATAAGCCAGCCCCAATAGATGACGCGCTGGTCGCGGTAATGGCGATACGCATGGAGTGCGATAATGCCGATCCAGATCACGATGAGCGCAGCTGCGAAGCGATGCCCCATCTGGACCCATTCATACATATTGCTTGGCAGCGCGAACTGGTCGTTGCGGCACAATGGCCAATCGGAACAGATCAAGCTTGATTCTGTATGGCGGACAAGAGCGCCAGTATAGACAACAACATAAGAATACAGCGCGACGCCAAGCGTATGGAATTTCAAAGTGCGTCCGATTTGTACACGGTCCGCATCGAACTTGCGATCCACTTCAAAGATGAGCAAGGTCAACAGCAGGACAGCTGCGAACGACAGGAGAGAAATCCCGAAGTGGAGCGCGAGGATAAAATCGCCTTGGCCCCATAGAACTTGCGCAGCACCGATCAATGCTTGCAGCACGAGGAAGAAGACAGCCATAAAGGCGAGGAACTTCGTCTCCCGTACATGGCCGAACTTGCGCCAAGCCCACACCGCTAACACCACGATCAAAATTCCGACCACACCCGTTACCAGGCGGTGGGAGAACTCAATCAGCACTTCAGGGGTGATTTCCCGCGGAATCAAATTGCCGTTGCAGTCCGGCCAGTTGCGGCCGCACCCCATGCCGCTGTCGGTTTTGGTCACCAAAGCTCCGCCTAGGAGGATGAGCAGCATGCCGACAGACGCAAGAACCCCGAATATTTTTATATAAATGTTGCTTTTCAAAATGCCACCTACTTTTTTTAGAAAAACTTTTAGCGTTAACGATAACCTGCATACTCGATGATAGCGAAACTGCGTTTAAAATACAACGAGAAATGGGCGTTCCCCTAAACTTTCAAGAATTGGACATAATAATAGAGACCTTCACAAACTGTTCAAAAACAGCGTTTTTTCTATCTTAAAATAACGAGGGGGCTACTGTATGATTAGAGATGAATATTTGTAAGACCAATTGCGTGAAATCATCACTTTATATCAGGAAATTTCAGTAATATGTAGAAAAGAAGCTGGAATTTAGATATAGTTATGGTTAGCGGAATATGCTTACAACTTTGAAAGGAGGGAGTTATATGTCAAACGGCCGGTCTTTGTCTGCAGAACCGACCGATGCTGTAGAATCGAGCACGTTCACTAAAGATTTTCTGGCACTTATTAAGATTGGGATCGTGAATTCCAATTTAATTACCGTCTTTACGGGACTGTGGCTCGCTTTCCAGTTTTCGGATAAGAATTTCCTTGACCATATGGATGTTCTTGTCTACACCATCGTCGGTTCGGCATTGATCATTGCGGGGTCTGCGGCGATGAATAATTATATCGACACAGATATCGACCCATTGATGGCTAGCAAGAGAGCCCGTCCAACAGTTACGGGCAGGTTCAAGCCATCCGCTGTCTTGGCACTCGCCATTTCTTTCATCGTTATAGGCGAACTATTTTTGTTTTCCGCTTCTGTTTCAGCAGGTCTGTTTGGAATCGCTGGCATCTTGGCTTATGTTGTCCTCTACTCGATGTGGTCAAAGAGACGGCATGTCGGCAATACGATCGTCGGCAGCATTTCCGGCGCAATTCCGCCGCTTATCGGCTGGGCTGCGGTGGAGCCGACGCTCGGTACGGGCGCTTGGGCGCTGTTTCTGATTATGTTCATCTGGCAGCCGCCGCATTTTTATGCGCTTGCCATGAAACGGACGGAAGAGTATCGGGCTGCAAATATTCCGATGCTTCCGGTGGTCAAAGGATTCCACCGGACAAAAAAATCGATGCTTGCATGGGTTTTACTGCTTTTCCCATTGCCGTTCCTGCTTATGGAACTTGGGATAGGCTTCATCATCTTAGCTACAGCGTTGAATATCGGATGGCTTGTTCTTGCAATCCAAGGCTTCAAGGCAGCTGATGATTTGAAATGGGCGAAGAAAATGTTCATCTATTCGTTGAACTATATGACGATTCTATTTGTCTCGATGATCATTTTCGCAGTATTCGTCTAAATTTCTCTTTTACTTAACTGTAAAACACTTTATTCAGAGAGGGGTATGAAAAGCTATGATGAAAGGACCTAAGAAATGGCGCCTCTTCGCCTTGATGACCGCATTGCTTGTTTTTCTTTCAGGCTGTGGGCGCGAAGAGATCTCGACGCTGATACCGGCTGGTAAGGTTGCACAAGATCAGTTCAACTTATTGATTTTGTCATCCATTGTCATGTTATTCGTTATCGTCGTCGTTACTATCATCTATGTATTGGCAATTGTTAAATTCCGCCGTTCAAAAGTAGGGGAGGACATGATCCCTGAACAAGTTGAAGGAAGTGCGCGTCTTGAGTTTATCTGGACAGCAATTCCGATCGTCCTGCTTTTGATCCTCGCTGTTCCGACGGTCTACTCAACATTCGACTTGGCTGATGTCACGGCGATGGACGCACAGGATGAAGACGGCGCGGCTGAGAACTTGACAGTCAATGTAACCGGTAAACTTTACTGGTGGGAATTCGAGTATCCTGAACAGGAAATTCGCACTGCACAGGAACTGGTCGTACCGACTGACGAGCGCGTCTACTTCAATTTGATTGCCGCAGACGTTAAGCACTCGTTTTGGATTCCTTCTGTTGGCGGTAAACTTGACGTCAACCCTGAAAACGTCAACACCTTCTATTTGGAGTTTGATAAAGAATCTTCAGAACTTGAAGAGGGCGTTTACTTCGGTAAATGTGCCGAGCTTTGCGGACCTTCCCACGCTTTGATGGATTTCAAAGTTAAAACGCTTAACCGCGAAGACTTTGATGCATGGGTAGCTGCAATGCAGGAAGAACAAGCTGCGCCTACAGATACTGTTGCCCAAGAAGGACAGCAAATCTTTGAGCAAAGTTGTATCGCCTGCCACGCAACTAACGCAGCAGGAGCGGCTACTGGAGTAGGACCGAACCTTGCAACATTCGGCGACCGTACAACAATCGCCGGATTCATGGAGCATGATGAAGAAACATTGAAAAACTGGATTGCTGACCCTCAGCAATATAAGCCAGGCAACTTGATGCCTAATCCAGAAGAAATCAACAATGGAGAGCCATTCTCTGATCAAGAGCTTGATGCACTTGCAGCATATTTGATGGGCTTGAAAGTTGAAGAGTAAAAGTTAAAAAAGGAGGTAAACTATTGTGAGTTCTAACTCTCAGAAAAAGGGTTTCGGCGCTACAATATGGGACTACTTAACAACGGTAGACCATAAGAAAATCGCGATCCTCTACTTGATCTCCGGCGGATTCTTCTTCCTAGTCGGCGGCGTAGAAGCGATGATGATCCGGATTCAGCTTATGAAAGCCGGAAATGATTTCCTCAGCGCTGGAACGTATAACGAAGTTTTAACGATGCACGGAACGACCATGATCTTCCTAGCGGCAATGCCAATTCTCTTGGCATTCATGAACGCCGTCTCACCATTGCAAATCGGTGCGCGTGATGTGGCGTTTCCTTTCTTGAACTCACTTGGGTTCTGGCTGTTCTTCTTCGGTGGTATCTTCTTGAACCTTTCATGGTTCCTAGGCGGAGCACCGGATGCAGGATGGACAAACTATGCTTCTTTGGCACTTGCCTCTGAAGGCCACGGAATCGATTTCTACTCGCTTGGTTTGACGATTTCCGGTTTCGGTACATTGATTGCAGGGATTAACTTCCTTGTTACAATCATCAATATGCGTGCTCCGGGTATGACGTATATGAGAATGCCGCTATTCACTTGGACGACTTTCGTAGCGTCCGCTTTGATTCTCCTGGCATTCCCTCCACTAACTGTTGGTATCTTCTTTATGGTATTCGACCGTTTGTTCGGGGCTAATTTCTTTGATGTAACAATGGGCGGTAACACCATCATCTGGGAGCACTTCTTCTGGATCTTCGGTCACCCGGAAGTTTATATCTTGATTTTGCCAGCATTTGGTATTTTCTCTGAAATCTTTGCAATTTTCTCCCGCAAACGCCTATTCGGTTACACGGCATTGGTATTTGCGACGATCCTGATCGGTTTCTACGGATTCATGGTTTGGGCTCACCACATGTTTACAGTTGGTCTTGGACCGACTGCTAACGCGGTCTTTGCCCTTGCAACGATGATCATCGCAGTTCCAACAGGGATCAAAATCTTTAACTGGCTACTTACGATCTGGGGAGGAAACATTTCCTTCACAGTGCCGATGATTTACGCAGTCGCGTTTATCCCGTCATTCGTAGCAGGTGGGGTAACAGGCGTTATGCAGGCGATTGCGCCGCTTGATTACCAATTACACGATTCTTACTTTATCGTTGCCCACTTCCACTACGTAATCGTTGGTGGTGTTGTGCTCGCAATTTTGGCAGGTACGCATTTGTACTGGCCGAAAATGTTCGGTACGATGTTGAGCGAAAAACTTGGGAAATGGACATTCTGGTTCTTCTTTATCGGATTCCATTTGACATTCTTTATCCAGCATTTCCTTGGCCTCATGGGTATGCCTCGCCGTGTTTACACTTTCGGAGCAGACCAAGGTTGGGATCTATTTAACGCAATCAGCTCGGCTGGTGCCTTGCTGATGGCGATCGGGGTTATCATTCTCCTCGTTAACGTTGTGATGACAGTTGTTAAAGGCGAACGTGTCGGAAACGACCCATGGGGCGACGGACGTACGCTTGAATGGGCAATCCCGTCACCACCGCCATTCTACAACTTTGCACAAACACCGCTTGTCCGTGGACTTGACCCGTATTGGATCGAGAAAATGGAAGGCAATAAAGAAGGCATGGTCTATGCTGAGCCACTTGGTGACATCCACATGCCGAATGGATCATTCATTCCTTTCGTTATCTCACTAGGTATGTTCATTGCAGCGTTTGGTGCTATGTACCATACGGATGGGCATGCATGGGCGCTTCCTGTATTGATCGGTGGTCTTGCGATCACATTCGGTTCAATGCTCGTCCGTTCTTTGAAAGATGACCTTGGATTCCATGTAACAAAAGAAGAATTGATTGCGGATAACGAACGCATTCAAAGAGAAGCAAGAGCGCTGGAAGGAGGCAAAAAAGGTGGACTTAAATAAACGATATACCCCACAAACTTGGCCCGATCATCCTGAAACGGCGACGCTCGAAGGGAAAAACAAGTTCGTTGGTTTCTGGTTGCTGCTGGCAGCTGAGACCGTCACCTTCGCCTCTCTCTTCGCAACTTATCTTGCGTTGAAAGATAAAGGCCCAAGCGGAATGGAATTTTCCGCTTCCGGCTTGTTCGAACTGCCGCTTGTTTTTGCCATGACGATGATTCTTTTGACGTCTTCGTTGACAAGTGTCTACGCGATGTATCATATGAAGAATCATAATTTCAAGGCAATGCAGGCATGGCTCGGAATTACCGTGCTTTTGGGGCTTGCGTTCCTAGGCTTGGAGATTTATGAGTTTAACCATTATGTACACCTAGGCTTTGGCTATACCAATAGTGCCTTTAGTTCCGCATTCTATACCCTAGTCGGGACTCACGGGGCTCACGTAGTCTTCGGTCTTAGCTGGTTCATCGCATTGATGCTCCGCAACGCAAAACGCGGCTTGAACATGTACAATGCGCCGAAGTTCTATCTTGCCGCTCTTTATTGGCATTTCATTGACGTAGTATGGGTGTTCATCTTCACTGTAGTCTACTTGATGGGAGTGATCGGTTAATATGGCACATGATACTCACGACATTCACAGATCCAGAGCGGAATTTGAATTCATCAAGAGAAAACGTGCTACTGAGATGCGCGGCCAGTTGACATCATTCGCTATGATGATCTTCTTGACGCTAATCGCCTTCACTGTAGTAGCAGCAGATTTCTCGAATTACTTGATCGTGCCGATTATCTTGCTATTGGCTGCAATTCAAGTAGTGCTTCAGCTGTATAATTTCATGCACATGAGCAATAAAGGCCACGGCATGATGGCATTCTTCATGTTCAGCGGCATCTTTGTCGCATTCACCATCGTACTCACGATGGTCACCATCGTTTGGTGGTAAACTGAAAAACTCCGGACTGTAAAAAGTCCGGAGTTTTTTTATGTGGATGGGTTGTGTCCGCTGGCAAATGTCATGATTCGTTCATTGATATGGCAAGGCATCCCCTATATAATGAGGGTACTTAAGGAAAAAAGGAGGTACGGTCTAATGCCAATCAGTATTTTCGGCTTCGAGGCGTTGTGGAGCCCCTGGTATTTTGGATTTCTCGTACTGATTACGCTTTTATATTTTCTAATCACCACTAAGTGGAGACATAAATTCACTGATAGTGAACCGCTTCAAACCAAGCAGGCCTTACTCTTCGTGTCAGGGATGGCCTTGATCTACATCTTGAAAGGCTCGCCGGTCGATTTGCTTGGACATATCACCTTGACGATGCATATGGTTCAGATGGCGCTGCTCTTGCTATTGGCTGCCCCGCTTGTGATTATGGGGATTCCTTCTTATATTTGGCGGGCGTTCATCGAGTTGCCAATTATTAACCCTCTGTTCATGTTCTTCACTAAACCATTGATTGCCTTGCTGCTATTCAGTTTATTCTTCTCCGTTTACCATTTGCCGCTAGTCTTCGATTTCGTCAAGCAGGACATGCTGATCCATAGCATCGTCAGCACTTTGTTGTTCGTGTCGGCACTGCTTTATTGGTGGCCGGTGGTCAATAATCTAGAAGGCATGCATAAATTTCATGGACTGAAGAAATTGGGTTATTTGTTCGGCTTGAGCGTCTTGATGACGCCAGCCTGTGCCTTGATCATTTTCAGCACGACACCGTTTTATGCCACATATTCAGATGGGGAAGCGTGGATGCAGGCGATGGCCTTATGCGTGCCTGCAGGGACATTGGCCCAGCTGAACTTGTCCGGCCCTGAACTCTTCACGAATATGTCGCTGATCGAAGACCAACGTACCGGCGGCATTACAATGAAAATTATTCAGGAATTGGTATTCACAGTATTTATTTGGCTGGTCTTTCATGAATGGCTCAAAAACGAAACAGCCAATGCTGATGAAATCACCGCTAAAGTCTTGCAGGACCGCAAAGATATGGCGTATTACAGACATAATGGGCAATGACCCAAAAGGAGTTTATTAAATGAATTTGCCGCTATTGCCAACCATCAGTACATTCTTTATCGTCTTGAGCGCCGTATTGGTGGCGATCGGATGGAACTTGATCCTAAAACGCCGCATCGAAGCACATAAGAAAGTGATGCTTGGCGCCGGGGCCGCTGCGCTGACATTCTTCATCATCTATGTTTCGCGTACATTATTCGTAGGAAATACGGCATTCGGGGGACCGGATGAGTTGAAGATCTACTATACCGTCTTTCTGATTTTCCATATCACGCTCGCAACGATCGGGGCAGTGATGGGGCTGGTGACGATTTACTGGGGCTTAAAGAACCGTCTCGACAAACACCGCAAAATCGGACCGTTCACGAGCGTAGTATGGTTCTTCACTGCGATTACAGGAGTTACCGTATATTTACTGCTTTATGTATTCTACGAAGGCGGACACACGACTTCGGTTTTCAAAGCGATTCTGGGTGGATAAAAAAAGCACTGAGCATAATTTGCTCAGT
>NZ_JAPEHT010000067.1 GCF_028823615.1 Planococcus sp. A6
GTTCCGTTTCAGCCGGACGCTTTCCGCGGGCACGGCCTCAGCCGCTTCGTCGCTGACGCTCCTGCAGGGTCTTCAGCTCGCGTCGCTCCTTCGCTTTGCTCAGTCACTGCTCCCGCAGGAGTCGCCGGCTTACACTTCACTAGCGTCAAAATAATATTTCTGCCACTCACCTTTATATCTCATTAGTTATTAAATAGAAAATGAAATAGACAGGTTATGAATGAAAAGGTGCGACTTATTTCACCTTCTAAAGAGTTTCTTCTTTATCAATAGAGGGAGACTCTTTAAAGTGTTGAAAAGACCTACAAATTGCTACAAAAAAAGGCTCTCCTTTTATACGTTCAAAAATCAATGTGTTAGCTGAGTATTTGGAGAAGTGTTCGCTCGACTCCTGTGGATCAGCGAGACGACCGAGACCCCGCAAGGAGCACAGCGACTGAGGAGGCTTGGGCGCGAGCCCACGGAAAGCGAGCGATAAGCTTCGGAAAATACGCCTTCTTAACTTTCTCGACAATCAAAAGAGTCTCTCCTTCATCATTAAGGAGAGACTCTTTTAAGTTCATAGTTTGAAACGGTTGAGTGAGAAGGGGGCGATGTCGAATTCGGTGTGGCCGTCTATTGCCAATTGGCTCAACACTTCGCCCATGACGCTGCCGAATTTAAAGCCGTGGCCGGTAAAGCCGCAGGCGAAAATGACGCGCTCGTTTTCCGGATGGCGGTCGATGATGAAGTTATGGTCGTCCGAGACGGTGTATAAACAAGTTTTGCCTTGTTTCAATTCTCCGCTCGCTTCTGGCATATACAGGTCCAGGAATCTTCTTAGGTCGCCCTCATCAAATTCGTATTGCCCGAAGTTCTGGGTTTGTTCGTACGGGTCGATTGGCTGCCCGCCATCCGAGCGTCCGACTTTTACGCCAGCGCCGTCGATGCTCGGGAAGCCGTAGAACATCATCTCGGGGCCTTCCACAAAAAAACCGGGAAATTGATCAGCATTGTACATCTCCGGTGCTTCAAACCAGCCGACCGCTTTGCGCGTCGGTTGGATCGGCAATTGCAGGTCTGGCAGCAGCTTCTTCGCCCATGCACCGGCTGTGACGATCACTTTTTCAGCATAGAAAACACCTTGCGCGGTCGAGATTTTCACACGATCCCCGTCCTGTATATCGATGTGCTGGACGGGTGTATTCGGCACGTAGTGAACGCCGTTTTCGAGCGCCAGTTTCTTATAGGCACGGATGGCATTTTCGCTGTACAACACGCCTGCCTGTTCCTCGAAGCAGCCGATGAAATGCTCGGGCACTGTGAAGCCCGGCCATCTTTCTTGAATCGCGCCGCTGCTTAATATTTCGAGTGGCAAGCCGTAGCTATTGGCGGCTGCAATGCTTTCCAATAGAAAAGGCGAGTCTTCCGGGCCGAGCCCGATGACGCCGGTCTTATCGAACACTTTGTAGCCGGTCTGCTTCTCCAAGTCTTCCCATAATTGCTGCGCGCGCAACACTAACCTAACGTAATGCCTGCCTTCTCCGTAAGCGTGGCGGATCAACCGGGTGTCCCCGTGATGGCTGCCGTTCGCATGGGGCGGGTCGAATGCATCAATCACCAATGTCTTCTTGCCTTGCTGTGCCAAAAAGGCGCCGGCGGCCATGCCCATCGTGCCGGCACCGACGATGGCGACGTCGAAAATAGTTTCCTCGCTCATCTTGTGTTCACTCCGCTCTTGTATTGAATGCATGCCGCCCAGTAGTAACCCGGCAACAATTGAATATTAAATTGATGGTATTCAATGCAGCGGGCTTTGTCAATTTGCTCTTGAATTTTTATGCGAAATTTTGATTTATTTTAAAAAGAGTTTGACAGCAAGGACCATCTCAAATACTATCGTTAATATATTAAAAAAATTAAATACCTTATCCAGAGAGACCGAGGGACAGGCCCTATGACGTCCAGCAACCATCATGCATGTTCATGAGAGGTGCTAATTCCTGCAGGGTGTATTCATTCTGAGAGATAAGAAATTGGTCGAAGCCTCTTTCCTATTGAAAGAGGCTTTTTTGCATCCAAAAGTAGGGCAGGCGCTCTACATAAGGCGGAAGGTCCAGCCCTATCGTAAAAAAACTACACAGCAAAAGGAGCTTGAATTATGAAAAGAAACGCTTATGTATTCGCAACTGCCTGTTTAATAGGCCTTGCCGGGACAGTTGCCGGCTGTTCATCGGAAGAGACGGCGAACGCTAACGGAGATCAAGTGATTCGCGTCGGGACGCAAAACGACTACCCGCCTTTTGCTTTTGCGGATGATGCCAATCAGCTGACGGGCTATGACGTGGACATGATGAAGGCCGTCGATGAAAAATTGGACGGCTATACGTTCGAATACGTCGCCGTGCCGTGGGACAGCATGTTCCTTGCGCTCGAGTCGAATAAAATTCAGGCCATCGCCGATCAAGTAGCGAAAACGCCGGAACGCCAAGAAAAGTATTTGTTTACCGATGAATCGTATTTCGCAGCGGAAACGGTCATCGCAGTAAAAGAAGGCCGCGAAGACATCCAAACGATTGAAGATTTGGAAGGCAAAGCGGTTGGGGCGTTGGCGGGTGACTCCTATACTTTATTGCTTGAAGAATATAACGAAACCGCCGCCGAGCCGATCGAATTGAAATACAGCGAAAGCGGCAACCCGTCGGAAATTCTGCCGCCGCCGAGCCGATCGAATTGAAATACAGCGAAAGCGGCAACCCGTCGGAAATTCTGCAGGATGTGCAGAACGGACGCGTCGATGCTTACGTCAATGACCCGATCATGATGAACGCGGTACTGGAAAAAAATGAACTCGGCGTAGAGATTGTCGGCCAGTCCTTGGTCAATGACGATATGGGCATCGTCTTGAAAGACGAAGAAAAGGGCCAGGAATTGAAGGCTTTGATCGACCCGATTTTGAAACAGCTGAAAGCAGACGGCACCTTATCCGAACTGTCCGAGAAATGGACCGGCGGCGACTACATCCCTGAATAAGCTAGCGGAAGGACAGAAACCATGGAAAATTTACTGGACTTGAATTTCTTGATCGAGAGCTTTCCTGCCATTATCTCCAGGCTGCCAGTCACGATCGGTATCGCAGTCGGCTCACTGCTATTGAGTTTAATCATCGGCGTGGCAGCGGCATTGATTAAAATCTACAAAGTGCCTGTGCTCAGCGTTATCACGTCAATCTATATCTCCTTTATCCGGGGGACGCCGTTATTGGTGCAGATTTACCTGGTATTTTACGGGATTCCAAAAATCATTTATTTTCTCCAGAGCGAATACGGGTGGCTTCAGTCGGCGGACGTCAATAGCATCGCTCCGGAATTCTATGCCTTGATGGCCTTTTCCATCAATTTGGGCGCGTATTTATCCGAGACGATCCGTTCGGCGATCGAATCGGTCGACCGTGGGCAGTTCGAAGCGGCCAAAGCGATCGGCATGACGCCTGTGCAGATGATGCTGAAGATCGTCTTCCCGCAGGCCTTGACGGTGGCGATTCCGAACCTCGGCAATATGTTCATCAGCACGATCAAAGACACCTCGCTCGTGTTCATCATCGGCGTCATCGATATCATGGGGCAGGCAAAAATCCTCGGCTCCCGCGGCTTGGCGTTCTTTGAAGTGTATATCGCCGTCTCGGTTATCTATTGGATCTTATGCATTGCCGTCGAGCGCTTATTGGTGAAAATCGAGAAACGCGCACGCCGATATGAAAGAGGGATTGCCTGATGATCAAATTGGAGAAGCTGCATAAATATTACGATCACCAGCATGTGTTGAAAGGCATCGATTTAACCGTCGAAAAAGGCGAAGTGGTGGCGGTCCTTGGGCCAAGCGGTTCCGGGAAATCGACGCTGTTGCGCTGCATCAATTTTTTAGAGGAGCCGACGAGCGGCATCGTGGAAATCGGCGGAAAGCAGGTGGATGCGGCCACCGCCAAGAAAAAGGAGATTTTCGCGCTCAGGACCGCAACGGGCATGGTGTTCCAGCAATACAACCTGTTCAAGAATCTGACTGTGCTGCAAAATGTCTCCGTCGGTTTGACGAGCGTCAAGCGGATGAAAAAAGAAGCTGCTGACAAGAAAGGCATCGAGATGCTCGAGCAGGTCGGCTTGTCGTCTAAACTGAGCCATTACCCTGCGCAATTGTCCGGAGGCCAGCAGCAGCGTGTCGGCATCGCCCGAGCGCTCGCTTTGGACCCGGAAGTGCTGTTATTCGACGAACCGACGTCTTCATTGGATCCCGAACTGGTCGATGAAGTACTGGCCACCATTCGCCGCGTAGCGGACACCGGAAAAACGATGTTCATCGTGACCCATGAATTGAGTTTCGCGCGGGAAATTTCGGACCGCGTCATCTTTATGGAAGACGGCGTCATTGTCGAGCAAGGCACGGCTGAGCAAATTTTCACTGAGCCCGCCGTTGAAAGAACGAGACAATTTTTAGGGAAAGCCGTCCAAGGCTGAGGGAATAAAGTGAAACGACTGAGAGCGGAAGGATGATTTCGGATGAACCCGATTGAACAGATATTGAACGAGTTCCCGGTCCTCATCGTGGACGGGGCCATGGCGACAGAACTTGAAAACTATGGATGCAATTTGAATGATTCCTTATGGTCAGCGAAAATATTGATGGAAAATCCGGAGTTAATCAAGAAAGTGCATGTGGATTATTTCCAGGCTGGGGCGGATTGTGCCATTACGGCCAGTTACCAGGCGACCATTGAAGGCTATCAGGAGAGAGGGCTGACAGAATCACAAGCGATCGCGTTGATCACCAAGTCTGTCCAGTTAGCGACGCAAGCGCGCGATGAATTTTGGGGCGCTGCAGCGGATCGATTAGACAGGCCGAAGCCTTTAGTGGCGGCATCAGTCGGCCCGTACGGCGCGTTTTTATCGGACGGGTCTGAATACCGCGGCGGCTATGCGATTGGCGAAGAGCAATTGGCCGCATTTCATAGAGAGCGCATCCGGGTGCTGGTGGAAGCAGGAGCGGATATTTTGGCGTGTGAAACTTTGCCGTGCCTTGCGGAAGCGATAGCGATCGTTAGCGTGCTGGAAGAATTCCCGCAAGTGTCTGCCTGGTTCACATTCAGTGCGAAAGATGAGTTCCATATCAGCGACGGGGAGCGGATCGCAGATTGTGCAAAATGGCTAGAGCAACAACCGCAAGTGGCGGCAATCGGCATTAATTGCACAGCTCCGCAGTTTATCGAACCCTTGATCCAGGAAGTGAAAAGCGCATCTTCTAAACCGGTCATCGTCTATCCGAATTCCGGCGCCACTTACGACCCAGTAAGCAAAACCTGGAGCGAAGAACCGTCAGCTGGTGCGTTTTCAGCCAATTCGAAAGCCTGGCATAAAGCAGGAGCTGACATCATCGGCGGCTGTTGCAGCACGACTCCCGATGATATTGCAGCCATCGCTTCCTGGGCGCGCCAAGGGAAGGGTTCGGGAGTTTAAAGCAGCGCCTAGTGCAGTTGATCGTTCATTTAATAAAACCCAGTTGACAAGTAGGTTTTAAATATAGTCTAATGTGAATAAGCTTTTTTCGCATTACTTCACATTAGGGGCAGCTAATGGGCCTCCTGATTTTTAAACAACTGAAGGAGGGTTTGCATGAACGAACAATATCCTGTCATCGAAGGGGCGGAAGCCTTCTTTCTGAAAGGCGGCAGCACCGGCATCCTATTGTGCCACGGGTTTCTCGGCACGCCGCAAAGCGTCAGGGAATTAGGCGAAGCACTTGGCAAACAAGGCTATACGGTTTCCTGTCCGCGGCTGCCGGGCCATGGCACCCATTTCAAGGATCTGGAACAGTTCTCTTATGACGACTGGTTCCGGAGTGTCGAGCATGCCTATATCGAACTCAGAAAATCGTGCACATCGGTCTTTGTCATCGGGCAATCGATGGGCGGCACCTTGAGTTTGGATTTGGCCAGCCGCCATCCTGAAATCGAGGGCATCGCGTTGATCAATCCGGCGATCGACATCCCGCAGTTTGAAACTTACCGCAGCCGCCCGGCCCATGCTTACATCACAGAAGATGCGCCCGACATTAAAAAAGCGGATGCGGTGGAAATCACTTACGGGCAAGCGCCGGTCAAAGCCTATCAGCAATTGCTCGGCTATATGGATGCTATCCGCACAAAACTCGGCGAAGTCCGCTGCCCGGTCGTTTTTGAAGATCATGTCGTGCCGCCGGGAAATACCGATTATATCCTCTGCAATATCAGTTCAGACAGCAAACAGAAATATGAACTGGACGATTCCTACCACATCGCTTCAATGGACCATGAGGCGGAGTATATCGTTGAAATGGCTGTCCGATTTGTAAAAGAAAACAGCACAGTGCCAGTGGGGACGATTTTTAATGTAGATGTTTAATCCAGTAGTTTTATAAAAAGAAACGATTCTTTTAGGCTGATCTAGTCTTAAAGAATCTTTTTTTGTTTTATATTCAATAGCATCCTGTTAAAAAATATGGTTTCTTTACTTTCTTTATAAATAATTCGGGTTATAATTTAAAAAAGAGCGCTTTTTTGAATTAAGGAGGTGGAAACGATGAGCTATGATAAACTATCCAAGGTTTTTTATAAAAAAGGAAATCCTTTTTATGAACAGGAAATCGAAAAGAGAAAAAGCAGTTATGGGAGTTATCTAACGGAGCTGGAGATCAATGGCTTCCGAAAAGGGAAAGTAGTGAACGATACGTATTCATTGTTCTATGTGAATACTCATGTGCTGATGAATTTGAATAATCAGGTGTTATTAAACAGTTCAAAAATTTCCTCCTTGATCAATAAATTGCCGCGTTTTGTTATCGAACCGTATTTTCTCAAACTTATCGTTAACGAAGCGCAAAGCAATAATGAGATTGAAGGTATCCGAAGCACTAGAAAAGAATTGAAAGACGTCTTGCAGGACGTAATGAAGTCTAAGAAAAACTCTAAACGGTTTAAAGGCATGATGAAAACGTATTTGTTTATCGATGAAATTCAGTCTTTTAACGACATTTCTGATTTTAGGAATCTTTATGATGAACTAGTGTCGGATGAAGTCGATAAAGATGATAAACCCGATGGTGAGATGTTCCGGAAAGACTATGTTGAAATCAATGATGGTACAAAAACTACCCATATAGGCGTGAATTCTGAAGCGAAAATTATAGAATCACTCGATGCGCTCATCCATTTTCTTGAGGATGAAAACCATCCGGAATTGTATCGTTATATGGTCGCCCATTATTATTATGAGTACATTCATCCTTTTTATGATGGGAACGGACGGACCGGGCGCCTACTCGTGTGCAGTTATCTGTCGAGATATTTGGAGCGGTATTCTGCGATTACGTTTTCCTATGCTGTAAATAATAACAAATCCAAGTATTATAAAGCATTAGAAGAAGTTCCAAATCCATTCAATCAGGGCGAAACAACATTTTTTTTAATTGATATGCTCGAGTTGTTGCTAGAAGGGCAGCAAAGCATCATTGAAGAATTAGAAATGAACCTCGCGAAAACACAACAAATCAAGGCGTTCTTTAAAGAAAGCCGTTGGGAGAATCAACAGGAGGCAAAAAATGTGTTGCGTGTAATGCTGCACTTAAATGTTTTTGTTAGTGATAGTGAACCTTTGTCTATGTCACAACTTATGGAATTGACCAATCAATCGAGATACAAAACCAATCAAGTAATGGCCTATTTAGAAAAAGAGGCTTTTGTGGAAATAGTTAGCCAGCGCCCGAAGAAATATAGAGTTGCGGATGAATTTTTGGAAAATATTTTGCTTTAATGAATTGAAAGGAGCACAAGAAAGTGCCTGGCCCCTATTTCCCAGGAAATAGTGGCCAGGCACTTTCTTGCCTAAACAAACTTCTGTTTTAACAAAGGTGGAAATATCTACTTGTGCTAGGTAGAAGTTTGCGAGAATCTCTCAGTAATCACTCAAGCGGCCATTATCATCCCACTGGCCGTACATCTTATTGTTACTTGTATGTTGGATCAATTTGTCCAAGCGCTTATCGAAAATATCACGGTCGTTACCCTTGTAACCTTGTATATTATCAATCCGAATGCGCCGATACAGTTCAGGGAAATTCATGAAATTCTCATACACTTGCGGGTCTTCCTTCAGGCGCGCTTCAATCTCGGGGTCGATCGTGAACGACTCAGGCCGCATATCGGGGAGGATGTTCAACCCCTGCTCTGTCATCAAGCCCAACTTTTCCAACCTTCTGACACGTTCTTTGTTCAATTCGGTCCAATTGCTCTTTTTCCGGCGCGGTGAAAGCCGCTGGACCAATCGATTATCGGCTGTCTTTTTCGTGATACCGTCAATCCAGCCAAAGCATAAGGCTTCTTCCACGGCATCCAAATAAGGGATTCCTTCTGGCCGTTCCTTGGTCCCGATCAGTACCCAGCAAAACTTCGCCGAAGCCGAATTTTTCTCCAGCCACTCCCTTAATTCTTGCCTAGAGCCTGCGCCGAGCAAATTCTCGATCTCCATTCGGTCTCCCTCCTTTCTAAATTGAGTGCCCACTTGCCATTTCGAAGGCAATTTCATTCTTCTCTTCAAAAAATAGAAAAGGGTATTCAAAAGATATGAAGAAACATAGGGGGTAGTCTTTTTGTGCCACTAGAATCACCGATAAGAGAGGAGGAAGAAATCATGGTAAGGGAAGAGCGAATCAGAAGCGAGCGCGGGGTGAACCCATTCACCGATATCTGGCTGCGCACGCGGGAAACCGTCCGTTTCGTCATTGAGCGGAAATCATTCAAGTTCATTATACTGCTCATTGTCCTCACGGGCTTTGCTTCCGGTTTGATCGGGATGATGAATGAACGAAGCTCCGATATGGCGCCGTGGGCAGCGATTCTGCAGGCATTGGTGACCGGGCCGATCGGCAGCGCTTTCGGCTATTTTCTAGGTGCGGCGATCCTGGTGCTTGTCGGCCGGCTGTTCAAAGGAACGGCAACGTATCAGGAAATGTTCAAGGCGCTGGTCACGGCCCAAATTCCGCAAATTTGGCTGTTGCCGCTTCTCATCATCTGGGTGTTGGCATCACCCGAAACCTTCCTGGCTGACCGGACAGATGTGGAAGGAAACCCAATCGTCGTCATCATGTCCATCGTGATGGCAGTCGTCTCCATCTGGACGTTCATTATCGTCTGCAAAGCGGTAGGCGAAGCGCACCGGGTGTCGTCTTGGAAAGGCTTTTTCATCGTCGTGCTGCCGGGGATTATCATCACGATCATCGTCTTGGTTATCGTCTTTGTACTGTTCGCTTCATTCTTCAGTGAGTTTTTCTGAAGTTGAAAAATGAAAGCGTATTATAGGAAGAAATTCGGGCAACTCTTTCTGAATTTAAGGCGCCCAGAAAAGATTTGCCCTCATTTTTATCCATATTGCTGTTCAGCTGATCTCTAGTTTAGTATAATTCTAATGTAAGAATTATTATATGCAATTGGCAATACCCAACAACATACATGTTGGATAGAAGTTCACCTTTTTTTATTATCAATTGGGAGGTTTTTACAAGATGGATAACAACGAACAAAAGCGCCACACAGCTGCATCCGATGCACAATGCCCAATAACAGGAGCCGGCGGACAACAGCCGACTGACCAAACGGGCGGACACCAAGACAGCGCCATCACGACTTCGAACAAGCCAGGCAAAACGCAAAATAAAGACTGGTGGCCGAATATGCTGAATTTGAATATTCTGCACCAGCATGACACGAAAACAAACCCTCTAGGGGTAGAATTTGATTACCAAGCGGAATTCGAGAAATTGGATTACGATGCATTGAAACAAGATCTTCGCGACTTGATGACCAATAGCCAAGAATGGTGGCCAGCGGATTATGGCCATTACGGCGGATTGTTCATCCGTATGTCTTGGCACGCTGCAGGTACTTACCGTACAACGGATGGCCGCGGAGGCGGTTCTACCGGCAACCAGCGTTTCGCGCCGCTTAACAGCTGGCCGGATAACGTCAACTTGGACAAAGCGCGCCGTTTGCTTTGGCCGATCAAGAAAAAATACGGAAACAAAATCTCATGGGCTGACTTGCTCGTCTTGACAGGCAACGTGGCACTTGAATCGATGGGCTTCAAAACTTTCGGATTCGGTGCAGGCCGTGAAGATATCTGGGCGCCTGAAGAAGACGTCTATTGGGGCAATGAAAAAGAATGGCTCGCGGATAACCGCTATTCCGGCGACCGCGAACTGGAAAACCCGCTCGCAGCCGTTCAAATGGGCTTGATCTACGTTAACCCGGAAGGCCCGAATGGCAAACCGGATCCGCTTGCAAGTGCAGTGGACATCCGTGAGACTTTCGCGCGCATGGGAATGAACGACGAAGAAACAGTTGCCTTGATCGCAGGCGGCCATACATTCGGTAAAGCGCACGGCGCTGGAGATCCTTCCAACGTAGGCGACGATCCGGAAGCGGCAGTGATGGAAAACATGGGACTTGGCTGGAAGAGTTCATACGGCTCCGGAAAAGGCCGCGACACGATTTCAAGTGGTATCGAAGGCGCTTGGACTGCCAACCCGATCCAATGGGATAACGGCTATTACGAGCAATTGTTAGGCTATGAGTGGGAATTGACGAAATCTCCTGCCGGCGCTTACCAATGGACAGCAGTAGACCTATCTGAAGAGCAGATGGCACCGGATGCAGAAGATTCGTCCATCAAAGTGAAAACGATGATGACGACTGCTGATATGGCGCTTCGCGTAGATCCGGAATATGAAAAAATCTCCCGCCGTTTCTACGAAAACATGGAAGAGTTCCAAGATGCGTTCGCGCGTGCATGGTTCAAACTTCTTCACCGCGACATGGGCCCGAAAGTCCGTTATTGGGGACCAGAAGTTCCAGAAGAAGAGTTGATCTGGCAAGATCCAGTACCGGCAGCGCCAGGAACATTGAAAGACAAGGAATTAACTGAACTGAAAGCGAAAATCCTGGAAAGTGGCATCAACCCGCAGCAGCTCGTTAAAGCAGCTTGGGCTTCTGCCAGCACATTCCGCGGTTCCGACAAGCGAGGCGGCGCAAACGGTGCACGTATTCGCTTCGCACCACAGCGCAGCTGGGATGCCAACGAGCCGGAAGAATTGGAAAAAGTGCTTTACTTCTATGAGCATTTGAAAGCAGAAACAGGCGACAAAGTAAGCATCGCGGACTTGATCGTTCTCGGCGGTAATGCAGCGATCGAACAAGCGGTGAAAGCAGCCGGTTTCGATATCGAAGTGCCATTCACGCAAGGCCGCGGGGACGCTCTTGAAGAGCAGACCGATGCCGAAAGCTTCAAAGTTCTTGAGCCGCTATCTGACGGTTTCAGAAACTACCATAAGAAAGAATATGCAACAAGCCCGGAAGAAATGCTGTTGGATAAAGCACAATTGCTTGGCCTGACAGCTCCGGAAATGACAGTTCTTGTCGGCGGTATGCGTGCACTTGGCGCAAACCACGAGGGTTCTACAGCAGGCGTCCTAACTGATAATGTTGGTGTCTTGACCAACGACTTCTTCACGAAGCTATTGGATATGGACATCGAGTGGTCACCGGTCGAGTTCAATAAATACGAAGGTAAAAACCGTGCAACTGGCGAATCCGCTGGCACTGCAACGCGCATCGACCTCGTATTCGGCTCGAACTCCATCTTGCGTGCGATTTCCGAAGTATACGCACAAGACGACAACAAAGAGAAATTCGTCCGCGACTTCGTTAAAGCATGGAACAAAGTGATGAATGCCGATCGCTACGATTTGCAGAACTAAATAAAGTGAAAACAGGCCAGCGGGACGCTGGCCTGTTTTTTTTTCTCAAACCATGCCAAAGAGATCACAGAAACATATTACTTATTAGTGTAATGACAAAGTAGATACAAGCACGTTCACTTCAGCATGGATTTTTCTGGAAAAATTTATCGCCCCTTTTTTAAGTTTTCAACTCAATTCAAATCAAAAAAAATAGTGAAATTGGGGGATGCGTAATTTCTTATTTTAAGTTAAAAATTTCTTTTTATTTCATGAAATTTTTCAATATTTTTCAATCGGACTATGCTACATTATGAATAAAAACAGTGAAAGAGGGGGTGTCTTCCGTGAATTCCCCGCTGATGATTTACCTTACCTTGATTTGTATGTCGACTGTATTTATCCTATTTTTACTCATATACGTTTTCCGGAAGCGCCATAATTATTCGGAAATTGCCCGTTATTTCCTGCTCTACACCGCGGCAATCGGCATTTATTGCTTTGGCGCCGGGATGGCATTGACAGCGGACACGCTTGGGCAAATGAAGTTTTGGACGGTCATTCAATACATCGGCATGCCGTTTTCTGCGCCTCTCGGTTTGCTGTTCATCCTGCGCTACTTAGGGATTAACGTGACGAGGACGGGATTTTGGTCCCTAATGATCGTGCCGTTCATTACCTTGCTGATGGTCGTCACCAACGATTGGCATGGGCTGCATTATCGGGTATTTGAAGCAGACCCGGTGATGGGTATGCCATTCATCTATCAAGAAATCGGGACCTGGTATGCTGTCCATGGCCTTTACATCTTTTCCTGTATGTTCGTGGCTTTTGTACTCTTGCTGTCCAAGTGGAAAGAAACTGCCCGCGCTTACCGCCCACAGCTAGCGGCTTTGCTGTTCGGTCAATTGCTGCCGATGCTGACATCCTTTTTGTATTTGATTGGCGTGACGCCGAGTGGGTTGGATCCGGTGCCGATGGTGCTTTGGCTATCATCTCTTTTATACTTTTGGGCGATCAGCTCATCGACCTTGTTTGCCATTATGCCGGTGGCAAAAGACATTATTTTCAATCACATTAAAGATGGCGTCATCGTGCTCGATAAGTCTCACCGATTGATAGAGTTTAACCGAGCCGCGAAAAACAGTTTCCCGCTTTTGGATAAGCCCATGTACGGCATGGAATTTCAAGAAATCTGGCTGTGCCTCACAGGTAATCGGTTCCCTTTCGAACTGGAGAGCATGGACCTTCAGGAAGTTGAAACCGTTATGGGCGATTCGGAGCGCATCTACCAAATCAGCGCATCGATCATGAAGCACGGGGAAAGCAGTCAAGGCTTGCTGCTTATTTTCACGGACATGACCGAATTGAAAAAACTGCAGAAGCAACTGGAGCATCAAGCCTTTTACGACGAATTGACCCAGGTTTACAACAGGCGCGCTTTCTTGCGTCAATGCGAACAGGATTTTGCAGACGCTAAAGAGAAGTCCATTCCTTTCTCAGTCATTCTCATGGACATCGATCATTTTAAAGCGATCAATGACACATATGGACACGATATAGGCGACGAGGTCCTAATCCACATCGCACGAATCTGCCGAAACAAATTGCAGCAAGGGCAGATTTTTGCCCGTTACGGTGGCGAGGAGTTTGTGCTGACATTGAAAGGAACTACAGTAGAGCAAGCGGAGCAAGTCGGCAATGAACTAAGGAGCTATTTGCAGTCGCATCCACTCGTGACAGGCGAAAGAGTAATTCCAGCTACAGTAAGCATGGGCGTCTCCCAGAGTACGACCGGAAGTTTGCAGCAGCTTTTGAAGAAAGCGGATCTCGCTCTGTATGCAGCAAAGCAAAATGGAAGAGATCGAGTAGCTGTATACAAAGAGATAATGGAATCCATTAAGTGAAATAAGAACAAGGCATCGTTTATGAAGTGAATTCATAAACGATGCCTTTTAATGTCCCTAAAACTTCGCACTTCTCGAAAGGCCCGATAAGCAGGAGAAATCACTCAGTATGTCAAAAGTAAGGAAGAAGACAGTAGAACGGATTTTCAAA
Source organism: Planococcus sp. A6 (assembly GCF_028823615.1). GTDB lineage: Bacteria > Bacillota > Bacilli > Bacillales_A > Planococcaceae > Planococcus. The sequence continues at coordinate 13,852 of NZ_JAPEHT010000067.1, forward strand.
AACAATCAGTTTGAATGGAGGCTTTCAAATGTGTGCCGTTAAAAAGCAGATGACCGAAGACCAACGCCAAAAGTTGCTCGACACCTTGAAACAGCGCTTTGAACAAAACGAGCAACGTCACGAGAAGATGGGCTGGGACAATGTCTTGCTGAAGCTGAACGAGAACCCGGAGAACCTTTTAGTGTTGCAACAAATGGAGGAAACCGGCGGCGAACCGGACGTAATTGGCTATGAAGCAGAGACCGGGATGTTCCTGTTTTGCGATTGCTCAAAAGAAAGCCCGGCAGGACGTAGAAGCCTTTGCTACGACCAGGAAGCGCTTGAGTCGCGCAAAAAAAATAAACCCGAAAGTTCGGCAGTCGATAGGGCGGCTGAGATCGGCATTGAATTATTGACAGAACAGCAGTACAGGCTGCTTCAGACTTTGGGTGAGTTCGATTTGAAGACGTCGAGCTGGCTCGAGACGCCACAGGAAATCCGGGAACGCGGCGGGGCAATTTTTGGAGATTGCAGGTACGGGCAGGTTTTTGTTTACCATAACGGAGCGGATTCCTATTACGCCGCAAGAGGGTTCAGGGGAATCTTGAAAGTATAAGCGATAAAGATGTTTCACGTGGAACCAAATGAAAGCTCATAACAGGGGAAATTAGAAAGGAAGTTACTATGAAACAACTCTATATCAAACAAAAAGTATTTAGCTTGAGCGAGAAATTCACGGTGAAAGATGAACAACAACAGGATCGGTATTTTGTCGAAGGCAGTTTTTTAAAAATCCCGAAGACCTTTTCGATTTTGGATGCAGAAAACCAGGAAATCGGCGTAATCACGAAAAAGACCTTTAGTTTCTTGCCGACTTTCTTTGTGGAAGTGGACGGGCAGGAAGCAGTCATGATCAAGAAAGAGTTCACTTTTTTAAAGCCGCGCTATGCCATTGAAGCGGAAGGTATCGATGTTCAGGGGAATTGGTGGGAAATGACCTTTGATATCCTAAGGCATGGGCAAGTCATCGGTTCGGTAAGCAAGCAATGGCTCAGCTGGGGAGACACGTATCAAGTAGATATCCTGGATGAAACGATGGAGCATCTCATCATTTCGCTCGTCGTGGCCATCGATTGCGTAAAAGCGGACCAGGCAGCGGCTGCTTCAAGCTGATGATCCTAGGTATTGATTAAGTGGATAATAGCTTGCGACACTCACTCTATAGGTGGGTGTTTTTTTTTAATGCATATTAATAAAAGTCTGAAAAAATAGATTTGAAAATTAATTCCAAAAACTTTATACTTGGAGCTATCTTCCTTCCTCTAAAACTTTACTGTGCTAGAGAAAGAGAGCGAAAAAGGAGGCGAAAGCCGGTTGGAGAAGAAAATTCGAAACTTGTTTTATTTTTTCATTGCATTCGGAATCCTGCTATTGGCTGGATGTTCAAGTGACAACGCACAAGACGAGGGCGGCACTGCAACTGAAGGCGATAAGAGCGGCGGGACCTTGGTTTACGGGCGCGGCGCTGATTCGGTCAGTTTGGACCCAATCAATGTGACAGACGGTGAGTCGATCCGGGTCACGCACAATATATATGAAACTCTATTGGAGTATGACCATAATTTGGAGCTGCAGCCGAAACTGGCAACAGAATACAGCTCGAGCGAAGATGGCCTGACTTGGACATTCCAGCTGCGCGAAGGCGTGAAGTTTCATGACGGCACCGATTTTAACGCAGAAGCCGTCGTCTTTAACTTCGAACGCTGGATGGATCCGGAAAATCCGTACCACGAAGGGGATTTTCCTTATTACCCGTTCCTGTATGGCGGATTTAAAGGTGACGAAAACCACCTGATTGAATCGGTGACAGCGACTGATGAGCACGAACTTGAAATCGTGTTGAAGCGAAAAACCGCACCGTTCCTCAGCTATTTAGCGATTTCGATGTTCGGGATCGCGAGCCCTGCAGCGATCGAACAATACGGAGCTGGCATCGGGGAGAACCCGGTCGGCACGGGGCCGTTCAAGTTCGAGGAATGGAACCGCAATAACACGATCGCACTATCTAAGAATGAAGACTATTGGATGGAAGGGAAGCCTTATCTCGACCAAGTCATCTATCAAGTCATTCCCGAGAACTCTGCTCGCTTGAATGCCTTGCAGACTGGGGAAATCGATATTGTGGATGGGATGAATGCAAGCGATACGACGATTGTGGAAGACACAGACGGCATTGAGCTGCTCAAACGCCCAAGTTTCAATATCGGCTATATGGCGTTCAATATGGAAAAAGAACCATTTGATGATCCTTTGGTGCGCAAGGCCATCAATATGGCGATCGATAAAGAAGAAATCGTCGATGCGTTTTACAACGGACTGGCAGATCCGGCGACAAGTCCACTGCCACCATCTCTATGGAGCCACGACGAATCATTGGAGAAATACGATTACAATGTAGAAGAAGCGAAGAAACTATTGGCGGAAGCCGGCTTCGAGGACGGCTTTACAACAGAATTGCATACAATGAGCAACCCGCGTCCTTATTTGCCGGAACCGATGAAAATTGCGGAAGCGATCCAATCGGACTTAGCTGAAATCGGCATCACGGCAGAAATCGTGTCGTCTGAATGGGCTACTTATTTGGAAGACACGAAGAATGGCAAGCACAGCATGGCGATGTACGGCTGGACTGGCGTTATGGCGGACCCGGATAACTTCCTGTACCCGAACCTCAGCAAAACGAACGCCGAAGTGCCTGCACAAAACATCGCGTTTTATAAGAGTGACGAATTCACGTCCTTGATTACGGAAGCGCGTGAAACGATCGACCAGGACAAGCGGACGGAGCTGTATCAGGAAGCCCAGCAATTGTTCCAGGAAGACGCGCCTTGGGTGATGCTCGCCTATACAACGCCGCCTTTGGCACAGAGCGATTATGTGGAAGATTACAATCCGCATCCGATGAGCAATGATTTAATGACCGATGTGTATCTATCAAACTAAGTATCTGGAGTTGAGCCATTTTGTATAAAGTATTGAAGGAATTATGTGGATTGGTGGGGCCAAGCGGCTTCGAGCAGGACGTCCAACGTTATATCAAAGGCGAAATAGAAGGGAAAGTGGCATCTTGCGAAGTGGACCCGCTCGGCAACATCATCGCGACGATTCCGGCGACGGATGCTTCTTTGCCATCGATTCTGCTCGCCGCGCATTCAGATGAAATCGGCTTTATCGTCAAAAAAATCGAAGCGAATGGCACGCTGCGCTTTGAACAGCTCGGCGGATTCGACAACCGCACCTTGCTGGCCCAGCCGGTGACAATCAAAGGCGATGACGGCTATATTCAAGGCGTGATCGGCACACTCGCTGTCCATTATGTAAAATGGGACGACCCAAAGCGCATCGCTTCTCACAGGGAGCTGTATATCGATATCGGAGCGGCTTCACCGGAAGAAGTGGCGCAAATGGGCGTCAGAGTCGGCCAGCCGGTCAGCTACGGCAGCGAATTGAAGCTGATTGGCGATGCCAAGCAAAACCGCGTCGTCGGAAAAGCCTTGGATGACCGGGCAGGTTGTGCCGTCTTGATGGAGTTGATCAATGAATTCCATCAAGCAGCCGATCTGGTACATGGCGATATCCATTTCGCTTTCACTGTACAGGAAGAAGTGGGGCTTCGTGGCGCTTCCGTGTTGAGCGCAAACCTGCAGCCGGATTTTGCCTTGGCGATCGACACGACGCCGACGAGCGACACGAATGATGTGCTCATGACCGGCACCCGCAAACTGGGCGCTGGGCCGTGCATCAAGATTACGGATAAGTCCTTGATATCGCATCCTTTGGTGACGGGCCTATTGGAAAAAGTAGCCACCGAGCAAGCGATCCCGTATCAACAGGAAATTTTTATGGGCATCGGCACAGATGCGGGGGCGATTCATATGACTCATAAAGGCGTCTCGTCTGGTGTCGTCTCGATTCCTTCCCGTTATACGCATACACCGATTGAAATCGTGGACTTGGAAGATTTGGATCACACAGTGGAGTTGGTGAAACATTTTATTCTATCGTCGAATGAATTAAACGGAAAAAGCTTCTTGGATACCTATTAGCATTCCAGAAACGCCTTTCTGCTTGTGAACCTTAGGGGGAGCCAGGGGAAAGGCATTTTTTCTTTGTGAAAATATACGATTCATAAATGAGTTTCCTCAAATTCCAGAAAATTGAAACTTAAGTTTAGTTATTTCGTATTATAAACAAAGGAGATGGTCGGGATGCAGAAAGGAGCAAGTAAATTGAAGCTGGCGCTGGCGGTATTGACTGTGC
>NZ_JAPEHT010000068.1 GCF_028823615.1 Planococcus sp. A6
GCGATTTGGCTCCCCAACACACCGCTTCCTGCGACCGTGACATTCTTGAAATCCATTCCATCCCACTCCCTTTGAATAGATGATGAAAGTCTTGGTGTATTGGCAGAAAAGGATGTTTCTGCCAAAGAATCTCTAATTCCCATAGTAGGGGAAGCGGGGGAGTTTTGCCATTGTTAAATTAAGAAACGAGCTTCAGCCCGACGGCAGACCCGAGAACCATCGCGATAAACAAGATGCGCCGCCAATCTTTTGATTCGTTATAAAACAGCATGCCGATGATCGCGCCGCCCGATGCCCCGATGCCGGTCCAGATGGCGTACGCCGTTCCCATCGGCAATGATTCCATCGCAACGGACAAAAATAAGAAGCTCGCGACAAATCCGCCGATGAGCATCGCAAGTGACTGCCACTTTCGGTCGTGATGCCATTTATTGATCATCGCCACGCCGACCATTTCAAAAATCCCTGCAAGTATTAATGAAATCCATGCCATCACGCTTCACTCCTTTCTGGTGCAGAATCCGGTGTCACGAGTTTCAAGCCGATGACGCCGAGCAGTAAAATCCCGACCAGTACCAGTTTTGCGGCATTGATGGGTTCATTGAAGAATATAATTTCCGACAATACGGTCCCGGACGTCCCGAGCCCGACGAAAACCGCATATACGGTGCCAACCGGCAATTTGTTTCCCGCATCGATCAGTAACGTGAAGCTGACAGCGATCGCGACGATCGTAATGAGCCATTCGCCGAGCGAATCCGCATGCTTTAATCCAACCACCCACGCCACTTCAAACAATGCCGCGATTAATACTTTTCCCCATTGAAGATTCATTGGAATTCCTCCTATTTCATGTTGCTCAATTTTTAAACATTGAAGCTGTTTTTATAACGAATCGACATCTACCAGACACTGGAAATGTTACAATGAATGTCTACAATTCCGTGGAATAAAGCTTGTTTCTTTTGAATTCCGATACAACCGGTCCAGGAATAAGCTAAAAAGCCTTGCTTAAGGTCAACAGAGGAGGGATTGAATGGAAGTCTTTGGGCTTATGGGCTTTATTTTTGGCATGTCTGGTTTCACTTTCGCGATTATTGCCTTTACCACTGCGCTTACTAGCAACAATCGCGTTAAAGAACTTGAAAAAAGAATGAACGAGTTAGAGAGACCATCCTGAACTGTGCCTCAGGGCGCTGGATTTTCGAAAGCTCGGACCATAACGAGAACTTCCTGCATGCAGGGGTTCTTTTTTAATTTGTCCCGATATTCCGTGCGAGTTCATGCTCAACAACGCTCACAAAAGCAGCGGCTTACAAAATAAAAAGCCCGGGAGAACTGTAAAAACAGTTTCTCCCAGGCTTTTGTCCCTCCGTGTCACAGCGAGTGCTGTGTGTTTTCTCTCGGACCAGGCCAGCTGTGCTGCGGAACCCTAGAAAACCTTTTTTAGTAATTCAATTACTTTATTTATATAAGAAACGGGACTGAACTTCAAGCGAAAAGGGTTCGCCCATTACGGACGCCTTTTGTCCATGACGTCCGCCACTTCATGGGACAAGGGGTCTTGTTCTTGCCGCAACCCGTCGATCACATGTTGATAGTCTTCGGGCGCTTGGTTCTGGCTCAGCTTGAATGCAGCTTGGATATCGGTGATGTGAAGTTTGAATCCCACAATGCCTTTAATATCTTTTTCGAGCAGTTCGGTCGGGAGAGTGTCCCACAGGACCGGCTCGTCGCGATGCTGTTCGTGCTTCTCGAGCAAGGTTACCAAATCCTCACGCAGTTCATCTTCCGATAGCAAGCGGCCGGTGGCGTACACATGCGCCGACTGGTAATTCCACGTCGGGATGTCTTTTTCCTCGTACCAGGAAGAGGTCACATAGGAATGCGGGCCTTGGAAGGTTACCAATACTTCATCCGCTTCTTCGATCGTTTTCCACTGAGGGTTGCCGCGTGCGAAATGGCCGCGCAATACATATCCGTCTTGTTCTTTTTTTAGCTGGAAAGGTAGATGCGTCGCAAGCGGTCGGCCTTTTCCAGCGGTGATGATCGTGCCGAATGAATGGGCTTCGATAAACTCGCGGATCTCTTCCGGGTCATTCACTTTATAGTGTTTTGGAATGTACATGGTAGACCGCCTTTCAGATTAAAGTGTCTTCGTCAAAATCAAATCCGTCTGCTCGTCATCGCCCATGAAAAACGAATGGCTTCCGGTTTCAACAAAGCCTTTTTTCTCGTAGAACGCACGAGCGTTGTCGTTATGCTCCCAAACGCCGAGCCAGATTTTCTCTTTGCCGAGTTCATGTGCCATCTCGAACGCCTGGTTCATCAATACTTTCCCGGCACCGTTTTTCTGGAACTTCTTCTTGATGTAGATGCGTTCCACTTCGAGCGCCTGATCACCCATCGGCTCGGTTTGCGCTTCGTCTGTATTGATTTTCAAGTAGCCGGCCACTTCCTTGTCGACCATCGCGAAATAGAAATGGGAAGCGGGGGTAGCGAGTTCTTTCTCGAGCTTCGGCTTGTTATAGGCTGCTTCAAGATAGGCGTTCATGTTTTCTTCGCTATTGTGTTCGTCGAAGGTTTCCTTATAGGTGAGAATGCTGATGTCTTGCAGTTGTTCAAGGTCACTTGCTGTGCATTTACGTAGGCTTGCCATGAAGATTCGCTCCTTTAATGATTAGTAATCACGCTTTTGGCCTTTTTTGACCGATTCGAAATCGACTTCGATGTTCTGTCGGATGCGGCGCAAATAGCGCTCGATCTCAGCCGCTTCCTGTTCGGTAAAGCCCTCGAGTGCGACTGCATTCGAATGCTCGTTTTCCCGGATGATGAAGGGATAGGCCTGGCGTGCTTTTTCTGTCGGGTAGATCTTTTTGATTTTCTTATTATCCGGGTCATTACGTTTTTCAATAAAGCCGTTGCTCTCCAGTTTCTGAAGCGCGCGTGTCGCGGTGGAACGGTCGACTTTGATGAGGTCGAGCAATTGCTCCTGGATGATGCCGGGGTTTTCGCAGATGCGAACGAGGTAGAGATACTGCCCTTTTGTCAGCTCCAGCTCTTTGAATTCGATATTGCTGATGGAATCAAGGGCACGGGCAATCATGCCAATTTCACGCAGGATTTCTGCCATAATAAAACTCCTTAATTTATGTTGCAAATGCAACAATAATGAATTATATTGAGTGTACAAGAACCATTCGGACAATGCAAGAAGGGGGAGCGAAAAAAATGAAATACTTCTTTTACGTCGCGGGCTTACTGTTATTGTCACTCGGAATCGCGCTGACCATTTTGTCAGACCTCGGCACCTCGCCGTTCGACGCTTTATTAGTCGGCCTGAGCTTCAATGTCGGCTTGACGGTGGGGAGTTGGGAAATCATCATCGCAGCCATCATGATCGTCGGAAACGCCATGCTCGGCCGGCAAAAACCGGAACTCCTTGGCATCATGACCGCCGTCATTGTCGGAATCGGCATTGATTTCTGGCTTTATACATTGAGCACAGCGATTGCGCCTGTTAGTGTCACCAGCCAGATTCTCTACTTTACAGCGGGTCTCTTCGCAGTAGGCGTTGGCACAGCAATCTATCTCCACACGAATTTCGCGCCGATTCCAGTAGATCGCCTGACGCTTCTCGTAAAAGAACTGGCGAAGACCAATCTGTTCTTCTCCAGAACCGCCATCTATTTGATATTCCTGGTCCTCGCCATTGTTTTCGGTGGACCAATCGGCATCGGGACCGTGCTGACCGTATGTTTCGGCGGGCTTATCTTGAATGCCATTATGCCCGTGACGGCGAAAACTTTGGATCATGTGCTGTTGCGGAAAGGATCGCTGATACCATAATGTATGAAAAATCGATAGCAAGAGAAAGAAGAGAAGAATCTGAAAATTCTTCTCTTCTTTTTAATATATTGATGGATTTTTTTGGTATATTTAAAGGCATAAAGAAGTTTTTAAAAAACTGGAGGATTATCTCATGGAGGAGTTATTAAGTGGATTTGAATTAAGCTTTGAATTAATGTGGAGAATCGCCACTGCGGAACCGCAATTGACAGGTTTTCTTATTATATTTGGTTTAGGGGCAGTTTTACTTGCATTAATCACCAATATTCTGAAAGACCGCAAACTGAAGCGGTCTGGCATGCTGCAAGTGGATCAAATGAAAGGCAAGGAATTCGAAGACTATCTCCGCGTGTTGTTTTTAGAGCGAGGCTATCACGTGCAGATGACACCGGCCAACGGAGATTATGGCGCGGACCTCATTTTGTCGAAAGCTGGGCGGAGAATCGCAGTTCAAGCGAAACGCTGGAAAAAGAATGTCGGATTGAAAGCCGTACAAGAAGTTTCCACGGCGAAACTGCATTACAAAGTGGATGAATGTTGGGTGGTTACTAATAGCGGCTACACAGAACCGGCAAAAAAGTTGGCAGCTTCCAACGGAGTGAAATTAGTGGACCGTGTGGTGCTTATGAAATGGATGCTGGAAATGAATAAGGAAACTGCCACCAGCAAGGCAACAACTTCGAAAATTAAAGGGGATACCATCAATAAAGAGAAACTATAACTAGCGGAGGAATGGCAATGAATTATATTCAAGACATGCGCGAGCTGATCGGCTCGAATCTATTGATGACGGTTGGATGTGGAATCATTCTGGAAAAGGACGGCCGAATTTTGCTTCAGCACCGAAAAGACCGAGATGTTTGGGGCATTCCGGGCGGCGTTATGGAGCCTGCGAAACATTTCTCGAGACAGCCATTCGGGAAACTTATGAAGAAACCGGCCTGCAAGCAGAGAACTTGCAGCTGTTCGGCCTGTATTCCGGAGCAGAAGGCTATGCCGAATACCAAAATGGCGATCAGGTCTATAGCGTGCAAATTATTTTTCACACTCAAGAGTTTTCAGGAGAGCTGATTCAAGAAGGTACGGAAAGCCATGAGCATCGCTTTTTCAAACCGGACGAACTGCCACAAATCAATTCGCATCAGGAACGCTTCATCATGGATTGGGTAAATAAAGGGAGTTTGCCGATATTGAAATAAATACGCAGCGAATGGGAGTGGAAGGGATGAGAGAATACTTAGAAGAAAACAAGGCCTACCATTTATCATTCCTCGCCGCTGTCATCATTGGGTTTATAGTTGCCAAAATCTTTACGGAAGTGGCAGCGGACGGCTTATTCCTCTGGGTGCTCGGCTTCTTTTTTGTCGCTGAGCTTGTGAAGTTTATCGTTTGGCGGATTGAGCAAAAAGAGGAGTAGCAACCGAATAGGGAGGCAAAGCTGATGAAGAAACTGATCCCAATCTTATTCCTTGCTGTTTTATTAAGTGGCTGTATTGGTGAAGAGCAGTATTTTTATTCAGGACAAAGTGAGAGTTGGAGCATGACGTATAAAGTAATTGAGGCGCAAAGCGGCAGCCAGCAAGTTGAGGGGACGCTCGAGTATATAGGAGCGGGGACAGCACCAGAGACAATCGGTTATTCGATGAATTCGGTTATTCGAGGCCAATCAACGACAAATATGCCTGTAACAGATGATGGGAAAGTGACGGTGCAAAACGGAAGTTGCGTGGATTGCGCGATCATTCAAGAGCACACGAAAATTAAAGTCGAAGTCATATGGGATGGGAAATCGGAAACATTCAATTTGGATGAGGAAGAATCTTAAACGGCGACGTGTGGTCGTAATAAAAGCATAGAAAGTAACCAATCCTTTTGAAACTTTAAGTCGGCCACGTGTAACCAATACGTAAAGGATTCTAAGTAAGCTACAGCAGATTAACACTTCTTACACAATTCACTTATCGAGCTTTTTTTCTAACCGATTTACCTTTTTGAATAGCACTACCAATGCAACAATGATGGCAATCGGCAAAATCCAGGTGAATAGTGAAGTGAAAATGCCAGTCAGGAATACAGAAGTCATTATATAATCTCCTTCTCATACTTTTTTTCAGCAGAATTGTGAATGAATCTGCTGCCAATTAATTGTTAATGAGATAAGCATATCATACGTAAGAAAAAGGGGGTTACACAATGGAGAATCAGTTTCTTGAAGAATATCTACAGTACATAAACAAAGCAGGGGACAGGAAAGCGCTGTATAAAGCTGTCGCAGTGGAGTATGGCATTCGAAACGCGATCTATCCAGGTTCTTTTATTGATATTTCCCCGTCTCTAGTCATTCCTGACGTGACGTATATCGATAATTTCAAGGGAGCCATCAGGTTTTTTAAACAGATGGAAGGCATCAAGAACTATGTAGAGAAAAATAAAGAGTATCTGGAGGTATGTGAGATTTCCTTTATCGGCGAGGACTATACCGAGCCACTTGAAATAGGGCAAGTCGATTTGATCATCTCCCAGTATGCCGGATTTGTCGGCCAGGAAACCAAGCAATATTTAAAACCTGGAGGCATTCTTTTATGCAACGACAGCCACGGAGATGCCACTTTGGCAAGATACGATGCCGACTTTGACTTTATAGGCATCGTGAATGATAAAAACGAAATTGAAACTGGCCAGTTGGATCGGTATTTCAAGCGCCCGAAAGGAAAAGAGATAGACTTGCCGACGGTCAAAAAGAAAATGAAAGGATGGAACTACAGTGTTGGCGCTGAAAATTATTTGTTCCAGAAAATATCCGAAAACAGCGCCAGCAAGCCGTTAGGAACAAGCTGATAAACAGTAGCCACAAAACGTTAAATCGAGGCAGAAGGTGAATGTTCTCATCGGATAAGGTTCATAGCAAATTTTAAGTGAATGATAAAACAGATAAAAGCGACGCAGCTGATTCAAACAGTTGCGTCGCTTTTATAGTTCCTTCTCAGAAAGATATTTCCACTTCTTCAAATAAGGTGATGCCAAAATAGCTGTATTGGATATGTATGGTCCGGATTTCTTCATTATGTATCACATTGAGCCCGTAAATCTCTTCGTCTTTGGAAGCATTTTCGGCATCGTGAGGCGGAGAAGTACCTGTTTGGATGGTTACTTCATCGAAATTGAGAAAGCGATAGGGCTGCGCCGCTTCGGACTGAAAATCGTTTGTATGAATCAGTCCTTGCACTTCGTTGCTTACTTGAATTTTGCTATCTTGCGGATCTTCATAATCATTCACTGCCACATCCGTCACGCGGATATCCCCCCACCCCTTATTGCCAAAACCGACTACGGCGAAATGTTGGTTTTCATTAGTGGCGTGCATATTTATTTCAAGCGGCGGGTTGCTCTTTAAGAAAATAAGCATCCCGCCGACCAAAGCCACAAACACCATCAACGTTAACACTACGATTAAAATCTTCTTATTCAACTTCTCCAATCCCTTCTGCTAATCCAACTACTCAACCGAAAAACACTTGATACAAACTATAAGCAATCAACAAGATCACCAGCAGCAAAATGACCCCGCCGATTTCTTTCCATCCCATGCCTCGTGTATCGGGCATGCCGCTTTGTGCACGGTTGGTCGAGTCATTGACATTGCTGCCGGCATGTTCTTTCTGGTCTTTCAGCTGCAGGCGGTCGCGCTGGTCTTCAGGTTTGTTTTGGTCGGGCATACTAGGTCCTCCTCCAATTATCATTTTGAATATAACTCTAATGAACTATACGACCTTTGATCCAAAAAGTTACATAAATCCCAGTCGCTTTTTCCTTATTTACTTAAGATTAACTATGTCTTGCCACAAATATGTATGATACCATTTATTTATCAATATTTTCCATAAAATCCATATTAATTGCAATGAATTAAAGGGGGCTACTTATGGGACCGGGTTCCATGCTCGTAATGCTGATTATCACCATTGCGTTGGTGTATTTCGTAATTAAAGCGATCAAGAAAACGATAGATGGCTTCAAAGGGTGAAAAATGTATAAATGTTTCGGGGATGGGAGTGGGAACGATTAAAAAGCGGCTTGGCTTATTTATCATTTCATCGATTTTATTGACAGGTTGCGGAAGTTTACACGGCACCGTGGCGGAAAAGACGGAGGCGAGTTTTATGCTGGACGTCCAAACCGACGATGCACGGCAAGACCCCATCCAAGAGATTTTCCTGACCGACCATACGGAGTTCATCGGCGCCGCAAGCTCGTTCGAGGAGCTCGAAGAAGGCGATCGCGTCAAAGTCACGCCATTCGATACGACACCGGATATTCCTTATTTTCTTGCTTCCAGGGTCACGGTTGAATGAATATTAATGAAACGGGCAGAAACTTGTTATATACCAATCCTCCGGGCGCATGGTAATCTAGTAAAAATCTAAAATCAGTGCGATGAAGAGAACAGTAGCTGGCAATTCCTTTTTCTAGAGAGCTCCGGGGTGGTGGAACGGGGCAAAAGGATGTTAGTGAAGCAAGCCTCTGAGCACCGCATCGGAACCAGGCGGGGATGATGCGGCGGGAGCTCCCGTTATAGAGCTCAGGTATAGATCGAATGTACCGAATGAGGCCCATATGGCGACATATGGGCGAACAGGGGTGGCACCACGACCGGAATCTCGTCCCCAAGACAATTGTCTTGGGGGCGGGATTTTTTTATTCGCCCAAAAATTAACGGGAAGTGGTGGCGGAGATGAAAGGGATATGGAAAGACAAAGAGTGGCGGGAGCCGGCTGTATTACTGACAGGAATCGGCATCGCAAACTTCGGGGCGTGGGTCTATTTGATCGCCTTGAACTTGATTGTGCTCGACATGACCGGGTCGGCGCTTGCAGTCGCGGGGCTTTATATCGTCAAGCCTGCTGCGACACTATTGACCAACTTTTGGTCAGGCAGCGTCATCGACCGGACGAACCAGCGCAATTTGATGATCACGCTCGATGCGCTGCGTGCCGTGCTTATCGCGTGCTTGCCTTTCGCTTCGTCTTTATGGCTCATTTACGCGTTCGTCCTGTTGATCAATATGGCGGGCTCGATATTTGAACCAGCGTCGATGAGCTATATCACCAAACTGATTCCGGAAAAAAACAGCCAGCGTTTCAACGCATTCCGCAGCCTCATCGACTCGGGCGCCTTTCTCATCGGCCCGGCTGTCGCTGGTATTTTGTTCATGATGGGCACGCCGGTGACCGCCATTTATTTGAATGCAATTGCGCTCATCATCTCCGCGCTTATCTTGAGTACCATGCCGAAGCTCGAAGAAAAAGCAACCGCTGCGGTAATTCCAGCGCGTATGTCCTGGGAAATAATCCGCGCCGACTGGAGAATCGTCATCGCCTTCAGCAAACACCACGTTCTTGTCATGACGGTCTTCTTTCTGTTCAGCTGCATGATGGTCATGGCCACCGCCATCGATTCGCAGGAAGCGAGCTTCTCGAAACGAGTGCTCGGCCTGACAGACGGCGAGTACGGATTTCTCGTGAGTATCGCGGGAGCTGGCATCATTTTCGGTGCCATCATGAATACCGTGTTCACGAAAAGGTTGACGGTCGCTGCATTGATCGGCGGCGGATCGGTGATGGTGTCGCTCGGCTATCTCGTCTACGCATTCTCGAACTCGTTCTTCGGGGCGGCGACCGGGTTTTTCATCTTGGCGTTCGCGCTCGCCTTCGCCAATACCGGTTTCCATACCTTCACGCAAAAGAATATCCCTGTCGATGTCATGGGCAGGACGATCAGCGTTTACAGTCTTCTGGAAGCGCCGCTGATCATCATTATGACAGCGGTCATCGGTGTGGCGTGCGGTGGTCATCGCTTCGACCGCCGTCATGTTCGGGATCTCGGTGCTGTTGTTGGCAGTGAGTTTCAAACAATCCAAAGAAAGCAGGGTGGCTGAAGTTGCATGAGAAAGCGAAAGGCCGTCCACTTAAAAAAGAAAGGAAGAAGTAAAATATGAAAAAGTTAATTATTCTAATTGGTGGGATACTACTTATATTTTTTTTTTTTCTTCTTTGATAATAACCCTCCTAAAAGCGAACCTTATATTGAGGGTTATGTTGTAGAAGCGGATTTTAATAGAATCTTGGTCATTAACGGTATAACTGAAGAACAATCTAAAAATATTAATGAAAAAGAAGCTTTAAATCTTGTTAATGTAGAAGCGATTTGGGTTAGCAAGTATAATTTTTTTCAGTTCAGAAAAGGACAAAAAGTGAGAGTTTGGGTAGGGGGAACAGTAGCTGAGTCTTTTCCAGCACAAGGAAAAGCAGATTATATAGAGATCATTAGTAAATAACTGCTAATATTATAAGAAGTGAATTTTCAATTCAAGCCGATCGAGGCAAGAAAATGTGAAGAAAAAAGCACCCCGAATCGCAAAAAGGTTTTGAAACCCTTGCGAAATGGGGTGCTTTTATATGTTGTAAAATGGTGTATATTTGATGCTGAAATTGTTGTGAATTTTTGTGTCAATTAACTATTTTGCGTCTCTCAACTGAACGGGTTACGAAAATCCGGCAAGTCTTTCTTCTGTGGCATTAAGTGTTTATTCTTCATTCTCCAAGTCCTCGATCAATTGCTTCATCTCATCAATTTCCCTGCGCTGGGCTTCAATAATTTCATCCGCCAGCTGCCTCACGCGAGGGTCCGAAATTTTCGCGCGTTCACTCGTCAAAATCGCGATCGAGTGGTGGGGGATCATCGCTTTCATCCAGCCAGTATCTTCAATGAGCACTTGGCTGCGCACGAGATAAAGCGATAAGGCGAAAATCAGCGCGCTGCCGGCAAGGATTCCGGCATTCGCTTTCTTGTTCTTGTACATCGGCCACATGAACAGCATCATGACGATCGCCATGACAGAGCCCATGATGAGCGCCATATACAAACGCGTTTCACTGTAGAAAATATGGTCGAGCTGGAACACATTCAAATACATCAGCCAATACATAATGAAAGTAGAAGTTCCGATCATGATCCCGAATTTTAAGTATTTGTTCATCATCTCTCTCTCCTTTATGATTTTTTTGTTGGGTTTTACTCCACAGGCGCTAATTCATCTTCTGTGACCCATTTGTGGTTGGTCACTTTCTCTCCGCTGTCAGTCGCATTGAAGTCAATCATATAGACGGTCATCTGTTCTGCAGAGTCAACCGTCGCTGTCACGCCGTCCATGCCTTGCATATGGTCAGCATTCAGCACGACTTCATCGCCTTCTTGGAAAGGGGCATCTCCGGCGTTCTCTAATTCTTCGTGAATGACCCATTTATGGTTCTCAACCGGATCACCACCGCCCTGAGGCGTGTAGCTTACCGCATAGACCGTAGTGTCATAAGCCCCGACAATGGTCGCCTCAGCGTCTTTCATTCCACTCATATGATCTGTCGTGATGATCGCTTGCGTCCCGACAGCGTACTTAGGATCTTGCGCTTCCTGTAAATCATCCGGAACTTCGCCGGAGCCGGAATGGTTCATCATATGGCCGTCATCGCCGTCCATATTCTCATCCATTTGGTCGTTCATGTCATTGGAGTTCTCTCCCATGTGATCATCCATCTGCTCGTCCATATCCACCGGTGCGTCGGAAGGCGACGGATCTGCGTTGCAAGCCGATAGCGCCAAAGCAGCCACAATCGACAGCGCACCCATCATCATTTTATCTTTAACCATCTTCTACCCCTCTTTTCTTAGTTGTATGCGTATTTACTGTCAAACAAATAGTGAATAACGCCCTATATGGTTAAGCTACCCCGAAGTTCTGCATAATGTGTGCAGGAAACGTGACAATTTATCTTTCTGCACATTAATTAAGTTTTCAATGACAGAAGCAAGCAGCTTTTACCGAATATGCACAAAAACTTGAAACTTATCCGGTACACTGAATAGTAGAAACGGCTTTGTCTTTACCGAGGGCAGGACAAAGAAACGCGAAGCTCGAAGTTAAGCACAACATGAAAGCGCAAGCCTGATGAGATTCAGGCTGATACGCTGAAAGAGGGAGTTTATGTTAAACAAACTGGCATTAAAAATCGGCCTATTATTTTTCGTCTTCATCGTCAGCATCGAATTGTTCTTGTTTTCGACGCTCTATATCACCTACGTCAATGAACGCGTCGATGAAGTGATGTCGAACTTACTCGCGCGGGGCAATACCCATAGCGAAGTGCTCGAGGACAGTTTCAATGAAACGACATTGTCCCATGTCGCGATGATGGAATCGTCTTCGGATTTCGTCGTCATCATCACGGATGAAACCGGCAATGAACTGACTCATTCCGATCGGATTGAACCGGAAATGCTCGACGTTCTCAGCCATACCGATATCGAACAGGTCCCGGAACAAGGCGAAATCCTCGAGGATAATTGGCGGGATGAACGCTTTATCGCGACCGACAGTCCGATTACGATCGGCGGAGAGCACCGGGGGCATGTCTTCATGTTCGCCGAAACGAATCACATCAAGGAAATGGTCGGGCGCATGAGAAATCAATTCATTCTCGGCGGATTGATCTCGGTGTTGCTGACGGTCATGACGATTTTCCTGTTGTCGCGCTTTATCACCTTGCCGCTCATCCGCATGAAAGAAGCGACCGAGCAGCTCGGCAAAGGCCAAGGCGAAGTGGCGCTCCACATCGAACGCAACGACGAACTGGGAGAGCTGGCCAATGCCATCACCCGGCTCTCCGATGACCTGGACCGGCTGAAGCAGGAACGCAACGATTTTCTTGCGAGCATCTCCCATGAACTACGTACGCCGCTCACCTATATGAAAGGCTACGCTGACATCGCGAGCCGCCCGGGGCTGACTGAACAAGAGCGGGAAGAATACCTTGCGATCATCCGGGAAGAAACGGCCCATTTGACGACACTCATCAAGCAATTATTCGAACTCGCACAACTCGACCATAACCAATTTTCAATCCAGAAAGAGCAAGTGCCGCTCGATGCACTATGCCATTCGGTCGCCGCGCTCGTGCGCCCGGCATTCAATGACAAGAACATCACCATTTCAGTCGAATGCGATCCGGAAATTACCGCCCGGATCGACCCGGCGCGCTTCCAGCAAGTCTTGCTCAATATTCTCGACAACGCGCGCAAGCATTCCGAAGCCGGAAGCCAAGTCACCTTGCAAGGGCGACAAGACGACAAATCGATCACCATCACCGTGACCGACACGGGCGAAGGCATTCCGAAAGAAGATTTGCCATTCGTCTTTGACCGCCTGTACCGCGTCGACAAATCCAGGTCGAGGCAGTACGGCGGCAGCGGGCTGGGGCTCGCAATCGCCAAGGAACTGGTCGAATCGCACGGCGGCCGCATCGACATCGACAGCGAACGTGGTGTAGGGACGGCTGTCACTATCACATTGAAACGAGGTGAGGAAAATGAAAAAAATCCTATTGATCGATGATGAACAGCGCATGCTTGATTTGCTGGCCTTGTACTTAACCCCTCACCATTATCAATGCATAAAAGCGCAAGGGCCGAGGGAAGCACTGCGTCACTTGGAAACGCAGGCGTTCGACATCGTTTTGCTGGATATCATGATGCCCGAGATGAGCGGTTTTGAGCTGTGTGTAAAAATCCGCAGCTTTTCCGATGTGCCGATCATCATGCTGACGGCGCGCGAACAGCAGGAAGACATCGTCAAAGGGCTCAAACTCGGCGCTGATGATTACATCACCAAACCCTTCAATGAAGAAGAACTGCTCGCCCGCATCGAAGCACTGCTCAGGCGGCAAGCGCCAAAAAACATCATCGAAGTGGATGGCTTGAAATGGGACGAAGAACGCTTCGAGCTGAGCTACCGGGGCACGCCGATCAAACTGACGCCGAAAGAATTCTTCATGGTCGGGCAATTGCTGAAAAACCCCGGCAAAGTGTTTTCGCGCGACCAATTGATTTTGCTCATTTGGGGCTATGACTCGGAAACGGAAGGGCGCACGATCGATTCGCACGTCCGCAACGTCCGGGAGAAAATCCGCCAATCCGGTTTTCCGGTCGATAAGCATTTCCTGACCGTGTGGGGAGTCGGCTATAAATGGTTGAACGAAGCCGAATAAATGCACAAAAGGGCCAGCCGGAAAACATTCCAGCTGGCTCTATTTGTCTTATGCGATTGAACGGCAAGCCTCTGCGCAGTTGTGGCAAGCTTCCGCGCATTTCTTGCAATGGTCGTGCATATCGGCGTGTTTCTGGCATTCGTCGCCGCAAGTTTGGCAGATCTCCGCACACACTTTTGCAAGCTGTGGGACGAAAGGCGAATTTCGTGTAATCGCCTGGGCCAAGTATGCGCACATGTCTGCACATTCCCGGTCCAAGCGGATGCATTCCGCCATCATCTTGACATCGTCTTCCTTCAGGCAAGCGTCGAAGCAGTGGTTGCACGCCGCCATACAGTCGTGCAGCGTTTCAAGCAATTGTTGATGTTGTTCGTGAGCCATTCCAAAAAACCTCCTTATTGGATTTAACTTGTCAGTAAGGAAATTTCCCGCTGGAACTGGAAGTAAACGGAATGTTCCGAACTCGATAGAAATTCCATAGAAACTGCACAAATTCCAAAAAAGCGCGATTGGCTATTCTCGATAATTTCTCGATAATTGACGCTTATAATATAGTCAAGAGAACCGAAAAACGATCCGAGAGGTGAAAGCACATGGCAAAACATGACGAAACGAAACCGCATGCAGACGATCATTCACCAGGTACAAGCCATCACGGCATGCATGAAGACAATTCGACCGTCCAGGAAGAACATGCCCATACAGAACATGCGCACGACGGGCATGAGCCTGAAGATCATGGACATGGAGGCGGACACGGCCATCACGGTCACGAGGGACATGAAGACATGGTGGAGGATTTCAAAAAGCGCTTTTTCATCTCGCTGATCCTGACACTCCCGATTCTCGCGATCTCACCGATGATCCAGCATTTCATGGGCGTCGATTGGCGCTTTGACAACGATATGTATGTGTTGTTCGCCTTGTCGACAATTGTCTTTTTCTATGGCGGCTGGCCGTTTCTTGTGGGCGGCATCGCTGAACTGAAAGATAAAGCGCCAGGCATGATGACCTTGATTGCGCTCGCGATCACCATCGCCTACAGCTATAGCACCGTCGTCGTGTTTGGCTGGGACGGCAATCAGCTGTACTGGGAGCTCGCGACATTGGTCGTCATCATGCTGCTTGGGCATTGGATTGAAATGCGCTCCATCATGGGGGCGTCGAACGCGCTCGAACAGCTCGTCAAATTGATGCCCAATGAAGCGCATCGTTTGAATGACGATAAACAAGTTGAAGATGTGCCTTTGTCCGAAATCCGCAACAAGGATTGGGTATTGGTCAAGCCGGGCGAGAAAATCCCGGTCGACGGCGTCATCGTCGATGGCCATTCCGCGGTCGATGAATCCATGCTGACAGGGGAATCGATCCCGATTGAAAAACAAGACGGCGACGCGGTCATCGGCGGTTCGGTCAATAAAGAAGGCTCGCTCGTCGTGGAAGTCGAGAAAACCGGAGAAGATTCCTATCTGTCCCAAGTCATCACGATGGTCAAAGAAGCCCAGGAATCCAAATCGAGAACACAGGATTTGACGAACCGTGCCGCGAAATGGCTGTTTTATCTGGCGCTTGCTGCCGGATTTGCCACATTATTCGCCTGGCTTGCACTCGGCTACTCCTTTGATATTGCCATCGAACGCATGGTGACGGTCATGGTCATTACTTGCCCGCACGCGCTCGGTCTTGCAGCGCCGCTCGTCGTCGCGGTATCGACCTCGATTTCAGCGAAGCAAGGCTTATTGATCCGTAACCGTGCGGATTTCGAAGGCGCACGCAATTTGAACGCCGTCGTCTTTGATAAAACAGGAACCCTGACTAAGGGCGAGTTTGGAGTCACCGACATCATCGCAAGTGATGGTTACAGCGAAGAACAAGTGTTGCAGCTCGCCGCAGCGATTGAACAGAACTCGGAACACCCGATTGCGACGGGAATCGTCCAATCGGCAAAAGAGCGGAACTTAAAGATCGGCAAAGTCACCGATTTCGAATCAATCACCGGTAAAGGCATACAAGGCCAAGTTGACGGCATGAAAGTCAACGCCGTCAGCCCTGGTTATATCAAAGGCGAAAATGTGCCATATGATGAACAAGTCTTTAACGCGTTGTCGGAAGAAGGGAAAACGGTCGTCTTCGTTCTGGCTGATGACAAACTTGCCGGCATGATTGCGCTTGCCGACATGGTGCGTGACACGGCGAAACAAGCGGTCGCGGCTTTGAAGGAAAAAGGCATCCACTCGATCATGCTGACAGGTGATAACCAAAAAGTCGCCAACTGGGTCGCCGCGCAGCTCGGCATCGAGGAAGTATACGCCGAAGTGCTGCCGGATGACAAAGCGAACCAAATCAAGAAAATCAAAGACAAAGGCTGGCGCGTCGCCATGACCGGAGACGGCGTAAACGATGCCCCGGCACTCGCGACCGCCGACCTCGGCATCGCAATCGGCGCTGGAACGGACGTCGCGATGGAAACGGCAGACGTCGTCCTCGTCAAAAGCAACCCGAACGATGTCGTCGCGCTCATCGATCTGTCGAAAAAGACCTACCGCAAAATGGTCCAGAACTTGTGGTGGGCGACCGGCTATAATATTTTCGCCATCCCGCTCGCAGCCGGCGTCCTGGCGCCGTGGGGCATCATCATCAGCCCAGCAGTCGGCGCGGTGTTCATGAGCTTGAGCACAGTCATCGTCGCAATTAATGCGAAATTATTGAAAGCTTAAAATGAATCACCATACAAAACAGAGCGTCCATTCAATATGAGTGGACGCTCTGTTTCTGTTTGATATGTAATAGGAATAGGAAATACACAAAGAAAAATATATAGTAAAGCTAATAAGCTTGGCCGATTGTCAAAGTTGAAACGAACGGAGAGATGGAATGGAACTGAAAAAACTAGCGGTGCGAGCTGCTGAACAGTACGCGCAAATCCCTAATATAGAAGCGATCATGCTGGCGGGATCGGTGTCCCGGAATTGGCAAGACGAATTCTCGGATATTGAATTGCTCATTTTTTGGAAACAAGCACCATTGGACGAAGCACGCACACAAATCATCACTCAACTTCAAGGCCAATTATTGGAGTTTCATCCATATGAAGAGGAGGAATGGGCGGAAACCTACACAGTGGACGGCGTGAAATTCGAAATCAGCAGTTTCCTAACCGAGACGATTCGCCAAACCATCCATCAAGTGACCCGAGAACTCGACGTCGATCCGGACAAGCAATGCATTGCCGCAGCCTTCCAACACGGTATTGCACTCTATGGGGAAGTGGCGATTGAGCAGCTGAAAAAACAAGTCGAGCATTATCCGCTTGAATTGCAAGAAGCGGTGATTAATTATTATAGCGATTTCGGAAGCCGTTGGAACAACCGGGAAGCACTCGTTCACCGGAAGGATTGGCTCATGTTCTACAAAGTGGTCGTTTCCGTCCAAACGAATATTATGGGCCTGCTATTCGGTTTGAATCGCCAATTCATTCCTCATCCGGCATTCAAATGGCAGCGCAACTCGCTCGCGTTAATGGACATCAAACCAAAGAATTGCGCCGCCCGTTTGGAGTCTGTGTTTTTTCAAGAGCCGTCTGACGCCATGAAAGAACTGGAAGCGCTCATTGGAGAAACTTTTGGGCTGATCCGTCAAGAACTCCCACATATCGACCTTTCTGAAGCAACTCGCAAAGCGTCGTTTGTCAGGCCAAAGATTTGAACGAACGCGTGATTTCCCTTTTTCGCAATAGCTCATCAAAGAGGAAAAACACCACAGCTACGATTACTGCGAAATACATAAGCGGGCCGAGAAATAGATAAGACAATAAGCCGAACCCTAAATGGATCAGAAAAGCGAGTGGGAAGCGATACTCCTCCACCTTGGAAGTCGCCAAATCAGAAAATGATGAAACGGGAATTCCGTAGACTGCGGACCCAAACAGTAAAATCAGAAACAAAAAAACAGAAAGCCACAATGCTGCGAAATCCATTCCGTTCCCCTTGATGATCGAGCCTATCGTTGAAAGTAATCCCATAGCGGTCAAAAATAGGGAAGTATAGAGCGCTGCTTTGCCTTTTCGGAATAGTGCATCGTCGTTGTATAGTTTTTTGCCAATGACCGGCAAAAACGTCAATGCAATCAAACTTAA
>NZ_JAPEHT010000069.1 GCF_028823615.1 Planococcus sp. A6
GCGACAGACCCGAATTTGGGTCTGCCGCTTTTTTTCTTTTTAATACCTTTGAATGTTGTAATTAAAACACTAACATCATCAAATATATCATAAGTTTACATAATAAAGTTATAATCTACATGAATAAATTTACATACCAACCGATGAATTGCTCACCCCATAAATAAACGATCACGGCGGATAAAGCAATCGATGGGCCGAACGGAATCGGTGTTTTTCGGCCTTGTTTTCTTACCCTAAGCAAAATGATGCCGGCAATGGCGCCGATAAACGAGGCGAAGAATAAAGTCAGCAAGGTCCCAGCGGTTCCGAGCACGAGCCCGATAACAAAAAACAATTTGATGTCGCCCCCGCCCATGCCGCCTTTTGACAAAGTCGCAATCAACAACAACACCGAAAATCCGACAGCAGCACCGAGCAGTGAATCCCACCACGGATCGAGCGGAACCATGAAACGCAACACAAGCAGCACTGCCGCAAATGGCAATAGCACTTTATCAGGTATGAGCATATAAGCAATGTCAGACACGGTGATAATCACGAGCATCGATACGAACAACAAACCGACGATCAGTTCCGGCGTAAAGCCGAATTTCAAGAAGACGGCGGTGAACAACACAGCGGTGATCGCTTCCATTAACGGATACACCCAGTGGATGCGCGAGCCGCATTTCCGGCATTTACCGCGCAGGAATAAGTAGGAAAACACCGGCACCAGGTCGAGTGCGGTCAAACGGCGGTCACAGGTCGTGCAATGAGACGGCGGATAAGCGATTGATTCGTTTTTCGGCACGCGCAAGCCTACGACATTATAGAACGAACCGAACACCAAACCGAATACAGAAGCAAAAACGGAATATACAGCAATCATGATGTCCCTCTTTTACTAGTAGAATTTATTTGTTGTGTAAGTAAGAAGTTATAAACGGCGAAGCAGCATTGTGAATTCGCTCCAGGCGGACGCTTTCCGCGGGCATGGCTTCAGCCGCTTCCCTCGCTTTGCTCGGTCCAGGGTCTTCAGTCCATGTCGCTCCGTCGCACTGCTCCGTCACTGCTCCCGCCGGATTCGCCACCTTCCACTCTTTCATCTAGATAATTCTTTATATATTTAATCAAAAAGCGCTTTTGATCAGAATTGAAGAAAAGGAAATCGCAATGATTTCCTTCACTCTTCCCCTGATGCACTTTCTTCGACCGTGACGTCAACATCGACATCCACGTCGGAATCTGTTTCTTCTTCATTGTCATCAGCGTATTCCGTGCCATCGTTCGCCGGTAGCGGGTCTTTTTTATCCGCAGGCGCCGGTGCATCGATTTTCGGGACGGTATCTTCCAAAGCGATGAGGTCCGGGCGGTAATACGCCGCAAACGACAGCGTCACTTGCAGCGGTTCGGTTTCTTCGACGACTTCCCGCACTTCCGGATTGGCGCCGAAATTGATCGACTCGATGACGAGTATGCGTTCCATTTCCTCGATTTCAGAAATGAAGTCCGTAATTTCGTTATAGTTTTCTGCCGTAAACGCGACAGTCGTTTCCACTTCTTTCAAGTTCTCCAATCCTTCAACCGGAACCGGAAGTGCGACATCCGCTTCTGCGAGCTGGATCGCTTCGACGCGTGTTCCCGAGATGAGCTCAGCTTCTTCAATCTGCAAGACCATCAACTCGGACAGCGGGTCGATCGATACTTTCTTCTGCAGTTCAAGGGTGCTGACGGCTTCGCCTTCCGGCAATTCCTTCACTTGCGTCTGCAAAGCCATCAACACGTCGCGCTCCGAGCGCAGCGATTGCTGGGCTTGTTCGCGCGCATCTTTTGCCGGCGCATACAGCAAGAAGTATGAATAAAACCCAAGGGCCAGTAAGAACAAGACGGCTAGTGCGATGAGCGCTTTTTCTTTTTGGTTTTTTGTCATGCTGCTCATGCGGCTTCATCTCCCGATTCTGCATCGTCTGTCTCGACATCCACATCGACTTCAACATCGGTTTCTTCCGTCTCTGTTGAATCTGCTGGTTGTTCGGCCGGTTCGTCAGTTGGTGCCACCTCGTCCACCGCTTCACCTTCTGCTTCTTCACCTTCTACCGGAATGCGTTCGTCCTGGAACAAGAGCGTGTAAGTCGCCAAATAGCGCGGCTCGCTCGGGTCGACAATGACTTCCTCTTCTGCTGCTTCGTCAAAAATTTCCGTGGCGACATTATCGAGCGTGGCGGAAGTGAGCAGTTCAGATGATTTCAGCTGCGCCAAATAATAAGCCGCTTCGCGCGAAGAGTCGAACTGGACGACAAGCTGCGCCTGGTCCAGCCCTGTATACGAGAAAGTCTGGAAAAAGCCGCGAGCTGGAAGTAGCGATACGAGTTCTTCCAATAGCGGAATCGTATCGAATTGGTAGCTTTCTGCCCATTCGACAGTCGCCTGCAATTGCTGTTCTTCGTTCATGCCTTGGCGGGCTTCGAGTTCACTGCGGATTTGCGCCTGTTCAGCCATGACGCCTTGTGCCTGAACTTGCAATGCCTGTTGTTCATTCGCTTCGGCTCTCGCCATCATGGCGAAGACTGCCCAGATGATGATCGCCAATAATAAAATCGCGACCGCCGCGATTAAAACAGCTGGCCGGTCGCGTTCTTTTTGTGGGAGTAAATTAATATCGACTAACATGCCTACACCTCTTTCAACGCCAGGCCGATCGCCCGGTTAAAGCGCGGCGGCACGATTTTGCCGTCCGCTTCGATGCCGTCTTTGACGAGCGGCTCGACATCTATCAGGAACCGGTCGGACAAACGCCCGCAAAATGCGTGCCAATCGCCAAACTCTCCGTTGCAAATGACTTTCGTGATGCCTTGTTCGCCTTCATTCATATTATAGCGATAGAAATTGCCGAGCTTTTCAGCTTCTTCTTCGACGGCCGCAAGCAGCTGCGACGGATCTTCTGGATTTGCAACGAGCACATCGAGGTCAACTGGCCGCATGAACATCGGGAAATGTTCATGGAAAATCGACACCGTCATCTTCTTGCCTTGCATATCGATGAGCATGATGTGTTCGTCTTCCGGAAAATCGTGTTCAAGATACGCCAAGCGGTAAAGCGCGAGCGGCGTAATATCGGCGACGAGCGGTTTAAGTTTCACACCGTCAAAGACATCTTCGTAATCTTTGATGACCGATTCTTTCGAAGCGATGATGATCGCTTCCGGTTCATCGGAATCCAAATGGTACGGGACCACATCGAATACCGGGTCTTCAAATGGCAAATACAAAGTAGAGCCGATTTCGATAAAGAAATGCCCTTTTAATTCGTCGGCTTCGACGTCTTCGGGGTAAGGGACTTTGCGGATGATAACAAATTCGTCAGGGGCGAGGAAGCGGACTGACTTCTTGGAGAGACCCCACTGATCGATCGCCTTACCGAGTTCCACAGCGAGCGCTTCTGGGTCCGCGATTTTGCCGCTGTCCATGATGCCTTTTGGAAGAAATAATTCTTCCGCCTGGATCAAGGACACCGGCTCTGCAGACTTCAGCTCAACATAGCGGATTGCATCTTCTTCTATCGTTATTGTCGCTACGCGCGCTTTTTTCTGGAAAAACGGTAAAGCCATTTGATCAGCTCCTAAAAATTAATACTTTTTAATTTCACTCAATTTATTCGTCGATCTCATGGTCTGTATCAGCATCAATATCGCTACCTTTAATACTGTCTCCAGTAATACCGCTTACCGTCGCCCCAGTAAAAGTAACAGCTTTACCACCAGAGAATGTTACAGCATTTGTTGTTGTTAAAGTTAAGGGATTAGCATTGGTTACAACAGTTTCTGTTGCAGTTGCTGATAATTCGCCTGATGACTCAAGAAACCCTTCTGCAATGAGTTTAGCTGTGTCAACTGAAGCATCACCAGAATTTTCAGTAAAATAAATATTTGCAGCACTTAATACATTTGTAGCGTCCGATTTGACTGCACTATAACGACTATTCTCAATAATATTTCCAATTGCCGGAATCGCAATTGCCGCGATGATCGCGATGATAACGATTACTGCCAAAAGCTCGATCAGCGTCATCCCTTTTTGATCTTTCAACTTCTTCTGTAAGAATTTTTTCATTCTCTTTTCCCCCTTATTATTTTGTTAAGTAAGTACCACTTTCAGTACAGCTTAATTATATCAATGGTCGCAGATTAAACAATATCTTTTTAATATTTTTTTAGAAATTTTTTCTTGTTAATATTGCTAAAATACCTACAAATTATCTACATTATTGAACATCTCAAACATTGGCATCATGATCGCCAAGACGATAGTCCCGACGAGAGCTGCGAGCACGACAATCATTAGCGGTTCAATCAAGGCTTTTAGTCTGTCGGTTTCCGCTTCCACTTCTTTCTCATAAAATTCCGCTACTTTAGCAAGCATATGATCGAGCGAACCGGTTTGTTCGCCGATTGAAATCATATGGGGAATGAGCGGCGGAAAGGCCCAATGCTGCTTCATCGGCGCGGTCAGAGAGCCGCCGCGTTCCAAAGAATCGCGTGACGCGAGCAGCACTTTCGACATCACCGCATTGCCGACGACTTTCTCGGTCATCGTCATCGCCTGCAAGATCGGCACCGAACTGGTGAACAGCGAACTGAGCGTGCGCGTGAGCCTGGCGAGCGCGGATTTTTGCAAAAGCTTACCGAAGATTGGGATTTTCAGCACGACGGTATCGAGCACCATGCGCCCCTGTTCGCTGCGCTTCATGAGCCAGATCGTCCCGGCGAAAATCAACGCGAATAATACAAGCAAATACCAATACTGGACCGTGAACCGGCTCGCGCCCATAACGATTTGCGTGACCAGCGGCAACTCACCGCCAAAACCTTGGAACATATCGACGAACATCGGCACGATTGTCGACAGTAGGAAAATGACAACGCCAATCGCGAGGATACCAACAACAACCGGATAGCTCATCGCCGAGATGACTTTTTGCCTCGTCTGATACGCTTTATCATAATGCGTCGCGAGCCGGTCGAGCGAGTCGTCGATATTCCCAGACAGTTCACCGGCGCGTACCAAGTTGACGGTAAGTGGTTCAAAGATTTTCGGGTATTTGGCGAGCGAATCGGATAAGGAATTTCCTTTTCTCAGCTCTTCATCGATTTCGGCAAGCGTCTTGCGCAGCTGCTTGGATTCGACTTGCTGGGACAAAATCTTTACCGAATCGACGATGGTCACACCGGCGCGCATCAAAGTCGAGAATTGGCGCAAGAACATGATGAACTGGTCGCGTTTGACCGGACTGCCGAACGAAATGTCTTTTTGCAAAGCACCGACCGGCACTTCGCGGATATCGATAACGCGAATGCCTTCTTCGCGCAGCTTTTGCACCGCCTCCTTGCGATTCGCAGACGTCACGTAGCCAGCACGGATCTTTTTCCGGTCGCGTCCTTCGTATTTAAAACGCGCCACTTATTCTTCGCCTCCGATCAAATAAGGCGCCGCGATTTGTTTCGTGATGCGGCCTTTATTCAAAAGCTCCTGGACCGATGTCTGCATGAGGTGCATCCCCGCTGCCCGGTTCGTCAAGATGACGTTCGGGATCTGGTGGACTTTCTCGGTACGGATGAGGTTCGCGATCGCCGTGTTGTGGATCATGATCTCTGTCGCAGCGACGCGCCCTTTACCGTCCGCTGTCGGAAGCAAGCGCTGCGAGATGACCGCTTTCAAGATGCCGCCGAGCTGCGTGCGGATTTGGGCGTGCTGTTCTGGCGGAAACACGTCGATGATCCGTTCGACGGTCGAGGCGGCGCTTGACGTATGGAGCGTGCCCATGACCAAGTGGCCTGTTTCAGCTGCAGTGATCGCGGTCGTGATCGTCTCGAGGTCGCGCATCTCACCGACCAGGATGACATCCGGGTCTTGACGGAGTGCAGCGCGCAAGCCATTGGCGAATGACTTCGTGTCAAAACCGACTTCGCGCTGGTCGATGACCGATGAGCCGTGCTTATGCATATACTCGATCGGGTCTTCAAGCGTGATGATGTGCTTCGTCATGTTTTCATTCATATGGCGGATCATCGCCGCCAAAGTGGTCGATTTACCGGAACCGGTCGGGCCGGTAACGAGGATCAAGCCTTGATGCGTATCGGACAATTTCTTCAAAGTATCCGGCATTTTCAAATCGTCAATCGACGGGATGACCGTCGGGATGGTCCGGAACGCATGCGAAATGGAACCGCGCTGGTGAAATGAGTTGACACGGAAACGCGCGACGCCAGGAATCGAGTAGGAATAATCCATCTCGCCTTTTTGCAGGAAAGTGTCCCACAAACTTTCAGGCATCAAGGCTTTCGCGATCGCTTCAGTGTCTTCAGGTAACAGCCGCTCCTCCCCGTAGCGCTTGAGCGAGCCGTGCATGCGGAAAACCGGCGGGATGCCGGTGGTCATATGGATATCGGATACGCCGAGTTCGCGCGCTGCGGTCAAAACTTTATCGATAAAATCAATAGCGGTTTCAGTCATATTAGTCACTCATGGCAACGCGGAGCACTTCTTCCGTCGTCGTCATGCCCTCCTTTACTTTTAATAGGCCATCATCAATAAGGAAAATCGTTTTATTGGCCACGGCGATTTTGCGGATCTCGGCAGCTGTGCCGCCGCGGTTAATGACGTCTTTGATGGCATCGTCGACAACGAGCACTTCGTGGATTGCCATGCGCCCTTTATAGCCGCTCATATTGCATTGCGGACAGCCGGCGCCCCGTGAAATCGTGTCGATCGACAAGCCCCTTCTCGCAAAAATCTCTTGTTCGCGCACGCTTGCCGGCTGTATTTCCTTGCAATCTCGGCACACACGGCGGATGAGCCGCTGCGCGATGACCGCATTGAGCGAAGCAGTCACGAGAAACGGTTCAATTCCCATATCAAGAAGGCGCGTAATCGATGCGATCGAGTCATTTGTATGGATTGTGCTCAGTACCAAATGCCCCGTGAGCGAGGCGCGGATGGAAATATCTGCTGTTTCCTTATCGCGAATTTCCCCGACCATGACGATATCGGGATCTTGGCGCAGAATCGAACGCAATCCTGCCGCAAAGCTCAAACCGACATTGGCGTTCACTTGGATTTGGTTGATACCTTCTAATTGATATTCGACGGGGTCTTCAACGGTGATGATATTCACTTCTTCGGAATTCAGCTTATTAAGCGCCGCATATAATGTAGATGATTTCCCAGAGCCGGTCGGGCCGGAAATCAACACGATGCCGTTCGGTTTATCGATTTCACGCATAAAGCGTTCCATATTCGTCTCGTTGAAACCGAGCTTGGAAATATCGGTTAAGTTCTGGCTCAAATCCAAAATCCGCATGACAATTTTTTCTCCGAACACTGTCGGAAGCGAGGATACGCGAAGGTCGATCGCGCGGAAATCGACAGTCGTTTTAATGCGGCCGTCTTGCGGGATGCGGTTTTCGGTGATGTCGAGATTCGCCAGGATTTTAATGCGCGCCGTGATCATCTGCTGCATCGATTTCGGCAAAGTCCGTTCGGTACGGAGCGTTCCGTCGATTCGGTAGCGCACCAAAAACTTCCCTTCATGAGGGTCGAGATGGACGTCGGATGCTTTCATCGCGACCGCGTTCGACAGCAGCTGATTGACCAGGCGCACGATTGGAGCATCCAAGTCGGTCAACGCATCTTCAGTATCTTCTTTTGTATCCGGCAATTCTTCCAATAGTTCATCGTAGGATTCTTCTTCGTAATACTTGGCGATGGTCTTCATGATGTCTTCTTTTGACGCAATCGTCGGCTCGATCTGGAATCCTGTCGCCAAGCGCAAGTCATCAATCGTGATGAAATCGGTCGGATCGGTCATTGCGATGAACAATCGGTCGCCTTCACGTTTTAACGGCACGAGCAGTTTTCGCTTTGCAAAGTCTTTCGGCACTACATTGAACAATAAAGGCTCGAACGGATAGCGGAACAGCGAGACATGCGGAATGCCGAGCTGTACTTCGAGCGTTTCGATCAATTGCTGTTCGGTGATCAGCCCGCGTGACAATAAGGCGTCGCCGAGTTTCTGGTCGTTTTGCTTGGAATCCAGTGCCCCCTGCAGATCTTCCTGTGTCAATAACCCTTGCTCGACAAGAATGTCGCCAATTCGTTTCCTCTTAATTACCATTCAAATCCCCCTTGCTCAGCCGTCACTACTCGACTCGTTTTCCTGCTTTGTCGTACACCGGCTCATCGTCAGTCGATGAATCGTTTTCACTACCGCTACCTTCACTTGCATTTTCTGTTCCAGTTCCCGTATCTTGACTAGAATCTTGGTTAGAACCATCTACCGATTCATTCAATTCAGTACCTGTACTTTCTTCGTCCCCAACAACCGTTTCGTCTTCTGCACTTTGTTCTGCAGGGTCATGGATGCCGTTGTTGTTTGCGTCAACAAAGCCTTCATCTCCTGGCTGCGGAATAGGTTCACCGTTTGCATCGGTCGCAGGTGCTTCAGGTACGTTGAGCGGATACACTTCGACGCGGTGGACCGGCGGATAGAAATCGCTCGACACCGGTTCGACGCGCACTTCTTTATCGCCTTCCAACACACTTCTCACCACTTCGATACGCTTGCCGTCGCGGCCTTGTTCTTTCACTTTTTTGCCGCTCGAGACGAATGCGCTGTATTGCTTGATAAGACGCGGTTCGACTTCTTTATCGGCTGCGGTCGAGATGTAATAGGTGTGGACAAATGGCTGTCCATGAACCGATGCCGTCAGTTCACCATTTTGCAGATAGACATTCAATGTGAATGAACTGGCATTTGGGTTAGAGAAGGCGAAATCGACATCCAATGACCGATTAATCGCTGCTTCTTCCCCGGCCGGCACATTTTCCGGGACTTGTTCGCCGATGCTGCGCTGCTCAATGAGAAAATTCGTCCGCAATACGGCTCCGTAAATGGCCGAAGCGATTTCTGTCAGTTCTGCATCGGTCGCATCGAGCAAAGCCAGTTCTTCAAGTTTTGACAGAAAGTCGAATTGCTCATCTGGAGCGATGACTGTGCCGTCGATAACCTCGATCAATTCTTCTGCACCAGGGCTATTTATATCATGGGAGAAACTCGATTGAGCCACTTCTTGCGGGCTCATCTCAAGAGAATCGCTGTTGATATCGACACGCGTCACTGACTGTCCGCCTTCAAGCGCCGTTTCAAGCTGCTGGTGAATATTCGCGATATCCGCTTCTGTAAACGGCACATCGGTGAACTGCTTTTTCAAGAACGAACGCGTCGTCGTTTCCGACAGATCGAATACAAAATCATTTTGCGCACCACTCTGTGCTCTTTCCAAAGTTTCATCCAATGAAATTTCAACGTCTTTCAATGGGTATTTTGCTGTTGCGTCCAAATACGTGACATGCAATTCCGAAGATTCCCGGACCGCGGAAGCCTGGCTCAAAAACAAAGTCTTGGCATCCGCGACTGCCATATTCGATACGTCGGTCGTGCCGATATATGTATAATCGCCGTATTCCGCCGACGGGAACACCCATTCATCGACCGCATACGCCCCGGCATTGGCTGTGCCAAATACGACAAGGGCGGCTCCAAATACGCCGACAAACACTTTTCCGAATTGCTTATTGTCCATCTTAATTCCCCTTTCCGACCGGGCCGATGGACTCCATGCCAAATACCTTCTCGGATTTCTCTTTAACTGGTTCTGCTTCTGGTTTCGGCGCCTTTTCGGCTTCTATTGCGGGTTTCGGCGGTTCGACTGCTTGCTTCTTGCGATCTTTGCGCTCTTGTTTCAACCGCTCTTTTTCCTGCTGCTCGCGTTCTTCCATTTTCATGAAGAGAAGCGCTGTCACGAGCGACAAGCCGAGAATCGCGAGCAGGCTCATATGCCAGGCGAAATTCCCTTGCATCCAAAGCGCCACAGCAGCTGCTAAAAGACTTCCGACTGCTATAAGATAGGTCTTTTTCTTATTCTCTATTTTCTTGAAAAAGACCACTCCTGCCATGACACCCGCTGCAATCATGAGCCAAATTAATAGTTTAATCATTACTCTTCCCCCTACGCCTTGCTCATTTCTTTATTAATATTCAACTTCCAGACCAAAACCGGATCCGATCGGTTCTGGAACCGAGACATCAATCGGGACAATCTTGCTTTCTTTCATCGAGATGCCGCAGTTTTCTAAGAATGTTGAATAATCGCTGGCTCTCGTTACATAAATGCTAGTTAGTTCTTGATTGATTCTTCCTTTTTTATCCCTTAAAACAAAATTCTTCTCTGCCACTTCCGTATAATAGATCAAATGGCCGCTATCCGAGAACGCGACCTCTCTCTCCAAACGTGACAGATCATCCGGGTCAATTCGGTCAATATCTATGCAAAAGTTGGAATGATTCGAGACTTCAATATGGTTTTTCCAATCTATTTGCGCTTTTCTCGTTTTGTCTTGATACCCCAGTACGAGAAAATTTGTGTTGTACATGTTTTTCAGGTTTACGTCGACATCCAGCTCTTTTACGACAATTGTCTGTTTTTCTCCGTTCTTGCCAAGGTTTATAATATTGTTTCCGACTGAGAGCTTGCCCGAAATAAATAAATTGGCATTGACCAGATTATTCATATTGTTAGGTGCCCCTGCATCGTTTTCGTTCACGACTATATTGATACCTTGGAAATCTGTATTGTTACAATTTTTCTCACAAACAAAGTCCGCATAGTCATTTGTAAAAACACGAAAATCTTTCGGATCCATATCATCATCAAGTGAGGCTAGAAATCCTTTTAACGTTTCATCGGCCTGTGCTTTGCATTCATAAGGTGCTTCCGCTGTCTTGTTTTTAACAGCAGTTACTAAGTCTGCGCACGAGATTGTAGGCGGTGTCAGCGAAAACACTTTATCGTACGTCAAGTCTTCATCTTCAGTGATGACTATGGTGTTAATCTTTCGTGTTTCTGTGCTGTCGAGGAAACTATCTGGAATTTCCACTTGAAAAATTGCGTTTAGTTCTTTTTGGTTATCCAATGCTTTTCCTTCAACATTTAGGAGGATCTCTACCCATTTGACTTGTTTGTCGACGACCAGAATATCATCCACATCATTTTGTGCTGCATTCATTTTCTTGGCGGTTGCTGATTTGACATGGTATTGCACTTGTTCTCCATCAAAAGGATTTTCTTCACCAGCTAATTTCAATGCATCCAACTCACTGCTTTTTTCAAGAATCTTTTGGACGTAAAGTTCTTTCATTTCTCTATCGATCTTTTCTTCCCACATAGTGCGTTCTAATTCACTATCGCAAGTTGCGCCTAATGGCAATTCAATGCATGCAATGAGTTCGTTCAATTTGAGTTGTGTTTCCTGTTGCATTTCTTCTTTCAATAGTTTCAATTCGCGTTCAAAGTCCGAACTGTAATAGATAGTGCCCATTTCAGCGGCCGCGACCGCTTGGTTTCCCGTATCCACAACTTTTTCCTGTTTCGCATGATTCAATGAGCCCGCCATGAACGTGGCCGCTAACCCCATAAACAGCACGATGATGAGCAGGACGATGACAAGCGCATAGCCTTTTTCATTTTTTACCTTTTCCATATAGAGCCTCCTATGGCCGGTCAGTGCGGATGCGTGTCAACGTCGTCTGGATGCTCAAGTTTCGGCCGTTTTTCGTTAAATTTAAATTGATATTGGCGTGTTCTTTTTTCGGTTCGATCAATGTTTCAGCAGTCAGGTCTGGATTTCCTGCTATTACAGTGCCGGTGTAGTCATATTCCTTATCGAGCACTCGCTCAAAAACTCCCACTCCTGTTGCATTGTCAGTTTTCATCATTAATTGGCCGCCTTCAAATTTGAGTGAATACGTTTCGTTCTGGCGATGAGCGGCCGATAACTTCGTAATGATGATATTGGCATCTTGCTGGATTTCCGTTTTGCTCGTTTCTGCAGTCGTATGTTTCATTCCAATAGACAATGCCGTCCAAGCCGCAGTTGCAATGATGGATACAAGAAGCAACGCTGCCAGTACTTCGACAAGGCTTACCCCTTTTTCATTTAGCCTCTCCATCAATTTTGTTCCTCTACACGGTATTGAAGATAGCCATACGTTTCACTATTCACTTGGCCGTCCTGATAAATTTTTAAATGCATTTTGTGCAGTTGGGCGAGAGTAGGATCATCGCATTTTAAAAGGCTCGTCTCGCTCTCAGTCAAAAAAGGTGTACAGGCGAGTGCAAGTTCTACTTCGTATGTGTAGCCATCCTGCTTTTCGAATCGAGCATAACCGTTTTGCTCAGAGACTTTTGTATAACTCAAACTGTTCATCGTCACTTCGTATTTATCAATGAATTTTTCATAAATGACAGGATCCGTTTCGTCGCGGTCGCCCAGCCAGTCAGCATTGGTGATATTCGCCATCTCCTGCCTGGCCAAGTTCATCGTGTCGAGCTTCGCTTCGGTCTTGTTGTTGAACAAGGTCATTTGGGGGAATACGGTCATGATGCCGACGAAGACGATGCCGAGGATGACGAGTGCCGCCAGCACTTCGATGAGCGTTAAGCCTTGTTGCGATTTCAGCTTGTTCATTTCCTGCATTCCCCCTAAAATTGCATCGTTTATTGTAATTAATTTCCTTATTGTGAAGCCTTTATATCTAAATCCTGCTACGCCTATATTATTGCATGTTTACTTGGTTTTGACACGGTATTTTTACAGGATAATCTATACTTTTTAATAAAACTTTAGCTTTTATTCCCATCTTTCCTGAGAGAAAAAGACTACAGAATCGGCAAAAGCCGTTCTGTAGCCTTATTTTGTATAGGCAGCAACCTTATTGCGCCCTGCTTGCTTCGCTCCGATATATAATGCACGGTCAGCATTGCGGATCATCGCCATGGCGTCGTCACTGTCATCCGGCGCCGAGGAGACGCCGATGCTCATGGTGATTTGGATGCCGACAGTGCCCCTGTTGTCATCTAAATCGCTATGGATGGTGAATTGGTGCTTTTCAATTTCTTTGCGGATGTTCTCCGCGAACAGCATCGAAACTTCCTTGCTATAGCCGGGAAGCAAAATGACAAACTCTTCGCCCCCGTAACGGGCTACCGTCCCTTCACTGCTGACCATATCCGTCAATAAATTGGCGAGCTCAACTAAAATTTCATTGCCGCTTTGGTGGCCGTATTTATCATTGATGGCTTTAAAGTAATCGATGTCCATCATGATGACGGACAAATTATCGAGTTCGCCGTTATTCACTTGATCCATGCATTTTCCAATCGCTTCATCAAGATAGCGGTAATTATATAGTTTGGTCAGTCCGCAGCGTTCGCTCTTGGCGATCGCTTTTTGGACGAGCACTGCTTTTTCCAAGGATACGGCAAAATAAGTGCTTAAGATGTCCAGAATTTGAAGCTGGTGGTTGTGGAAAGCATGTTTTCTGCGGGCGGCGAGAACCAAAACGCCTTCGATTTTATTGTTTCGCGAAATGGGCATCGCCATGAGACTCTCCGAATCGGGATGGATGTATTCCGTCGGCATGCTTTTCCATTGTGATTTGCTGCTAAACATATACGAATCGTTTTCAATAATTGCTTTGCCTCCGATTCCTTCGTCGTAATTGATCGGTTGTGTGTCGAGAGGCTGGAATTGATTTTCCTCGAATTTCCGCAACATCAGCAATTGCCCATCGCGGAAATCAATGACATACGCAAAATCCACTTTGAAAAGTTTGGCAACTTGAATGACAAATTGGTCAAACACTTCATCTGACGACAAACGGGCAGCCAATTGGTGACCGATCACGCCCGCTTTTTTCAAATCGTTGTTCACTTTTTCGGAATTGGTGTACATATGGATAATGGCAGTCATCGTAAAAAATGGGATGCCGAGCAACAATAAGGCTGTCAATCCAAAATAGGCTTCTGACATGTACAAGGCGATCGAGAACGGAAACACCAAAAAAGTGATGGCAAAATCCCAGATCGTATCAAGTGAGAAAAAATCTTTATGCTCGCGAAGGATCCGCGCATAGCCATAGAGGATGAATTGATTGGCCACAAAAGAGACGGTCTGGAATAACAAGCCGAACACAATGACATCCACCAGATTCAAAGAAGCGATCTCCCCTCCCGCAAAGAGGAACGTCAAGCCGGCAATCGCTGAAATCGTGAAGAACATCATCGAGTTGAACGGGATGCGTACCGATAGGCTTTCAGAAGTCCGCAACCTTAAAATGACGATAATCATCGTTAATTGGGACAGGATAACTTCGACAAACAATCCATATTTCAAAAAGACGGCCACTGTCAGCCATTGGACGAGGTAAGTCGGCACGCCGCTGATGTTCATCGGGAACAAGCAAGCCAGCACGAAAAAGGCCAAATATGCTAAAACATCGGCCAATTCCAGGGAAGGTGGTGGGTAATATTGATAAATAAGAAACAGTCCTGGCGGAACAATAAATAGCCATGCCGCCCAAAGGATGTTCCTTCTTTTTGATAATGGGTCCATCGCTCGTCTCCCTTGCTATGTTCTCGCATTGTCCCTGTCTTGCTGGTCACGGGCTATTGTAATGCCGGAACATCTGATAATTTCGCTGTTTTAGTAGACTCAATAGGTAAAGAGAACCTGTGACTATTGTCACTTCTGAATCATTCTGTACAGGTAATATATCATAATCATTTTGAATTGTCTTTATTTTACTTATATTTTCTGAAAATAAAATCTGTGCCGGCATAGCACGCTCATCAGAGAAATCAATAAAAGTAAAGTGACTGCTTATTTTTTCCAACAACCTTAAAATGGATAAATAGTCCTTCCCTTGAATCAAGCCCATAACAATATGAATTTTTTTATCTGGGTAATTTTCCTGTATCGTTTCCACTAAGGCTTTGATGCTCGCTTCATTGTGAGCCCCGTCAAAGATGACATGCTGAAAAATTTCCTCAAAACGGAACGCGATTGTGGCTTGTGCGAGTCCCGCGGCTGTTTTTTCTGCATCGAACAATTGCCCCAGCAGTTGTTGTGCAGCTGTCCATGCCAAAGAAGCATTGAATCGCTGATGCTGGCCTTTCAGCTTCAGGGGGCCGTCATATTCTTGCACCGTTAGGATGGGCGCATGGTGTTCTTGCGCTATTCCATCAATTACTTTGCGGGCTTCTTCCGGTAATGGCCCGATGACAACAGGCTTTTCATCCTTGATGATCCCCGCTTTATGCCAGGCGATTTCTTCGATGCTGTCTCCAAGAAACATAGTATGTTCCTTGGAAATGCTTGTAATGATGGACACAAGTGGATCGATGACATTGGTGCTATCGAACCTGCCCCCCATTCCCGCTTCGATGATAATATAATCCGGTGCTGCCTCCTCGAAAATGAGCAAGGCACAAACCGTCAGCAATTCAAAATCCGTAAGCGCCGTTTTCACTTTCGAAAGCCTTTCCATCGCTTTATCGAATTCCGCTGTTCCGATCGGCATGCGGTCGAGTTGGATTTGGTCATGGACATCCTCAATCGCCGGCGAGAAGAAATTGCCGACGTGTTTTCCGTGTGCCATGAGGATAGACGAGACGAAAGCTGCAGTGGAACCTTTGCCATTAGTGCCGGCAATATGGATAAACGGCAGCCCTTTATGCGGATTGCCCAATTCGAAAAGCGCTGCTTCCATCGCTTCCAGGCCAGGCTTGATCGATGCGTCCGACCGGATGCCCCATTTTTCCTTATAAGGATCGAGTCCTGTAATCATTTTAAAAACCTCTTTCCATTAGTAAACATGATACACTTTTTACGTATGAGTATATCATGAAGGTGGAATGGAAATGCTGAGTTGTTGGGTTATCTATAACGGAAGCCTAGTTTCCGATAAATTTCAAGACCAGGCGCAATTGATGGCTGAAGCCGCCGAGCGCCAGGGCATCCAAGTATCAATCAAGAAAAATTACGAAATCCAAATGTCGCTCTCTGCACAGCAAGAGTTCCCAGATTTCGCGGTGCTGCTCGATAAAGACATCTTGCTCGGGTATTTCCTGAAAAGCCGGGGCGTTCCCGTTTACAACGATCCGGCGATCATCGATTTATGCGATAACAAAGCCACCCAATACATCCGTCTGGCAGAACGAAAGATCCCGATGCCGAAGACAATCGTAGCACCGAAAGTGTACCCGAACTTCACAATACAAGGTTCCAGTTATTACGAAGGCGTCTTGGATCACCTCAGTTTGCCGATGATCATCAAGGAAGGACACGGGTCGTTCGGCATGAAAGTGTATTTGATTGAAACGGAAGAGCAGTTTTATGAGAAAGTAGAAAGCCTGTCGGGCATCGATTACGTGTTCCAGGAGTTCATCTCAGAAAGCCGCGGGCGCGACATCCGCGTCAATATCGTCGGAGGAAAGATCGTTGCCGCGATGAAACGCCAGTCCGACACTGATTTCCGTGCGAATATCACAAACGGCGGGCGTGCCTTCCCAGTTGAACTGAGCGAACAGCAACAGCAGCTCGCTTTGGAGGCGGCTGAAGCTGTCGGGGGCGATTTATTATATGGACCAGATGGCCAGACGCTCGTCTGTGAAGTCAACGCCGCTGCGCATATCCGCAACATTCTCAATGTCACAGGCGTCAACGTGGGGGATGCGATGATCCGCTATATTATGGAGGATTTGTCATGATTGTTTTGTATGAATCAATGGCTGCACAGCATAATCGAGGATTTATTAATGAATTGAAGCGCTTTTCTTCGATTGAGTTGCTCACCTGGGATGACTGGAGCGATTCAGGGCTGGAACAACTACTCGACCGCGTCCAGAATCAAGCGGTATTTTACCGCGTACGCCAGCCACATGCTGCCCGTTTATTGGAAGACCGTGGTGTACGTCTCATCAACCGCGCCGAAGTGAACCGTATCGCCAACGATAAATGGCAGAGCTATCAATTGTTTCAGCTGCTCGGAGTGCCGGTGATCCCGACACAAAAAACGCCGCTCGCTCTCCCGTATATCGCCAAAACCGCAAACGGTCATGGTGGCAAGGAAGTATGGCTCGTTGAATCGGAACAAAATGTGCCGGATACCGAAACCACGCTCCTCTATCAACCAGTGGTCCCACACATGGCGGATGTCCGGGCGTACGTTATCGGCAAGGAAATTGTCGGTGCGGTCAAACGCAGCGCTACTGATTCATTCAAAGCGAATCATTCGCTCGGCGCTACCGCTGAACGCTTTGAGCTGACAGCCGCACAGCGACGAGACGTCGAA
Organism: Planococcus sp. A6; assembly: GCF_028823615.1. Classification (GTDB taxonomy): domain Bacteria; phylum Bacillota; class Bacilli; order Bacillales_A; family Planococcaceae; genus Planococcus. The sequence continues at coordinate 17,231 of NZ_JAPEHT010000069.1, forward strand.
AAAATCGCCACAGCATTGAACAGCGATTACATCGGCATCGATTTTTTGCTGTTGGAAGACGGCCGCCATCTGTTCAACGAACTCGAAGACCCAGTCGGCGCCCGCTCTTTTTATCAAACACACAACGACAATATCGCCGAGCTCTTGGCACAGCATTTCACGAAATTGGAACAAAACTATCCGTTCCGTGACAGCAACCGGAACTAAAAAAAGCGATTCCCCAAAATTCGGGAATCGCTTTTTCCTATTACAGGTTCTTCAATTCTTCCATACGTTTTTCAACGGTTGCGTGCTTCTCGAGGTAATCCGCTTCTTTCTTGCGTTCCTCTGCCACTACCGCTTCCGGTGCTTTCGACACGAAGCGTTCGTTCGACAATTTGCCTTGAACGAGCTTGACTTCTTTCGCCCATTTGTCGAGTTCTTTTTGCAGGCGTTTCAATTCTTCTTCGATATCGATCAAGCCTTCAAGCGGCATGAACAATTCCGCTCCGGATACGACCGCTGACATCGATTTTTCTGGTGCTTCGATGTTGTGGCCAATCGTCAAAGTTTCCGGGTTGCAGAAACGTTCGATGTACGCTGCGTTTTCTTCGAGCACCGACAACGTCGTCTCGTCTTTCGCGCTGATCGTCATCGGAACTTTCTTGCTCATCGGTGTCTGGACTTCGGCACGGATCGTGCGGACCGAACGGATAACGTCCATCAATAGCTTCATGCTGTCGG
>NZ_JAPEHT010000006.1 GCF_028823615.1 Planococcus sp. A6
ATCGGCTTCGCGTTTGACGGAAATACGGAATTCATCCGGACGCGATGCTTGGGACAAACTGTATTGGCGGTTGAAAAGGAACTCTTCTCCAGGGATTGCGAGGCGGACCGTGATGTATTGGCCAGCTTCATAGCTCGGCACATTCTTGCCATCAGCCGGTTTTAAATAGAAGGAAGTGATATTTTCACTTTCTTTCACTTTGCGTGCAATCGTGAAGTCTTTGAAGAAGCTCCAGCCGTTATCCTGGGTTTCGGATTTTTCGTACATGCCGTTCTCAATGCTGATGAAGACATCGGCGATGACGCCGTATGCTTCTGCCCAAGCGTTGATGACCTCATCTGTCGCGGCATCGCCGAGCACTTCTTTAATCGCTTTCAGCAAATATTCACCGACGATTGGGTAATGTTCCGCTTTGACGCCGAGACTGACGTGTTTATTGGCAATCTGGACGACTACTGGAAGGATCGCTTCGAGATTATCGATGTGCACAGCAGCGGCATACACCGTATTGGCAAGCGCCGTTTGCTGGCGGCCTTGTTTTTGGTTGGCTTGGTTAAAAATATTTAAGAGTTCCGGATGCGCTTCGAACATATTGCTGTAAAAAACGGTTGTAATGGTTTTTCCGTGTTCAGCTAATACAGGGGCAGTGGATTTGACGATGGTTCTTGTTTGTTCGGATAACATAGTCAATCTCTCCTTTTGTTTTCTATAATCCCACTATAAACCGAAAGGGATTTTAAAGATATATTTAAAATACATCTTTAAAATTTAGACACATTTCATTTCACAGAAAAGTCACACATGGAATAATGGGCTGAAAAAGCCCCGATTCTGCAGATGCGTTTCCTTTCCAGAAATTATGGCGGCGCGTATAATAAACGTGCAGGGAAGGTGAAACCAATGAGATTGACGATGTATACGGATTATTCATTACGCGTACTCATCTATTTGGGAACAAAAGAAGATGGCAAACTGACAACCATACAGGAAATTTCCGATGCTTATCATATATCGAAAAACCATTTGATGAAAGTGACGTTCGAACTCGGCAAAGCAGGATTTATCGAGACGGTCAGGGGCAGGGGAGGCGGTATTCGTTTGGCGGACCGTCCAGAGAACATCAATGTCGGCAAGGTCGTCCGTAGAATGGAAGAAGATTTCCACTTGGTGGAATGTTTCAACCCGGAGACCAATATGTGCCCGATTTCCCCGATCTGCGGGCTACGTGGTGTTCTTGGCAAAGCGCTGCATGCGTATCTGTCAGTATTGGATGAATACAATTTGCAAGATCTTCTATTTAATAAAGAAGGATTACGCGATTTATTGCGCACGTAAAAAAGCCTCCGCTATCGGAGGCTTAGTTTTTATAATTCGATTGTTTGTGGATCTTTGCCTTTGCGGTTCATTAAACGGACACGCGTTGGCGTAATTGCCAGGATGATCAAGTTCGGGTCTTCTGGGCCGTCGAACCAGCCGGTCAAGTGTTCGTTCCACACTTTGTCGATCAGCTCACGGTCATCCCGCAGCGACATCTGCCCTTCGATTTCTAGGAAGCTATCGCCGACGCCTTCCCCTTCGTAGCCAAGCAGGATATGGGCGTTAGGATTCTTCTCGAGCTCGTCCACTTTCTGCGTCTGCTTGCTTGTAGCCGTGTACAATGTAAATTCGTCATTGAAGAAGGTCATATAACGGGAATGCGGCTTGTTGTCTTTGATCGTTGCCAAAGTCCCGATCATGCTGTCTTCCAAAATTTTCAATGCTTGTTGTTTCAATTCTTGTTGTGCCATTCAAATCTCTCCTTTACGGTAGTATCGTTTATCGTTTGTCAGGAAAACTGCGGGCGACAAGCCCGCAGAAGAAATCATTCCGGATGTTTTTCCTCGCTTGCTGAATCATCTTTCGTATCACGGGGATTTTTTTCGTCTTTCATGTCCTGCTTCAAGTCTTCCAAAGGGATGGAATCCACATTCATTTCTTCTTCGTGCATTTCTGTCATGGTTTCTTTATCTGTCTTCACTTGCTCAGGATTGTCCATTGGAGCTCCGTCGCTTGTTTTGCGTTCCTTTTCGTTGAAACGGTCTTTTTCTGCCATCGTTAGCACCTCTCCTTTAGCGTTCTTGTCTATCTATTCCTTAATTGGAGTGCTTTAAAACATTAGAACTTGCTGGGGATACCCGGCTGGCGTATGATTATTTAATAGGGCTAAATAAGGAGGGTGGCTATACAATGACGCAACAAACGAAGGTAAACGTGGGCGGCCTGGATTTTGAATGGGATCTCCCACAAGGGCGCTTTCTTTTCGAAGGGCAAAATTCTGTGCTGTTTTGGACTTCCACTGCAATGAAAATGTTCTTTGATTCCATCGAGGAAATTTCCGGGGAAGAAGCGGCCGCTGTCGTTTTGGAGTCGACTGGGTTTCGCCAAGGCCAGGTAGTCGGGGATTATTTCCATGGGATGGATGGGATTTCGGTTTTTAAAGCTTCCGAACTCATTACCAATACATACGCATCAGCCGGCTGGGGAGTGGCTGCTATCCATAACCTGGATGTGGAAGCGGGCACCTTGGAAGTGACGCTGAAAAATAGCTGGGAATACCAGATTAACCTGGCACAGGGAAAAAAGACCGGCGGCAGTTTTTTGCCGGCCCATTATGCAGGGATTTTCAGCTCGCTTCTGGACCGCAGCATTTGGTATGAAGTGGTCCACTCGCAAATCGAAGGGCATGATGAATGCCTGATCCGCTATTTCCCGTCAGAAGAGACGATTGAAAAGAACATCCATACGCTGGCGCGCCGTAAGGAATCGGAGAAAATCCGCGAACTCGAACAACTGGTGGATGAAAAGACAGCGGATCTCCATGACATGATCCGGGAAATTTCTTCGCCGCTAATTCCAGTGCTAGAAGATATTGTGGTCGTTCCGCTTCTCGGACGCTATGATGAAGCGCGTGCCGAAGAGTTATTGACCAAAACGCTTGAGAATTTGCCGAAATACAAAGCGCGTTATTTGCTGCTCGATTTGACCGGGCTGAATGAAAGCTTCAACCAGCATACGGCGATGCTGATCGAAAAATTAGGGTCTGCCGCGAATTTGATCGGTACGAAAACGGTGCTGGCCGGTATTTCACCGCATACTAGCATGACCATCACAGAAGCGGCCGTAGACCTCTCTGGCTACGAATGCTTCCGTACGCTTCAACACAGCATCCACTTTGCTTTGGCACAGAATGGCAAGACGATTATTTAATAATAAAGCTTTCCCTATTAGCAAAACGCATAGGGGAAGCTTTTTTTGGATATTTTTGAATAAATTGGATAAAAATATAAAGAAAATACTATTTAGTATATTGAGATTTCTTGAAAGAAATGATAAGCTCGAGAAGAACAATACATAGCTGACCACTGGGGGAGCCGGAATTGACTGGCTGAGACGAGCGAATGCTTGGACCCCTTGAACCTGATCTGGACCATGCCAGCGTAGGGAAGTGGTACGTATGCTTCCTTTTGCCTGCATACACCGCTTCCCCATGGGAAAGCGGTGTTTTTTTATGGGCTTTGAAGTCATGCATAAGCTGAGAGGAGTTGAGACATTTTGGAGGAAACATGGGGCTATATGGAGTCGGGGCTTTGCACGCCGGCACACAATATGGCAATGGATGAAGCATTGATGAACTGGCAGCGTAAGACAGGCATGAAGCCTGTGCTCCGATTTTATGGATGGGCGCCAGCCGGCATTTCAGTGGGATTTTTCCAGAAACTGAATGGCAGCATCGATCTCAAAAAAGCCGCGCAAATGGGCATCCCTTTGGTCAGGAGGCAGACAGGCGGAAAAGCCGTACTCCACGATCAGGAGTTGACTTACAGCGTGGTGATACCGGAACATCATCCATCCATGCCGAAATCAGTAAAAGAAGCGTATTTGGTCATTTCCCGAGGCTTGCTTGAAGGCTACCGCAATTTAGGCATTCAAGCAAAACTGGCTGCGGAGAAGAAGCGTTCGAAAGAATCTTCAGCGGTCTGCTTTGAAGAACCGTCTTGGCATGAATTGACTGTTGAGGGTCGAAAAGCGGCAGGAAGCGCGCAGACAAGAAAACAAGGCATCATTTTGCAGCACGGCTCGATTCCGCTTCAGCTTGATGAAAACCAGTTGTTCGACTTGTTCGTGTACCCGAGTGAAGTGGTGAAGGAAAGGGCGCGTCAAGCTTTCCGAACACGTGCCGTTGCAATCAACGAACTAATGGAAGAACCGGCAAGTTTAGAAGAAGTGCAACAGGCATTCAAGGATGGATTTGAAACGGGGCTTGGCATCCGTCTAGAAAAATTCGAACCGCCAGCTGAACTATTGGAAGAAGTGCACGTGCTCGAAGCCAAATATGCAAGCGAAGAATGGAATCACAGACGAGAAGAGAAAGGGGAACTTATGCGATGACAAAAACAAAGCAGCGTGAACGTAAACCCGAATGGCTCAAAGTGAAATTGAACACCAATGAAACTTATAATGATCTGAAGAAACTAATGCGGGAGAAAAATTTGAACACGGTATGTGAGGAAGCCAGATGCCCGAACATCCATGAATGCTGGAGTGAACGCCGCACCGCGACCTTCATGATCCTGGGCGATACGTGTACAAGAGCGTGCCGGTTCTGCGCCGTCAAGACTGGGTTGCCGAACGAACTGGATTGGGGCGAGCCGGAGCGCGTAGCGGAATCGACAGAAATCATGAACTTGAAGCATGTCGTCGTTACAGCAGTTGCCCGTGATGATTTGAAAGATGGCGGTGCTGCCGTTTTTGCGGAAACTGTCCGTGCCATCCACCGGAAAATGCCAGAAACTACCGTCGAAATCTTGCCGTCCGACATGAAAGGCGATTACGAAAGCTTGCATATGTTGATGAGCAGCGAGCCGGATATTTTCAACCATAATATTGAAACGGTGCGGCGCCTGACCAAGCGTGTCCGTGCGAGAGCGACTTACGACCGTTCGCTGGAATTGCTATTGCGGGTCAAGGAAATCGCACCGCATGTGCCGACCAAATCAAGCATCATGGTTGGACTCGGGGAAACGAAAGAAGAGATTATCGAAGCGATGGATGATTTGTTGGCGCACAAAGTCGACATCATGACGATCGGCCAATATTTGCAACCGACATTGAAGCATTTGGACGTTGTCCGTTATTACCATCCGGACGAGTTCCAGGAATTGAAGGAAATCGCATTGGCGAAAGGCTTCAAGCATTGCGAGGCCGGCCCGATGGTGCGTTCTTCATACCATGCGGATGAGCAAGTGAACGAAACCGCTGTGCAGAAACGCATCAAATACATGAAAGGCGTCGAATCGACTGGCGCAAAAATCGAGCGTATCGAATTTTGAAATAATGGGGCTAGTGTATAAAAACCTTTCTTAGAGGAGAGCTTGAATTGAGGAAAATACTTATTGCGGCCATGCTGTTAGCTGCTGCGCTGTTCATTACTGGCGCATGCAGCCCGCTTCTGGCGGCAAAGGAACCAGACCTCTTTGAGTATGAAGGGGCGGTAGTAGGGAATAACAGTGCTGTCCTCAATACCCTTAACAGGCTGCCGGGCGCAGAGCATTTTACAGGCTTTGAATTGGAAACGAAACAACAGCCTTATGGAATCATCGCCTCTTACGATTGGACAGAAACCGCGTCATCGGATAAAGAAACCGCGGTCCGCAATGCAACGTATTTGTTTACGCTGATCGACAATGTGGAGCGGGTCCAATTTGACTTCGACACAGGAGCAGGCGTTGAACAATACCGCTTAACGAGAGAGCGATTGCAAGCTTGGTACGAAGTGGATTTGACCGGAATTGATGAGCAAGAGAAATTGGAAGAGCTGATCGAACAATATTTGGATGAAGACCGAAAAATTGACGCGCTGTTAACACAATCCTGAAAATGCATGAAACCTAAAAAAGCAGGGCATTGGGCCACTGCTTTTTTATGTTGAATTGTATTGAATAGATTTCCCGGGAAATTAACGGGTAAAGCCAGTTATTTCGCGGTTTTTGCCACTTCCACAATCACTTGAGTCGCTTTTTCCATGTTTTCAGCGGAGATGAACTCGAATTTGCCGTGATAGTTTTCGCCGCCTGTGAAGATGTTCGGCGTCGGCAAGCCCATATAAGATAATTGGGATCCGTCCGTACCGCCGCGTACAGGGATGATGTCTGGGGACAGCCCCAATGTCTTCATCGCTTGTTCGGCCTGATCGACGATTTCCATCACCGGTTCGATTTTCTCGCGCATATTATAGTACTGGTCTTCGAGCTCGAGTTCGATCGCTTGTTCACCGAATTCTTTTTGCAATTCGGCAGCCACTTGTTCCATATGGCGTTTTTTCGCTTCGAATTTGTCTTTATCGAAATCGCGCACAATGTACTGAAGCACCGCTTGTTCGACGGAACCGTTGAAGTTGTTCAAGTGGATAAAGCCTTCGTAGCCTTCCGTTTTCTCAGGCACTTCAGCAGATGGCATTTCAGCCTGGAAGCGCGTCGCGACCGTAATAGCGTTGACCATTTTATTTTTGGCGGAGCCGGGGTGGACGCTGGTGCCGTGGACTGTCAATTTCGCGCTCGCGGCATTAAAGCTTTCGTATTGAAGTTCGCCAAGTGGGCCGCCGTCCATCGTGTACGCATAGTCGGCGCCGAAACGGGCGACATCGAATTTATGCGGGCCGCGGCCGATTTCCTCATCCGGCGTGAAGCCGACGCGAATTTTGCCGTGTTCGATTTCCGGGTGTTCGATTAAATATTCCATGGCGGTCATGATTTCAGCGATTCCTGCTTTATTGTCGGCACCGAGTAAAGTCGTGCCATCTGTCGTGATTAAAGTATGGCCGATGTAATTCTGCAAGGCCGGAAAATCAGCCGTTTTCATTGTCACTTTGTCGTTTAATAAAATGTCTTTCCCGTCGTACTTTTCGATGCGCTGCGGGTTGACGCCTTTTCCGGTGAAGTCGGTGGCCGTGTCGACATGTGCCAGAAATCCGATGACAGGGCGCTGTTCTTCCGTGTTCGCCGGCAAAGTGCCGAATAAATAGCCGTGGTCGTCCACTTCGACTTCCTCTAAGCCGATGTTCTTCATTTCTTTTTCCAATTCAGCGAGTAAATCCCATTGCCCCGGTGTAGAAGGGGTTGCGTCATTTTCAAAATCGGATTGCGTGTCGATTTTGGCGTAGCGAATCAGGCGTTCGATCAATTTTTCGATCATGGTAGAGCCTCCTATGTATGTAATGACTCCATTTTAACACGAAATTCGAAATACATAGAAAAACGCTGGTTTTTAATCTTGTTGTTTGGTGGCGAGTGACCGGATATGGGCTTGTTTGACCTGCGCCAATAAAGCGTGTTCAGTCAGCAGACGGTAACCTGTTTGCGCCAATGCTTTTGCGCCTTTGATCAAGGCTTCGTCGCCTTCTTTTGAACGGGCGGCTTCGCGGAATTCTTCGGTATGGGCAATGAGGCTTTCAGGGCCGATTTTGATATAGCCGTGGGCAGTCGGCACTTCATAGCTGATATTGCCGGCATCGGTTGATCCGAGCCCGGAAATACGCGAATTGGCTACTTTGTCGCCTAGTGTTTCAAGTTCGGCTTTGAGAATTTCATCGAGCTCAGGCGTGACAACAAGATCCTTCACTTCATTCTGGAAACGTTCGATTTCGACACGGGCGCCTGTTGCAAGGGCAGCGCCTTCAGCGATGGCACGCACTTTTTTCGCGGTCGCGGCGGTCTTTTTCCAAGAATCTCCGCGGATGTAGAAGCGGGCAGAGGCGTATTCTGGAATGATATTCGGTGCGTCGCCTCCGTGAGTGATGATGCCATGCACCCGTGCATCATCCGGTAATTGTTGGCGAAGGGCATTGATGCCGTTGAACAATTGAAGCACGGCATCGAGAGCATTGATGCCTTTTTCAGGAGACCCGGCAGCATGGGCCGGCTTGCCGAAGAAATGAAAACTCAGCGGGTCGACAGCAAGTGATGGGCCAGTAACAGCCGAATTGCCTGAAGGGTGAAGCATCAATGCAGCATCGATTTTTTCAAGAAGTCCGTGTTTGACGAAACTTCCTTTCGCGCTGCCATTCGGTCCGCCTTCTTCGGCGGGGGTGCCCAGGACGACGACGCGCCCGCCGGTCAATTCCAAGGTTTTACTGAGCGCAATCGCGGCTGCGACACTGGTCGTGCCGATAATATTGTGTCCGCATGCATGGCCAATGCCCGGCAAAGCATCGTATTCAGCAAGAAACGCGATGGTCGGTCCTGGCTTTTGGCTGTCGCGGATTGCGTAAAAGGCGGTGTGGTGGCCAGCGACACCATCTTCCACCTGGAATCCGGCTTCTTCGAGCAATCCGGTCAACAGCCCGCTCGCGAACACTTCTTCATTGCCGATTTCAGGATTTTCATGGATGGCATGGCTGATGCGTAAATATTGTGCGCGGTTCTTGTCGATCGATTCGGTTATTGTCTCGCGCGCTTCGCTAATGATGGTCATGTAATGGTCCCCCTCGAATGGAATTTCATTTTTCAACGGCGTGCAACTGCAGAATGACTGCCTTCTTATTGGTAATCGACTAATTCTTCAACCGAAACGAAAGTCGGGATTTGAGCGCCTTCTGTGTGCTCGATGACAAATTCAGCTGTGTCTTCTTCCTGGTACAATTCGACGATGCGCTGATACGCTTCGTTATCTTCTTCGCCAGCTTGTGCAGCGATTAAGTTGATATAAGGTTTTGCCGTATCGCTTTCACGGGCAATCGGGTCTTCTGTCGGGTTCAATCCGGCATCCACTGCGATGCCGTTATTGACGATGGAAGCAGCGACGTCAGCCATAGCGCGCGGCGTATGGGCGGAAGTCATCGGGACGACTTCAATGTTTTTCGGGTTGTCGACAATGTCTTCTGCTGTTCCGGTCAATCCGGCATCATCGGATAAAGTGATGAGCCCGGATTCATCGAGCAAGAGGAGTGCGCGGCCCATGTTGGTCGCTTCGTTTGGCATAGCGATTTGGGCGCCTTCGGGAAGTTCTTCAATCGATTCGTATTTATCGGAATACAAGCCCATCGGTGCAATAACGGTAGAGCCTATCGGTACGATGTCGACATTGTGCTCTTCGACAAACTCATCGAAATACGAGATGGTCTGGAAGGCATTCAAGTCAAGTTCGCCTTCAGCGAGTGCCAAGTTCGGGGCCACATAATCGGAGAAGGTGATGATGTCGAGTTCGATGCCTTCTTCAGCGGCTTTGTCGCCGACATAATCCCAAATCGTCGTGTCCGATCCGCTGATGCCAAGTGTCACTTTCGTGGTTTCGCCGGCTGAGCTATCGTCTCCACATGCGCCGAGAAGCGCGGCGATGCCTGCTGTTGCAAAAAGAGCTGTAATTTTTTTCATGATGAAATCCTCCAATGGTTTTTTTAAGTGATTGTACTGATCAATAAATCGCTTGATTGAATTTAATTGATGTGAATAAAAGGACTTAGCTCCGGCGTACTCTGCGGGACATGAGGTTGCCGAGCGATTGGACGCCTTGGACAAGGACGACCAGAATGGCGACAGTCAATAGCATGACCACTGTGTCAAAGCGCTGATATCCGTAAGTGATGGCCAAGTCGCCGAGCCCGCCGCCTCCGATTGCACCTGCCATTGCGGATGCGCCGATCAAGCCGACGATGGCGATGGTCAATGCCAGGACAAGGGAGCTGAGCGCTTCCGGGATAAGGAAGCGGAAAATGATTTGGCCGGGAGAAGCGCCCATCGCCTGGGCGGCTTCGATGACGCCTTTATCGACTTCGAGCAATGAGTTCTCGATCAGCCGGGCGATGTACGGACCTGCATAAAATACTAATGGGACGATGGCTGCGGCGGTGCCGATCGATGTGCCGACAATGATGCGCGTCAATGGAATGATGGCGACCATCAAGATGATGAACGGAACCGAACGGAAGATATTGATGACGATGTTCAATACGTTAAAGACTGCTTCATTCTCAAGCAGATGCCCTTTTCTCGTGACGACCAGCAAGATGCCGAGCGGCAAGCCGATGAATAGCGAGAAAACGAATGATGCACCCGTCATGTAAAGCGTCTCCCATAAAGCTTCTAGAATTTGCGATTGATCAACCTGCATGTTGCTGCACCTCCTCTACTTGGATGTTATCGTTTCGGATCGAGGCGAGTGCGCGGTCGATTTCTGCATGAGCGCCGTCGAACTCGACAATCAAGTTGCCGTATGGAATGCCTTGAAGTTCTGTAATGTTGCCGAACAACACATTCAAATCGAGCTGGAATTCACGCGATACTCTCGACATGAACGGCTGGCCAACTGAATTCCCGGTAAACTGCACCCGGTAGATTGGGCGTGTCCCGTCGTTGTGGCGGATTTGCTCAAGCAGCGAATCCGGCAATTCATCGTTCATGACAGAACGGACGAACCGCTTCGTCGTCGCGTGCTGGGGATTGCTGAACACTTCAAATACGCTGCCTTGCTCGATGACACGGCCTTCTTCGAGAACGGCCACTTTGTCGCAGATTTCCCGGATAACGCCCATCTCGTGGGTGATGAGCAAAATGGTGATGTTGTATTCCTGGTTGATGCGTCGCAGCAGATCCAGTATGGACTGGGTCGTCTGCGGATCGAGCGCTGATGTTGCTTCATCGCACAGTAATATCGAAGGGTTCGTTGCAAGTGCTCTTGCAATGCCGATGCGCTGCTTTTGCCCGCCGGACAGTTGGTCGGGGTATTTTTTGGCCTGGTCGGCAAGCCCGACAAATTCCAATAGTTCCGCTACTTTCCGGTCGATTTCTGCTTTCGGGGTCTTGGCCAGAATCAGCGGCATCGCGATATTATGGTGTACGGTCTTCGAGTTCAGCAAATTGAAATGCTGGAAGATCATGCCGATATCTTTTCGCGTATCGCGGATTTTGCGTGCGCTTAAAGTGGAGATATCTTCTCCGTGGATGAGCACGCGTCCTGTTGATGGGCGCTCGAGCAAGTTCACCGTGCGGATCAACGAGCTTTTTCCTGCGCCGCTAAATCCGATGACGCCGTAAATTTCCCCGGTTTCGACGGTCAAGTCAATGCCATTGAGCGCATGTACTTGTTGTTTGCCCGATACATAAGTTTTCTTGACTGCTTCAAATTGAATCATGGTGTCCCTCCTGTGGCTGCAAATAGCGATTCGAATGAGTGCGAACGAACACTTTCTTGAAATAACAACAAAAAGCCCTCTTTTTTCTTATACGCAAGAAAAAAGAGGGCTCCAAAATATGAAACCATCTCATTCTCATCTTCCAAATGCTAGAGCATTTGCAGGAATTAGCACAGTTTTCGCTGGTTTGCGAATCTGCTGCCGAAACGTCATAGGGCCTGTCCCTCGGTTTCTCTGGATAAGAAAGTGATGTAAGCTATTCAATTCGTGATTCCTACTTTATTTCGAAATAGCGAAAAAGTCAACAGCTTTGACGTATTTTTTTTCGGGAGATAAGCTACTTATAGTAGTTAAAATTTTTAGAAAAATATGCTTGACTTTAGCCAGGGCTGTCCCTTATACTTTTCAACAAGCAAAAAAATAACTGAATACTCTTATCACGAGAGGCGGAGGGAATAGGCCCTACGATGCCCGGCAACCAACAGGCTCATGTCTGGAAAGGTGCTAAATCCTACAGTGCGCATTTGCGTCGCTGAAAGATAAGAGGAGGCAAATCCGTAACTAACGGCCCTCTTCTTTCTGAAGAGGGTCTTTTTGTGTCCTCCTCAAAACGAACAAAACTATTACAAAAACAGGAGGAATTGACAATGACAAACTTCAAACCAGAAACTCTTCTATTACACGGTGGCCAAGAACCGGATCCAGTGACAGGCGCTCGCGGCGTACCGGTTCATAAAACGACTTCTTATGTATTCAAAGATACCGAGCACGCACAGAACCTATTTGGCTTGAAAGAAGCGGGCAATATCTATTCGCGCATCATGAACCCGACAGTTGATGTGTTCGAGCAGCGCGTCGCACTTCTTGAAGGCGGTACTGCTGCGGTGGCTTTGTCATCAGGAATGGCAGCCATTGCATTCTCAGTGTTGAATATAGCTGAAGCTGGAGACGAAATTATCGCCGACAGCAATTTATACGGTGGAACCTATAACCTATTCGCCAACACATTGCCGCGCTATGGCATTAACGTAAAATTCGTCGATGCGACTGACCCTGAAAATTTCCGCGCAGCGATCACCGACAAGACGAAAGCTTTGTTCGGAGAAATTATCGGGAACCCGAGCCTGAACGTATTCGATGTCGAGCGGGTAGCTAATATCGCTCATGAAAACGGGGTTCCGCTGTTGATCGATAATACATTCGCATCGCCTTTTGTCAGTAATCCGATCGAATTCGGTGCAGACGTGGTCATCCATTCGGCCACGAAATGGATCGGCGGGCACGGGACGACGATCGGCGGCGTAGCAGTTGATGCCGGACGGTTCAACTGGGACAACCCGCGCTTTCCGAATTACACGGAGCCGGATGAAACCTACCACGGCATCCGTTTCGGAATTGATGTGCCGGAAGCGGCATTCGCGACGAAATTACGCGTCCAGCTATTGCGCGATTTCGGCCCTTCACTCAGTGCGGACAGTGCCCATGCACTGCTTCAGGGACTTGAAACATTGCATCTGCGGATTCCGCGCCACGCGACGAATGCACAAAAGGTCGCTGAATATTTGAAAGACCATCCGCAAGTCGAGTGGGTCAATTACCTTGGCCTTGAAGGACATCCATCCAAGACACTTGCTGATAAATATTTGAAAGACAGTTATGGTTCGATCGTCAACTTCGGCATCAAAGGCGGACGGGAAGCTGGCCGCAAAGTGATCGACGGCGTCCATTTATGGTCGCACGTGGCGAATGTCGGCGATGCCAAATCATTGATCATCCACCCGGCGTCCACGACACACCAGCAATTGTCAGCAGAAGAGTTGAAAAATAGCGGCGTAACGGAAGAATTGATCCGTTTGTCTGTAGGATTGGAAAACCACGAAGATTTAATCGCTGATTTGGAGCAAGCGATCCAAGCGGCAGTACTCGAGAACGCGTAAGGAGGGATCCGGATGACGACAGTATCCATCGGCCAGCTAAAACTTGAATCAGGTCAACTATTGCGTGAAGTGGAATTGGCGTATGAACGCGTCGGAGAAAGTTCTGCGCCGGCGATTCTGGTTTGCCACGCGCTGACGGGCGATCAATATGCAGTGGGTACTGCAGATCAACCAGGTTGGTGGGCAGGGTTGATCGGCCCAGGAAAAGCGGTGGATACCGGGCAGTTCCAAGTCATCACGTTCAATGTGCTCGGGGGCTGCAGCGGTTCGACCGGCCCGCTTTCGGTCAATCCGGAAACCGGTGAACCTTACCGATCGTCATTTCCTGAATTGACCATCCGGGATATGGTGAGAGCGGAGCGGAAAGCCCTTGAACTACTGGGCATCAACCATTTGGCAGCGGTGATCGGTGGTTCTCTCGGGGGCATGAAAACCTTGGAATGGGCAAAGCTTTATCCAGAGTTTCTGGATACGGCCATTGCACTTGCCGTAACACCTTATTATGGAGATTATGGTGTCGCATTCAATCACATCGGCATCCAGGCAATCGAAAACGATCCCGAGTTCCAGTCAGGTAATTACCATCCGGAAACCAGGCTGAAAGGATTCGAAATCGCGCGTATGGCCGGCATGGTGACGTACCGGAGCAGCCAATTATTCAATGGCCGCTTCGGCCGTTCGCGCTGCGGGGAAGAGTTCGAAGTTCAGTCTTATCTGGATTATCAGGGGCGCAAATTGGCGGGGCGCTTTGACCCGAATAGCTATCTCGTTTTGCTGAAAGCCATGAACACACACGATGTGGAAGAAGTGGAATTAGCCGCAGAGCTGCTATCGATTTCCTATAGCCACGATCTATTATATCCGGGAGAATTGATGATTCCTTGGGTCGAAAACCAGCCCAATGCGAAATGGGAGAAAATCGAAACGGATTTCGGCCATGATGGGTTCTTGGTGGAATTCGAAAAATGGGCACACCACGTAGAGGCCCAATTACAGAAAACGGTGAATGCCAAAAGCCATGTATTAGCATAAACTTGTTCATCATAAAAAGTATTGAAGAAGTCCATGATGAACAACAAATTAAAAAGTTGATGACCTTTTCTACATTCTAAAATCAATGACCTCTATAAGCTTCGGAAAATACAACTTTTTAGCTTCTCCACAAGATATCAAAAAAGATCGAAGCCTACATGGCTCCGATCTTTTTTTGCGTTTCGTCAATCCTCGTCTTTAATATCGATATCATCGGGGATTGGCGTAGCGCGCCACTCTTCCAGCTCAAGTTTGGCGATTTCGAGCTGTTTGAAATGGCTCTCGAATTGGGAGGTGTTGATCAAGTATTGTTCTCCGTCATGGACTGCGCGAATCCGGCCTTCAAGTACGTAACGGTTGACTTGCTCTTCCGGCATCGACAAAAAAACGGCAGTTTCCGGGACTGTCATATACATGCGATCGCCTCCTCTTTTCTTCTATTATAATGCTATTTGAACCCTATCTCAAACCATCCGTGCCATGGTATGTTTAGGAGTGTGAATGAATTTTCCATAATCTAGTACAAGCATGGTTATTTTCCAACTATGCTTTAAAACATTTCAAACTTTAGAGAGAGAAAGCGGGGGAAAGCTGATGCAAATTAAGGCATACATATGGGTGTTATTCGCGGCGATGCTTTGGGGCACGACAGGGACAGCACAGACGTTTCTGGTGGGGGAAGCCCATCCGTTGACGATTGGTGCAGTTCGCCTTGCAATCGGCGGTTTCGGCCTTTTGGCATTTGTGTGGATTTCAGGAAAGCTAAAAGGCGTAAAGATTCCGTGGCTTTGGGTCGGGCTTTCCGCATTATGCATGGCCTTGTTCCAGCCGTTCTTTTTTTCGGCCGTGCAATTGACGGGAGTTGCGATCGGAACCGTCGTGGCAATCGGCAGTGCACCCGCTTTTTCGGGAATATTGGAAGCGCTCATCTTGAAGCGCAAGCCCGATCGCGTATGGGTATTTTCAAGCGTCTTATCGGTCGCTGGCTGTATTTTGCTTTTTGCGAACCGTGACAGTTATATCGTCGATCCACTCGGCGTGATGCTTGGGCTGCTAGCAGGATTGGCATTTGCAGGATATGCCATGTTCAGCAAAAATGTCCTGGGCCTCATGGAAGTAGTACCCGCGGTGGCTGTGATCTTTTCACTCAGCGGGCTTGGCTTATTGCCGTTCCTGTTTTTCCTGGATACCGGCTATTTAGCAGTACCGCAAAATATAATGATCGCGGCATATTTGGGCCTTGCGGCGACAAGTCTTGCTTATTTATTATTCTCGAGTGGATTAAAAAATATTCCTTCCTCCTCTGCGGTCACCCTATCGCTAGCAGAGCCGCTGACTGCTTCTGTATTGGGAGTTGCCGTAGTCGGTGAAGCTTTAAGCGGACAGTCTTGGGTCGGTGTGGCGCTGTTGATCGGCGGCATTGCGCTGCTCGCATTCGGCAAAAATCGCAAAGCTTAAGAATTTCTTCAGAATTTGAATGGTCTTCGCTTAAGAATTTCACATTATACTTAAGCCAGAAATGAAAAGAGGTGGGACGTGTGGAACAGCTGACAGTCATGGTGGCAGATGATGACCAGGAAATCCGGGAAGGCATCAGCATCTATTTGAAAAATGAAGGCTTTTTGGTAGTAGGGGCTGCAGATGGACAGGAAGCGCTTGATTTGCTGGAAACGACGCAAGTGCATCTGGTCATCATGGATATCATGATGCCGAAACTTGACGGCATCCATTCAACATTCAAGATTCGTGAAAAACGTAATATCCCGATCATCATGCTGAGTGCCAGAAGCGAGGATTCCGATAAGATCCATGGCTTGTCAATCGGTGCGGATGATTATGTGACCAAGCCTTTTCATCCGATGGAATTGATGGCACGGGTGAAATCGCAACTCAGACGTTACGTGAAGCTTGGAGATTATGGGCAGTCCGGCCTTGCACTAGAAATCGACGGATTGCGGCTGGATTCGGAGTCGAAAACGGTTACGGTAGACGGTGTAGAAATTCGCATGACACCGACGGAATTCAATATAACTGAATTATTGATGCAGCATCCAGGCCGTGTCTTTTCCATCGGTGAGATCTACGAGCGGGTCTGGCGTGAGCCAGCATACAATGCAGAAAACATTGTCGCTGTACATATCCGCAAAATCCGGGAGAAAATCGAAGCGGATCCGAAAAATCCAAGGTATGTGAAGGTGGTGTGGGGCATTGGCTACAAAATGGAAAAATGATCTTTGGTCTGTCGCTGCGATTGCGGTTGCTGTAATATGCCTCGCCTACTGCTCTTCTTTTATTTTGGACTTTGTCATCAAGTCACCGGAAGATCTGCTTGCCACACTCCGCCACTTAACAAAAGGAGACCTATAATATGAAGAAATGGATGTGGCTTGCAGGCATTTCCTTGTTGTTTTTGTGCGTATGGACCGTCATGGAAAAAGGATCGGGTTATTTTGGCAAGGCATATACGGACACAGAAGAGTTTCACCATGATTTTGCCAGGTTTACGGAGGGTCTGCTGCTGTTCGAGCTGGCCCCGCCGACATCCACTGTCGATCAATCGGTCGCTTCCTGGGAAATCGACCAATACCGCATGGATCATAATTCCCTGACTGACCAGATTCAGATGGTCCGGGATCAATATGCGGATGCGATTTCAGCGGCGGAGGAAGAAGGCGACAGCTCTTTAGTGGAAGAATTGGAAGAGCAGCGCGGAGAGGAAATTTCGGCTGTGCGTGAAAATTTTTCCGACGACGAAGCAGCGAAAAAAGCGATTATCGAACAACGCGAAACGGATTACGAGGAAGCGCTCCGGCAGTTGGCAGAACAGCAAGGGCAATTTGAAGGCCAAGCTTCAGGGTATGTTTATCAATTACGGGATTTGGACAGCGGAGAAGTATTCACCAAAGGCACAATTAGCGATGAGCCTTATTTCGAACAAATGTATTCTGCACAAGAGCCGCTTTATTTCAGTAATGGTTATTGGAGTTTTGACTTTCCGTACGACGATGCTAACAGCACGCTGGCCGATAACCGCTTTTCAGGAGTTATTCAAATACCTGAAAAAGGAGTAGCAGGTGCTTCGGTGATTAGCGGGATAAACCAATTCCGACTGCTCAAGTTCTTTCTGTATTTCCTATTGGCTGCAGTAGCAGCTAGTGCATGGTGGCTGTTCAAAAAGCGGCCGGTCCAGATAGCGTGGTATACCGGATTAACCAGCTATCACAACTGGCAAAAACTCGCTGTCGAGTGGAAGCTTATCGGATTCATCGTATCGGCTGCGTTCGCTTTGGTAGCTGCAAACCATTTCGCGGCGTTATTGACAAAGCCGTGGGAAGGGGGGAGTGTCTCTCTTCCAAGTGTCTTCATTGCGCTGGCACTCGCAGTTCTGTTCTGGGCGCTGACTATATTGCAGGCAATTTGGCTATGGCAGCATTTCGGCAAATGGAGTTGCTTTAAAGAAGAAATTCTGCAAAGTTTCACCGCCTCCCAGGTTTATTCGGCGAAAGATGCGTTTCTCAACCGCACAATCGGCTTCCAGATGGCCTGGGTGCTAGCAGTAGTGTTTTTATGGGGCGCCGGAACAGCACTCATGATATTGCAACCGGTTTTAGTCATTGTTTGGCTGCCGGCTACAGTATTGCTCGGGCTGCCATCGCTGCTGTTTTTAATGACGCGTTTTGGGTATTTGAACCGGCTTCTTCAAGGTACGGAACAGCTGGCTGCCGGAAGCTTGGGAGCGGAATTGAAAGTGAAAGGCAAGTCGCCGCTTAGTAGACATGCCCAACATTTGAATGTGTTGCGTGAAGGGTACAAGGCATCGGTGTCTGAACGGGCAAAAAGCGAGCGCTTGAAAACCGAATTGATCACCAATGTCAGCCATGATCTCCGCACGCCGCTCACTTCGATCATCACCTATACGGATCTATTGAAGAACGAGGATCTGGGAGATGAAGAACGGCGAAAATATGTCGACATACTTGATAGGAAATCAGAGCGTTTGAAAGTCCTTATCGAAGATTTATTCGAAGTTTCAAAAATGGCCAGCGGAAACGCAGAACTCTCAAAGCAGCGCTTGGATATGAAGCAATTGGTCACACAAGCCTTGGCAGAGCATGAGGAAGCGGTGCAGGAAGCTGAACTTGACGTCCGTATCACAGCGCCGGACCATCCTGTGCATGCTTCGGTTGACGGCCAGAAGTGGTGGCGCCTTCTCGACAACTTGATCCTGAACGCCACCAAATATTCATTGCCGGGAAGCCGTGTCTATATTGGTCTGACAGAACAAGCCGGTGAACTGGCCATGACGATGAAAAATGTCACGCGCTACGAACTGGGGGATAATACGGAGGAATTGCTCGAACGCTTCAAGCGCGGGGACACTTCACGCCAAACAGAAGGCTCAGGGCTTGGACTTGCCATTGCCCAGTCTATCGTGGATCTCCACGGCGGGCAGATGAAACTAGAAGTGGATGGTGACCTGTTCAAAGTGACCGTTCTATTGCCGAATCATCAATAGATGAACGAATACTAGTAACCGCCGGTGGGATTCCTGCTGGCGGTTTTTTGCCAAGTTCGGAAAAAGCGCAATGCCCTTTAAAAATTAAGTTGGCATTGGCGCTGGAATGGCGCTAGATTGCGTTTAGGAAAAATATAAGGGGGGATACTAAAAATGAACCATTAAATTGTAAAGGAGATGAAACATTTGAATGATGTAACCAATTCATTCCAGAATGTCGGGAATACCATCATCAATTACATCCCGAATATTCTCGGCGCCCTCTTATTGCTTGTTGTCGCGTGGCTCGTCGCTACGATTGTCAAAGCGATTTTCTCGAAAGGGCTGAAAAAAGTCGGTGCTGACAACGCCATGGTCAAAGGCCATATGGCTAAAACGAAGGAAGACGCGGATGACAAACTGGACTCTATCGGAAAAATTCTTTATTATTTGATTTTCATCCTGTTCATTCCAAGTGTATTGCAAGCGCTCGACATGCATAATGTCGCCCAGCCGATCTCGAACATGATGGACAAGTTCCTGGCATTCCTGCCAAACCTGTTCATGGCCCTCTTGATCTTGGTGATTGGCTACTTTATCGCGAAGTTCGTCAAGAAGTTGGTAGAGAGTTTATTGGCCACGATGAACATCGACAAATGGTTCAATAAGATGACCAATAAATCCGGAACGAACGAGCGGGTGGCTCCAAGCGACCAAAATACGCTCGCTAAAGTTTTGGCGAATGTGGTCTTTGTCATCGTGCTCATCCCGATCGTAACGGTAGCGCTTGAAACCTTGAACATCGAATCGATTTCACAACCGATCGTATCGATGCTCAACCAAGTGCTCGGCATGATCCCGAATATCTTTGTCGGCATCATCCTTATCCTTGCTGGTGTCTTCATCGCGAAATTCGTCGCTGATTTGCTGATTGGCCTATTGAACGGCACAGGGATCAACCGCTTCTCTTCATATTTGAGCCCTGACAAGAACAAAGAGCCATCATTCGACATTGCCCAGATTATTGGTAAAGTCGTACAGGCGATCATCATCATCTTCTTCGTGGTCGAAGCCATGAATGTCTTGAAGCTCGATGTGTTGAATTCCATTGGCAGCGCAATCATCGCGTACTTGCCGCTATTAATCAGCTCGTTGATCATCCTTGGGCTCGGGCTCATTGGAGGCAGTATGCTCGGGAATTACATCACGCGCGCTTCGGGCAATAGATTGTTCGGCGGCATCGTAAAATACGCAATTTTCATCATTGCGATTTTCATGACGCTCGACCAGTTGAACTTTGCTTCAAACATTGTCAACTTGGCCTTCCTGTTCATCATTGCCGGCCTTGCAGTTGCTTTCGCCATCGCATTCGGAATTGGCGGCCGCGACTTTGCGAAAAACCAATTGGCTAAAATGGAAAAGAAAATGAAAGAAGAAGACAATAAACCGAATATGTAATTCGTCTTCTGATGCGCCTGGCATATGCCAGGCGTATTTTTTTGTCTTCACATACAGCGGAGAGAAGAAGCTTCCGTTAGGGAATGAATAATTAATCATCAATATACATATTATTTTACAGAAAAACCCTATTTTAGTTTGAAGTAATTATATATTTATATAATTTTTTATGTTTGAAAAACAGTTTGGAAAATGATTTTTGTAAAAGAATATAAGGGATAAATAGCATAGTTAAGCGAATGGATAAACAGGAATATAGTTCAAAAGGTTATTAATATAATTGTTTAAATTTTATAAAAATTCAGTTGACTATCATTTATGCAAGCGGTTACAATCAAGGGAGTTATTATCATAATAATTTTTGAAGGGGGATCGCTTGAATAAAATCTGAGCGAACGCTCAGTCTGGGGTGTATGAAAAGAGAAATTACACAAATTGGAGGGGAAAGCATGAAAGCTTACAAAAAGGAAGTCCAGTTTACAATTTGGATGACGGCGGCGTTCATTCTAGTAGGAAATGTCGGCTTGATTTTTTCTATCTTTCCGGTAGATGCCATGCTATTCGGGTTTCCGGTCATGTACATCGTGCCTATTTTGATGGGCTGGTTCGGCGTTTTCCTGTTGACACTTGTGGCAGGGAAAATCGGCAACCGGATCGATGATGAGATCGAAAGAGAAAATGACACGCTCGGCAATGCCGACGAAGCAAAGGAAGTGTAAGCGATGGAGCAAAGTTGGCAACTGGACAATCCAATACTTGGGCTTGTGGTCGTAGGTGCAACATTCGTTTTGTTTTATATCGTAGGTTTCATCTCGAACCGCCAAAGTAAGTCGGCTAAAGAGCTGTACGTGGGCGGGTCAAACGTCGGAGCGATCACGAATGGCTTGGCGATGGCTGCTACATATATGAGTTTGGCAACATTTTTAGGTATTACCGCTCTTATTTTGCAATTGCAGGTTCCGTTTATTATGTTGTGGATTCAATTGATCTTGGCGATTCCCTTGATCACGATTATTTATGGAACAAGTTTACGCCGTATGGGTGCATTTTCACCGACTCATTTTATCCGTGACCGTTACGGCACGACGGCTTCTATCATTGCTGCATTGTTCATGATCTTAGTATCGATTATGTATGCACTTGGCCAGATGATCGGCATTGCGATTACGTTTGAGACATTGCTTGGCATTCCTTATATTACAGGGTTGTTCATCTTTGGTATCTTGATCGTCGGCTACATCACGATCGGTGGCATGGCAGGGGCAACGAATAATGCTGCGATCCAGATGGTCATCATTGCCTTGATGTTCATCGTCCCGCTTGCGGCGATCATGAAAGCGATCGGTGCTTCAGGATGGTATTTCCCGCCATTGCTTTATTCGGACATGGTTCCGGCAATGATGGACGCATTACCTTCATTCTTTGATTACCAATTTTCACCGAAATGGTATTTCTCCATCATCCCTGCGCTGACGATTGGGGCGCTCGGATTGCCTCACTTGGCAATGCGCGTCTACACGGCTTCTTCATTGAAAAGTGCGCGCTCTGCGATGGTTTGGTTCGCGTTCATTCTCGGGCTGGTCTTCTCGGCGACTTATGCGATGGGCTTTGTCGGGGTCTTTGCGACAACTACGCAAGGCGTGACGATTTCAGATGCAGATGCGGATAAACTAACGATTATTTTGAATATGGTCTATAACCCTGAATGGGTAACAGCGCTTGTTATTGCCGGTGCAATCTCCGCTGGCCTCTCGACCTTGAGCGGGAACTTGCTGGCAATCGGTGCATTGATTTCACAAGACATCATTTCTACATTGAAACCGAACATTTCGCAGCGCTTAAACTTGCGTATTGGCTTTATCGCAATTTTTGCAGGAGGGATTGCGAGTATCCTGCTTGCGATTAACCCGCCAGCATTCCTTGTCGTCAGTATTCTCTGGGCGTTCGGTTTGGCAGGGGTCACCAATGCGCCGCTGATCATCGTCGGTGTCTGGTGGAAAGAAGCGAATAAATTCGGCGCGATCGCAGCCTCTGTCATCGGCGGTGCTATCTATATCATTGTATCTCCATTCGTTTTCCCGAGCATTGTGTTGACGGGACATGGAGTGACTGACGGCATGGGGCTATCGGGTGCAATGCTTGCGGTACCGATCAGCTTTATCTTGCTGATTGTCGTTTCTTATATTACGAACCGCATGCCGGGACTTTCCGGGAAATTGACGAAACAAGCGGACATCGAATTGATCGAGCGTATCCATGGCTGGAAAGATATCAAAGCTTACCGCTATAACAGCACGCTCGGTGCGGGAATCACAGTGATTGTTTCTGCGGCAGTGGCAATCTGGGCGTTAATGCCTTGGGGAATGTAAATGGTAAAGGGAGTGGCAAAGTTGGTTGGAAAAATGATAAGCCTGGATGATCCATCTTACCGGTCATTCCTGGAATTACCGAAAACCGAAACGGTGAGCCGGATGTTGCTGCTCATCGTGGGAGTAGGCTACGGCGCGATTTCAATCGCGTCGCAAGCCTCGTACATAAGCAGTTTCGATTCCGCTTTATTGCAGAATTTTCTCGTCCCGGCCATCTTCATCATTTTTGGGATCTTGACGGCATTTATCACGAAAGTTGGAATGGCGGCGCTGCTGTGGGCGGGATCTAAAGCGCTCGGCGGAACGGCAAAATACCGAGCTATCAGCTTGGTGGCCCCGGTGGCCCTTCTTCCAGGCTTGCTCGGCGCGCCTCACCTGGCTGGTCTTGGCGACGGTTCATTGTGGGTTAATCTCTTCCTTGTCACCGGCGTGGTGTGGATGTATCTGGTCAGCGTGAAGATCATACAAGCCGTACAAGGGTTCAATGCAACGAAAGCGTATTTGTCTGCTGGAATGGCATTCTTGTTTTTGGCAAGCGTCTATTATTTGGTCATCCCTGCGAGTTGAATAGGAAAAGGAGGAAATTAGATGAATGTGGAACAATTGATTGCACCTGAACAATACAATATTACTTCCGAGTTGGAAGCATACAAAAATGATACCGAACGGATTGCGGTTCGCTGGTTCGATGCGGATAACAACCGTCTCGAACTCTCATATCAGGATCTTTTCTCCAAAATGAATCAATATGCACAAGCCTTCATGAAATTAGGGCTCGAAAAGGGAGATCGCGTATTGATCATCCTGCCGCGTATTCCGGAAGCGTATATTACGTACTTGGCGTGTTTGCGTGCAGGGCTAGTCGCGATTCCGTGTTCTGAAATGCTGCGCAAAAAAGACTTGAGCTACCGCATGGAGCATTCTGGCGCAAAAGCGATTATCGCACATTTTAAAACGACAGCCGAAACGAATTCCATTGATGAGAAATACGCTGCGCTGGACAATAAATTGATTGTCGGCGGAAAAGAAGAGGGATGGCAGTCACTGGAACAATTGGCTTCTGCAGAATCAGAAGAATTTGAAGCAGTCGACACGAATCGTGAAGACATGGCGTTTCTATCGTATACCTCCGGAACGACCGGCAACCCGAAAGGTGTCGTGCATGTACACGGTTGGGGCTACGCGCACGTCCGGACGGCTGCGACTGAATGGCTCGGCGTGCAAAGCGGCGACATCGTTTGGGCAACGGCAGCTCCAGGTTGGCAAAAATGGATTTGGAGCCCGTTCCTTTCGACGATTACGCTTGGGGCTACGGCGCTCGTCTATAATGGCGGGTTTGATGCACTGAAATATTTGGATATTCTGAAGGAAGAAAAAGTCAATGTGCTGTGCTGTACACCGACTGAATACCGTATCATGGCCAAAGTCGAAAACCTGAACGATTATAAATTGCCTCATCTGCGCAGTGCAGTTTCTGCTGGAGAGCCGCTCAATCGCCAAGTGATCGATGCTTTCCAGGAAGCTTTCCAATTGAATGTGCGTGATGGCTACGGACAGACAGAAAACACCTTGCTTGTGTGCATCTTGCAGGACATGGACATGAAACCCGGTTCCATGGGCAAACCGACACCAGGAAATCCGGTTGATATTATCAACGAAGACGGGCAGCCAGCCGCGCCAGGAGAAGTCGGCGATATTGCCGTACACAAAAGTTGTCCCGCGCTGTTCCGTGAATATTACCGGGACCCGGAACGGACGAAAGCTTCGTTCCGCGGCGATTGGTATTTGACCGGTGACCAGGCTTCACGCGATGAAGATGGCTATTTCTGGTTCGAGGGCCGCAGCGACGACATCATTATTTCTTCTGGCTATACAATAGGGCCGTTTGAAGTGGAAGATGCGCTCATGAAACATCCAGCCGTACAGGAATGTGCAGTCGTAGCAGCGCCGGATGAAATCCGCGGCAATATCGTCAAGGCATTTGTCGTATTGAGAGATGGCGGCAAGCAGGACGAGACGATGGTCAAGGAATTGCAGGACCATGTCAAAGGAATCACCGCACCTTATAAATACCCGCGTGTCATCGAATTTTTGACGGAGCTCCCGAAAACGACTTCCGGAAAGATTCGCCGCGTGGAATTGCGTAAGATGAACGCTTAAAAAGCAAGCCGCGCTGAAACAAGCGCGGCTTTTTCTATGCTGTTTAAGATGTCCTGCTTTCGTCAATATATATAGGTAGACGGACATGAAGGAACTTGGGAGTCCGGGTGTGTTTTGAGGGGGCAGCATATGGAACAGTGGATTACATCGGTAATGGAAAATTACGGCTATTTCGGGATTTTCCTGCTTATTTTGTTGGAGAATGTCTTTCCGCCGGTGCCTTCTGAAGTAGTTCTGACGGCTGGGGGATTTATGACATCGACGACCACCCTCACTGTGTGGGGAGTCATCCTGTCAGCCACGGCAGGGTCGGTTTCATGCTCTATGGGCTCGGGCTTTTGTTGGATGTTGAACGGCTGGAGCAAATTATCGGCAAACACGGCAATTGGCTGCGCCTCAAAAAAGCAGACCTTTACAAAGCAGATCGCTGGTTTGATCGCTTCGGTGTTTTTGCCGTATTCATCGGTCGGCTGATTCCGCTTGTCCGCAGCCTCATATCGATTCCAGCAGGCATGTCCAATATGAAGTTCGTTTTATTCTTGGCTTTTACGACAGCCGGCACCTTGATTTGGAACACTGTGCTTGTCTATATCGGTCGGGCGGTCGGGGAGAACCGGGAAGAAATCCTGGAACAATTGGGCATTTATTCGAATATCGTCTATGCCTTGCTCATTATCGGTGCCATCGTCGGGTTTTGGTTGTTTAAGAAAAGGCGCGGCGCAGGACAGTGATTCTTTACAATAGGAAAGTTAATCAGGAGAAGGGTGGAGGAGTTTCATGAAACCGATTTTATTCATTACCCAGCAATTGCCGAAACAGGCAGTAGCGGATTTGCACGATGTCTACGAAGTGCGCATGTGGCCCGAAGAGGAACGCAATGCGCCGCGTGAAAAATTGCTTGAAGAAGCGAAGGAAGCGAAGGCGCTTTGGACAATGCTCGGCGATGAAATCGACCGCGAGCTATTCGAGTCGGCGCCGAACTTGAAAATCGTCGTGAATTTGGCAGTCGGTTATAATAATATCGATCTCGATGCAGCGAGAGAACATAAAGTAATCGTCACCAATACACCAGATGTCTTGACTGAAACAACGGCTGACTTAACATTTGCTTTGATGCTGGCCACGGCCCGCCGCTTGGTCGAAGCGGAAAAGACAGTGAGAAACGGCGAATGGCAAGCTTGGACGCCGATGGGATTGACTGGCCAGAACGTGCACGGCACCACTGTCGGAATTGTCGGCATGGGACGCATCGGGGAAGCGGTGTGCATGCGGGCGCAAGGCTTCAATATGGAAGTCATCTATCATAACCGGACGCGCAAAAGCCTGGAAGAAGCCCAATATGCGGAACTTGATGATTTACTGAAGCGTTCCGATTTCGTTGTGATCCTTGCGCCGCTTACCGAACAAACGAAAGGCATGATCGGCGAACGTGAGCTATCCTTGATGAAAGACACTGCGATTCTCATCAATTGCGGCAGAGGCGGGATTGTCGATGAACAGGCCCTTTATGAAGCCTTGAAGAATAAATCCATATGGGGAGCGGGGCTTGATGTGTTTGAACAAGAGCCGCTGCCGCTGGACCATCCGCTTCAAACGCTCGACAATTTGACCGTTACGCCACATATCGGAAGCGCAACGGTGCAGACGCGCTATGCGATGATGCAATTGAACAAAGAAGCGCTGCAAGCTTGCGCAAACAGCAAACCCGTCAAGAACCGGGTGTGCTGAAAAAACAGTCCCGTAAAGCGGGGCTGTTTTTATATGCATTCGGGGATGAAGCTTCAAGGAATGTTGAATTTTTTTGCGCGTTGGGGTAAAATAGGCTAGGTTTTTCCTGTATCAAGGAAATGTGCCAAATCGAAAATCAGGAGGTATGATTCATGCAAAATCATACACATAATGTCTTACTGTACTATCTATACACCCCGATTGAAAATCCCGAAGAGTTCGCTGCCGAGCATTTAGCTGCCTGTAAGGAAATCGGATTGAAAGGCCGCATTCTCGTATCGGACGAAGGAATCAACGGCACATGCTCCGGCACGATCGAGCAAACTGAACAATACATGGATATGGTGAAGAGCGATCCGCGCTTTGCTGACATCGTCTTTAAAATCGACGAAGCAGATGGCCATGCTTTCAAAAAAATGCACGTCCGTGCTAAAAATGAAATCGTCCACCTTGGACTTGAAGAAGATATTAACCCAAATGAATTGACCGGCAATTATTTGGAGCCGGCAGAATTTTATAAAGCCATGCAAGACCAGGATACAGTGGTCATCGATGCACGCAATGACTACGAGTACGACTTGGGCCATTTCCGCGGCGCGGTGCGTCCCGACGTTGAAACCTTCCGTGATTTGCCGGAATGGATCCGTGAAAACAAAGAGCAGTTCGAAGGCAAGAAAATCCTGACCTATTGCACAGGTGGCATCCGCTGTGAAAAATTCTCAGGCTGGATGAAACGCGAAGGTTTTGATGACGTCAACCAGCTTCACGGCGGCATCGTCACGTACGGTAAGGACCCGGAAGTACAGGGTAAGCTTTGGGACGGGCAATTGTACGTCTTTGATGAGCGCATCGCCGTGCCGGTCAACCGTGTCGAACACACAATTGTCGGGAAAGACCATTTCACGGGTGAGCCTTGCGAGCGCTACGTCAACTGTGCGAACCCTGAATGCAATGCGAAAATCTTGGCTTCAGAAGAAAACGAGCACAAATACATGCGTTCATGTTCAGACGAATGCCGCGAGCATCCACGTAACCGCTATGCTTTTGAGCATGGTTTGACTGGCGAAGAAGTAAAACAGCGCCTGGATGCATTAAAAGAAACTGCACAATCATAAGTAACCCAAAAAGCCTGAACGGCATTATCCGTTCAGGCTTTTCTTTATGGATTAATTTTCTAGTTCTTCTGCACAATCGTGGCAGATCAATTCGCCGTCGATATAGACACCGTCCAAAAATCCATCGCGGCAATAGACATCTTTGCCACAGTTACTGCAAGGGCCAATGAGTTCACGCATGCTGCAAGGCATTCGCGTGCACGTGCATCGCGTCTTTCAGATAGTCGGATAAACCGTCGCCGTGCTGGTCGATGGTCCGCGAAAAGCGGCTGTCGTTCGCATAAAGATTGGCCAAATTGCGGAACATATTCGGCGTGCATTCATAGAAGCGGTCAAGCAGATGGTAATACGCGGCCATTTCTTTCTGGACTTCCTGTGCATCGACCGGTAAATCCATAAGGCTGGCAACAGCGCTGTAGATGCGGTTCGCTTCACGGTCGATTTCTTCCAGGTTCTCGGCTTCTTTCTGTGGTTTTGCTGCCTCGGGTTCCGAAGCTTCCAGGACAGAAGTCTCTTCCTTGATGTTTTCAAGGTCGTCCTTGACGGATACTTCAATTTCGGGCTTCTGGTACAAGTCGATGCGATCCGGCGTATGACGGAGGGAGAACGCAGAAAAGCGCTGTCCGTTGCTGAGGGGTTCTCCTGATGAAAACTCTTCTTGTGTTGCGCGTGCGTTATCGATCAATTGCTCAATGCGGAATTTTTTCTGTTCAAGCAATTCGATATGGCGCGCCATGGCATATTCTGCATCATAGCCATTTTTTATGATTTCCTGGATTTTCTTCAATGAAAATCCGAGTTCTTTAAGGAATAGGATTTGTTGCAGCAATTTCAAGTCGTCATCGCTGTAATAGCGGTATCGGTTCGATCCTTTATTGCTCGGTTTCATTAAATCAATGCTGTCGTAATGGTGCAGTGTCCGTACGCTGACGCCTGCGATTTTTGCCACTTCTTGTACTTTGTACATTTCAATCACCTCTACTCTTGATTAGACTATGACGAATGGTCAGTGTCAACCGTTTCCGGGTAATTTTATTGCAAAGGCGCCCGAATATGACCGACTTTGCAAAGTTATGGAAGGAAGTTATGAAAGCATGTAGGAGTTTTCCGTTTTGTAGGGAATAGAGTAAATAGTGAAAGCGTTTACATTCATTGCGGAAAGGGGTAATTCGATGAAACTGACGAATTTTGTAAATGGGGAGTTCCAGCAGGAGGTAGGCGCTGATTTTGTGCCTGTCATCAACCCGGCAACAGGCGAAGAGTTGGCAGCGGTACAGCGGTCAACTGCCGAAGATGTAGAGAGAGCGGTGAAAGCAGCTAAAGCAGCCCAGAAAAAATGGGCGCTTGTCCCGGCACCGAAACGAGCGGATTATCTATATGAAATCGGGCGCTTGATGAAACAACGGAAAGAACAGCTCGCGGCAGTACTGACGAAAGAAATGGGGAAAGTGATCGAAGAAGGCCGTGGCGAGGTTCAGGAAGGCATCGATATGGCGTTTTATATGGCAGGTGAGGGCAGAAGGTTATTTGGCGAGACGACGCCTTCGGAACTTGCGGATAAATTTGCAATGAGTGTCCGTGCGCCGATCGGTGTCGTTGGGCTCATTACCCCCTGGAATTTTCCTGTGGCGATCGCAACGTGGAAATCTTTCCCAGCGATCGTGGCGGGCAATACATTCATCTGGAAACCTGCGACTGAAACGCCAATGATGGCTTATGAAATGGCCAAAATCTTCAAGGAAGCCGGCCTGCCGGATGGTGTTGCGAACATAGTTTTCGGTTCCGGTTCAGAAGTCGGGACGGCGATGATCGAGCACCGTGATATCCGGGTCATTTCATTTACGGGCTCGACGGATACAGGACGTAAAGTAGCAGAACTAGGCGGTCGCCATTTGAAGAAAGTATCTCTTGAGATGGGCGGGAAAAACGCGGTCATCGTTATGGACGATGCGGATTTGGACCTCGCAGTCGACGGTATTTTATGGAGTGCATTCGGCACAGCTGGCCAGCGCTGCACCGCCTGCAGCCGTGTCATCGTCCATCGGGATGTCAAAGAACAGCTGCAGCAGCGTCTGCTCGAAAAGATGGACAAATTGACGATTGGCGACGGCATGGATGAATCCGTTAAAATCGGGCCGGTCATCAATAAGAAAGCGTTGGAGAAAATCCATTCTTATATTGAAATCGGCAAAGAAGAAGGCGCAGAACTCGTCAGGGGCGGCGAAATTTTAACGGGCGGCCATTACGATCAAGGCAACTATTACGCACCGACATTGTTTGCGGGTGTAACGCCAGGAATGCGTATTGCACAGGAAGAGATTTTCGGGCCGGTCATTTCCTTGATTGAAGTTGCAAGTTTTGAAGAAGCGATCGAAGTGAACAACGGCGTCATTTACGGCTTGTCGAGCTCAATTTTCACAGCGGATGTCAACCGGGCATTCAAAGCGCAGCGCGATCTTGATACAGGAATCGTCTACATCAACGCTGGAACAACTGGGGCTGAAATCCATTTGCCGTTCGGCGGTACGAAAGGCACCGGCAATGGCCATCGCGATTCAGGCGTCGCGGCACTCGATGTTTTTACCGAATGGAAAAGCGTCTATGTGGACTTCAGCGGCAAATTGCAACGGGCACAGATCGACAACGAAGCATAAAGGGGGCGGCGGAGATGAAATTTGCGGTACTCGGAGCTGGATTGATGGGGAAACAAGCAGCGCGTGATTTACTTCGCAATGAGCAGGTGGAGAAAGTGTTTCTGGCGGACCGGACCACGGAAAAAGCGGAAGCGTTCCGCCGGCAATTGGACGATCCGCGGCTTGAAATCGCTAAGATGGATGCAAGCCGTGATGACGAACTAAAGCAAGTCATCTCACAGGCAGATGTCGTGATCAATGCGCTGTTCTATACCTTTAATGAGAAAGTGGCAGAAATTTCCATCGAATGTGGGGTTCATTCCGTCGATCTCGGCGGGCATATCGGTGGCGCGACGGATAAGGTGCTCGCCATGCACGAGCAAGCGTCCAGTCAAGGCGTAACCGTCATTCCGGATCTTGGCGTGGCACCTGGGATGATCAATATTTTAACCGGGTGTGGTGCGAGCCAGTTGGACAAGGTCGAATCGATCCGCATTTATGTTGGAGGCATTCCGCTCCATCCGGAACCGCCTCTCGAATACAAACACGTTTTCTCACTCGAAGGCGTTTTCGACCATTACACGGACCCGTCGCACGTCATCCGTGGTGGAGAACTGGAAGAAGTCGAGTCGCTATCGGAAATCGAGCCGATCGCGTTCGAAGGGTTCAATGAGTTGGAAGCATTCCATACATCAGGCGGCACATCGACCTTGACGAAGACGTTCCACGATGTGGATTCACTGGAATACAAAACGATCCGCTACCGGGGGCATGCCGAAAAGTTCCGTTTGCTCGTCGAATTGGGCTTGACGAACCGTGAAGGAAAAGTGACCGCCGGCGGGCATGAAGTGTCACTCCGCGAAGTGCTGCTGAAAGTGCTCGAGCCGATTACAGAACTTGGCGACGAGAAAGATGCGGTGCTTTTGCGCGTCACAGTTTCCGGTTTGAAAGAGCAAGAGGAATGCACATACCGATATGAAATGGTGACCATTCGCGACGAGTCAACCGGTGTGACGGCGATGGCGCAGGCCACGGCCTACAGCATTTCTGTTGTCGCGCAGATGATTGCGGATGGGCGTATCCAAAAACACGGCGTCTATCCACCGGAGCAGATTGTGCCGGGTGCTGAATACATCGCGGAAATGAAGCAGCGCGGTGTAAACATTCACGAAACAGTACAGCGGGCAACGCATTACAACTAGCAAGGAGGGAACAGCATGGATTTTGAACATAGCGAAGAACAAAAGATGCTGCGCAAAACCGTCCGGAAGTTTGTTGATGAAGAAATAATGCCGCATATAAAAGACTGGGACACAGAGGGACATTTTCCAGAATCGATTTGGAAGCGCTTGGCCGATCTCGGTTTGATGGGCGTGTGTATTCCGGAAGCATACGGTGGAAGCGGCATGGATTATAATGCACTGGCCATTGTCTGCGAAGAGCTGGAGCGTGGCGACACCACATTTCGCACGGCCGTTTCTGTCCATACCGGCCTGAATTCATTATCGCTTCTACAATGGGGCACAGAAGAGCAAAAACGGAAATTTTTGGTGCCGCAAGCAAAAGGCGAAAAAATCGGCGCGTTCGGGCTAACAGAGCCAGGAGCCGGGTCGGACGTGGCGGCGCTTTCGACGACCGCCAAACGCGACGGAGACGACTATGTGCTGAACGGCCAGAAAACCTGGATTTCACTCTGTGACCAAGCGGATCATTTCCTCGTTTTTGCCTATGTTGATAAAGAGAAATCGCATAAAGGAATCAGCGCTTTCATCGTAGAACGTGACCGTGAAGGCTTTTCTTCCAAGGCGATCAAAGGGAAATACGGCATACGTGCCGGCAATACAGGCGAATTATTCATGGAAGATGTGCGCATCCCGGCAGGTAACCGGCTCGGGGAAGAAGGAGAAGGCTTCAAGATTGCGATGGCTTCACTCGACAATGGCCGTTTCACGGTCGCTGCAGGCGCATGCGGCTTGATGATGGCCTGTTTGGAAGCAAGTTTGGATTATTGCAAGACGCGCACGACCTTCGGCAAGCCGATCGGCGAGCACCAGCTGGTGCAGCAAATGCTCGCCAATATGGAAGCGGGCTACCAGATGAGCCGCTTGCTCGTTTACCGGGCGGGCGAATTGAAGAACAGCGGCAAGCGCAATACGCGTGAAACTTCGCTCGCTAAATGGCAGGCGTGCAATTTTGCCAATAAAGCGGCGGACGACGCAGTGCAGATCCACGGGGCTTACGGCTATTCGGATGATTATCCGGTCGCTCGCTACCTGCGCAATTCCAAAGCGCCGGTCATTTACGAAGGCACCCGGGAAATCCATACAATCATGCAGGCGGATTATGTACTCGGCAAACGGGAAGACAAAGAATTGAACCGCATGCTGCCTGCCTGGCCATTCGGGTAAAGCTGGATTCCGCGCCTAGAAGTTCGACTTCTTTTCAAAAAAATAAAAAGAACGGGAGTAAAGCCCGTTCCTTCAACCGACTGCCGAGTAGTATCCGGCAGTTTTTTTACGTAAAAATATCTTCTTCTTTCGGGACAAGCAAATTGAGTTTTCCAGGTTGGACATTAATCGATGCCGGTGTCTTCTGTGCGAATGTCGATTTCTCGTCCCTGCAGATGGATGATGTGCTCAAGGTCTTCTGCAGTAAGATTGGGTTTGGATAATGAAAACCATTCGCGTATAGCGGCGAATGACGAACTTTGGATGATGAAAATATCCAACAGCCCATCGGCGGGGTCGATGCTTTGCATCGGAAATAAATGGGTGCCGATGGATTTTCCGTTCATGGCTAGCACCAAAACGGCTTCTTCTTCATATGCTTGCCCGTCGATCACCAGTGACACATTAAACGGTTCTGCTTGTCTCATCGACTGCATCGCGCTCATGAAATAGCTGAGCTTGCCATAGCGTTCCTTCAAATCGGGGTCGATATTGAAGGAGGCGTCTGTGATCAAGCCGATACCTGCGAAGTTCAAAAACGTCCCTTCGTTGATAGTCGCCGTGTCGACTTGTTGCATTGCGCCTTGGCTTAGACTTTTTGCTGCCTCGTCAAGGTACAAAGGAATGTTCATCGTGCGCGCAAAATCGTTGCACGTTCCGCTCGGCAAGATGCCGAGGGGAGGCGGGTTGTCGATTGAGCTCAGTGCATGTGCAGCCAAATGGACTGTACCGTCGCCGCCTGCGACAAATAATGCGTCGGCGCGTTCGGCGGCGGAACGGCAGACCGATTCCAGTTCTTCCGGGGAGTCGGTCTTGATCAGTTCCAGTGTTTTCGAAGATGCGGCTAGTTGCGGCACAGCCAATCCCATGACCGCATCTAACGTGGACGCACCTGCTTCGGCATTATACAATAATACGGAATGCGTGAATCCGGCCATGCGTAAGTCCTCCATTCTTCATCATTACTCAACCATTCCACTAATGAAGGGCCAGTAAACGCATCAGCGGAATTCCGTAAAAAGGAGTGCTCATATGACGAAAAAATTATATTACGACGATTCATATTTAAAGGAAACAATAGTTTACGTGACCGAATCGGCAATAGATGAAAGTGGCCAGTATGCAGTACTCGACCAGACTTGCTTTTATCCAGAAGGGGGCGGGCAGCCGGCAGACCACGGAATGATCGGGACGGCCGCAGTGCTCGATGTGCAAAATCGTGACGGGGAAATTCGCCATTACCTGGACCGGCAGCTAGAGCCTGGCGAATACAAGGCGGCGCTGGATTGGCAAAGAAGATGGGACCATATGCAGCAGCATGCCGGTCAGCATCTTTTGAGCGCGTTATTGGAAGATCGCCATGGCTACCGGACCACCAGTTTTCATCTTGGACAAGAGCGGGTGTCGATCGATTTGCATCAAGCATCCATCGACCAGGCAACATTACGGCAAGTGGAACTTGAAGCCAACCGGATTATTCAAAGTCATTTGCCAATCCGTACGCGTTTCGTAAATGAACAGGAGCTCGAGCAATTGCATCTCCGGAAGCCGCCCGCTGTCAAGGGCGACATCCGCCTGGTGGAAATGGAAGGCATCGATTTAAATGCATGCGGCGGCACACATCCTGACAATACCGCGGGAATCGGGCTGTTGAAAATTCTTGGGACAGAAAAAGCGAAAGGCGGCACGCGTCTCTATTTTCTATGTGGAGAGCGAGCGCTCGAACATTTCAGCAAATTGAGCGACACGAGCGATGCATTGATCGGGAAACTGAATGCCCCGGTCGCTGAACTGGTGCAAGCGGCAGATGCTTTATTATCAGAGAAAATTGCGGCCGACAAGGAAATAGTGGAGTTGAAAAAACAGCTTCTGCTGGCAGAGGCAAAAGCGTTAACGCCGGAAGGGGGCGTCGCGATCCGGAATTTCGGCGACCGGCCCGTCAAGGAATTGCAGCAGCTGGCGCGCCTGGCGACTGAAGAATACCCGTCTGTCTGCCTGTTGTTTGCAGCACACACAGAAGGCAGCATACGGTTAGTATGTGCCCGCGGCAATGAATCTTCCGCCGATATGAGAGAGACCTTGAAACGCTTGCTTCAAGAAACAGATGGCAAGGGTGGCGGAACCGCTGCACTTGCGCAAGGCGGCGGCAATACAGAAGAGCCGTTCGAACGCTTCCAGGAAATTTTCAACGAAATTCATGCGAATGGCTGAACGTAAGCTGTAACCTTTTGGAGGCGTAAAGGGTCTAATGGGTAAATGGCACGGGAAAGGTCGTGATGTTCGTGAAATGGAGCAGAGCCTGGTGGATAGCGGCGATTCTTTTGGTATTTTCAGGTATAGCTTTTGTTATGCTGACAGAAAATGTAGCCATCAGCGGATCCTCCACAGCCCTTTCTGAATCCGGCTGGCGGGCCAATTTCTCAGCGCCGCTCGATGCGGATGCGATCGAAAAAGGCGCCGTTTACCTTACGGGTGCAGATGGCCAAAAGCTCGATCTCGATATGCAGTTGGCGAATGGCGGCCGGACGCTTGAAATTCCGGACATCGCAAGCGGAGACTATACGCTTCATGTCACCAAATCTGCCTTATCGAGCAGTTTCCTGAAAAGCCTTTCGACAAACCAACTCGAGTTCACGATACAAGACGAAGTCCAAAACCTGGCGGGGGAAGAGGAACTACGTACTTATTTTACGCGATTGCTGAATCTCCAAAAAGACAATCCGTTTTACCGCGGCTTCGGTGAAGGAGTGGAAGAAGCGGAGGACAGTGCATCAGGCGAGTCGGGCGGAATGGGAGGCGGCGAACATTCGTCCACAAATAACCAGGTCGAAGGCATTGATGAAGGGGATATTGTGCAAACGGATGGCGATTATTTATATTCCGTCAGCGAATCGCGTGTGATGATTTCCGATATCAGAGACCCGGAAAACATGGAGCTTGCAGCAGTCTTGGAGTTTGACGGGGAAACGTATCCAGAGGAATTATTCTTATCCGGCGATACGCTTGCCGTCATTTCAAGCCGCTTTTCGCTCATGGAAACCGAAGGAGATGCGGAAATGGAAAGCTTTATGCCTTATTCCGGCATCACAGCTGTCTTTCTCTATGATGTAACTTCACCTGAGAACCCGGAGCTGATCCGCGAATTTGGCAATGAAGGCACATTCAATAATGCGAGGCTATCAAATGGTATCCTGTATTATGTCAGTAATGTGTTTCCGAATTACTGGATATTGGAGGAGCAGCCTGATATCGAACTGCGTCCAAGATTATTCGATTCCGCGCAAGGCGGGGAGCTCGAACCCCTGCCTTATGACGACTTGACCATCCTGCCGGGAACGATGGAAGGGAGCTATAGCGTCATCACCTCCGTTAGCCTGGAAGCACCCGCTTCAAACGAAATTTCTACAAAAGGCTTTTTAGGCGGCAATGAACAAATGTATATGAACGAACAGCATCTCTATTTGACGGCTTCTGCGTTTGAGACGGCTGAAGGAGAGTTTGAAGATACTGCGCTTTGGGTGCCGCAACAAGCGGATACAGAAATCTTCAAATTCGGCTTGGACGGCATCTCGGTGGAATTTATCGCTTCGGCCCGTGTGCAAGGGTCTCTATTGAACCAGTTTTCAATGGATGAATTCGAAGGCCATTTCCGTTTGGCGACAACAGAAGGAGTCGCCTGGACACCGGCTTCCGAACCGAAAAACCACCTGTTCATTTTGAACGAACGATTGGAACAAGTTGGTTCAGTGGAAAACTTGGCGCCAAGCGAACGCATCTACTCGGTCCGCTTTATCGGCAGTAAAGCCTATATGGTGACTTTCCGTGAGACCGATCCGCTGTTTGCGATCGACGTTTCAGATCCTGCCGCTCCAGAAGTATTGGGTGAATTAAAAATTCCTGGATTTTCTAATTACTTGCATCCGCTTGATGACAAGCATTTGATCGGGTTTGGCTACGATACAAAAATCGAGCCAGTCAAAGGGGGCGGCGAGCCGCGCATCGTGACGGGCGGGATGAAGATCTCGCTGTTCGATGTCAGCGATATGGGGGATCCCAAGGAAACCGATACGGAAATCATCGGCGGCCCTGGGACCTATTCTGCTTTGCAATACGACCACAAAGCCTTATTCCGTAATGAACAGCAAAGCTTATTCGGTTTTCCGGTATCGATCTATAAAGGAGACGGCATGGAGTATATCGAATTTCAGGCAGAAGGGGCTTTAATTTACTCGATCACCCCAGAAGGAATCGAGCTATCAGCCGATTTGACCCAAGCATCCGACCAGCCCTATGAAGACTGGAATACATCGATCCAGCGCCTGGCTTATGCAAAAGACGCCTTGTACACAGTGGGGAATACTGAAGTCAGAAGCTATAGCTTGTCGGATTTCGAACCACTTGGCACATTGCCCCTGCAATAAAAATGATGGATAAGAGCGGATCTCTTCTAAAGAGATCCGATACGTTTGCACTGACAGAAAGAGGGAATAACAGAAATATTCTGACATCAATAAACGGGAGGGAAAAACATGAAGGCAGTAACGTTTCAAGGAACGAAAGATATGCAAGTCAAAGAAGTCAAAGACCCGGAACTCCAAAAACGTGATGACATCATCGTAAAAATAACTTCCACCGCCATTTGCGGTACAGACCTGCATATCTATCAAGGGGCATTGCCTACCACCAAGAATACCGTCATCGGCCATGAGCCGATGGGCATTGTCGAAGAAGCGGGACCAGACGTCACCAAAGTGAAAAAAGGCGACCGAATCGTCCTTCCATTTAATATTAGCTGCGGCCAGTGCTTCTATTGCTCACACGAGATGGAAAGCCAATGCGACAATTCAAACGGCAATCCCCATTTTGATACGGGTGCCTATTTCGGGTTGACGGAACGCTATGGCGATTATTCAGGCGGACAGGCTGAATATTTGCGCGTGCCCTACGCTAACTTCATGCCATTGGTCATTCCAGAATCTTCAGAGCTCGAAGATGAACAGGTCCTGTTCCTGTCAGACGTACTGCCGACAGCCTGGTGGAGCGTCGAGAACGCAGGCGTCAAAGAAGGCGACACGGTCGTCGTTCTCGGCTGCGGACCAATCGGCCTCATGACCCAGAAGTTTGCCTGGATGAAAGGGGCGGCACGGGTTATTGCGGTAGATGAATTGCCGTACCGGATGGAAAAAGCGAAAAAGATGAATAATGTGGAAATCGTTGACTTCAGCCAGCATGATAATACGGGGGCGCTGATCCACGAAATCACAAAAGGCGGCGCACGAGTTGTCATTGATTGTGTAGGAATGGACGGCAAGAAATCGACTGCGGAAGCCGTTCAGCAAAAGCTGATGCTGCAAGGCGGGACGCTAAGCGCGATCGATATCGCGAAAGATGCCGTCAGCAAATTCGGGACCATCCAATTGACGGGGGTCTACGGATTGACCTATAATCAATTCCCACTCGGCAATTTGTTCGAACGCAACGTAACGATGAAGATGGGGCAAGCGCCGGTCATCCATTTGATGCCGATGCTCCTCGACAAGATCGAAAAAGGCGAGTTCGATCCGCGTGAAATCATTTCACACATCGTGCCGCTCGATCAAGCGAGTGAAGCGTACCGGATTTTCAACGACCACGAAGACGAGTGTACCAAAGTCATTTTGAAACCATAAAATATGCCGATGAAACGCTCCGGTAACCGGAGCGTTTTAATTTTGCCTTGCCTGCGGTATGATGGTACAGAAGAAAAAGGGGGGAGACCAGATGGCCGAAATATCGGAAGTCAGAAGAGAACTTGCGCTGGATTGTTTTCTATTGGCCGGAAAAGTCATGATGGAAAGCGGCGCGGAGACATACCGGGTGGAAGATACGATGATCCGGATGGCGGTTTCGCAAAATATGATGGATTCCCATTGCTTTGTGACTCCAGCGGGCATCATGTTTTCCCCGAGCAATGATTTGCCGACGCGCTTTGTCCGCATCCATGGGCGCCGTACCGACCTCGAACGGGTGGCACGTGTCAATGCCGTATCGAGGCGTCTCGTGGCGGGCCAGCTGACATTGCAGCAGGCGTATGAAGAAATGACGGAAATCGAAAAAAACCATTACTTGTTCCCTCTGTGGCTGCAAGTGCTCGCAGCTGCAGTTGCCAGTGCCTGCTTCCTGATTTTGATGGGCGGTGGCTGGGCGGACATTCCGTTCGCTTTTGTCATCGGGGGAATTGGATTTTATATTGTGGAAATGGTACTTGTGAAAACAAGGGTCAAGTTTTTCGCGGAATTTATCGGAGCGGTCGCCATCGGTACTTTAGCGGTGCTCGTTGTGAATAGTGGATTCGGGAACGATCCCGATACGATCATCATCGGTTCGGTCATGCCACTGGTGCCCGGCTTGCTGATCACCAACGCCGTCCGCGACATGATGGCCGGCCATTTTGTATCGGGCCTATCGATGGGTGCGGAAGCTTTTCTGACGGCATTCGCCATCGGGGCCGGCATCGCTATCGTATTGTCATTTTAAGGAGGAGATCGAATGAACTGGCCTTTGGAGGCGTTTCTAAGTTTTTTGGCAGCCGGCGCATTCGGCATCATTTTCAATATCCCAAGAAAGACGCTTATCAGTTGCGGGCTTGTCGGGATGAGCGGCTGGCTTTTCTACCGGAGTTATTTCCTCATGTTTGATGACCCGATTCAAGCAACCTTCGCCGGCGCCTTTATTGTCGCGATCGTTGCGCACATCTTGGCGAAGATCTTTAAAATGCCGATGATCATTTTCAGTGTCGCCGGCATCATTCCGCTCGTTCCTGGAAGCCGTGCATACAATGCGATGCGCAATATCGTAGAGAATGATTACATGGAAGCGGTCGATTTCGCTGTACAGGCATTGATGATTTCGGGTGCCATCGCCATGGGCCTGGTGTTCGCGGAAGTGCTCATGCAATTATATTTCAAGCATCAAGCAAGACGGACTCAGAAAAAAATGGGCTTTACACAGGAATAATCCATAACGAACAGGCAGCCTCATTTGTGGGCGGCCTGTTTTTTTGTGCAGGATCTGACAATAACGCCTCAATCCGATACTAACCCCAGGAAGCGATTCCCCACTAGCCGGCAACTTGTAAAAAAGCAGACCCATGTAAACACGTTGCAATCAACGAAATATATGAGCTGCCAAGCGCGACGGGTGAGCCGACGCAGTAGGAGAAAAGCTGCACCCAATAATCGTATGAACCGGCTTGCTCAACTTTTGCTACGCTCAAGCATCGCAGATGAATTGGCTCAATTTACTTTCGCCAATTCATTGTAGCCAAAGGCCAACCCAAAGCGAGGCAGCGAATATCCGTGTGATGCGAACTCCAAATTTCTAAATATCCACTATCCGACACGAACCCCGGGAAGCGATTTCCCCACTAGCCAGCAACTTGTAAAAAAGCAGATTCCCGTAAACACCTTACAATCAGTGAAATGTATAAGCTGCCGGGCGCACAGGGTGAGCCGACGCAGCAAGACAGGTGTTCTTCCTGTCTTGTGGCTAAAGGCCAACCCCAAGCAAGGCAGCGGATATCCGTATGATGTGAACTCCAATAATTTTAAATTCCTATACTAAGTTTTCAATCCTAACAGAACAAAAAACCCAGACCACGGAATTTCCGCAGTCTGGGGGAGAGAGATTATTTTAACCATTTTTCGAGTTCCTGGGCGTTCATCGGGTGGCTGATGATATAGCCTTGGATGCTATTGCAATCCATCACCCGAAGCAATTCCAGCTGCTCGTTCGTTTCGACGCCTTCAGCGATCACTTGGAAATCAAGTGACTTGCCGAACTGGATCATGCCTTTAATCATTTTCTGCATTTTTTCCTGCTTCGTGATCGACTGGATGATGGTCCGGTCGATTTTCAATGAGGAAATCGGCAATAACAGCATATAACGGAAAGAAGCATAGCCTGTCCCGAAATCATCGAGTGCAAATTGCACGCCTTGCTGGTTCAGGCGGTTCATTTGCTGCATGATCGGGCGTTCCGCTTCCGCTTCAAGCGCGAACTTCTCCGTAATCTCGATCATCAAGGAATGGGGATCGCAATTATTTGCCTTCATTTGCTCGATCAGCATGCTCGCCATATCCTTATCGCGGAATTCGCGGATGGAGGAGTTGATGCTGATGCGCAAATTGATCCCTTTTGCTTTCCAATCTTTCAGCTGTGCACAAGCGGTCTCCAACACGAAGCTGCCGATTTCATGGATCATGCCATTTTCTTCCGCAATCGGAATGAGTTCATCAGGCGTCACGACGCCGATTTCATCGTCATTCCAGCGGACGAGCGCTTCGACGCTTTCGACATTGCCAGTCGAGAGATTGACTTGTGGCTGATACAACAATTGCAGGTTTTTCCGGTCCAGTGCATGGACAAGGCGTTTACGTGGTCGTCTGCCGTCAACGTGGAAATGGCGCTGCCACCGCGGTCTTTGACTTTCTTGATTGTCGCATAGGAAGCTTTGATCAAGTGGACGAAGCTCTGCTGATCTTCCGGGTATTTCGTGATGGCGCCGCTGACGGTCAAGGGAACTGCCGTGCCGCCGATATAGATCGGGTGCTGCTGCAAATAAGGCAGGAAGCCTTCGATGAACCAGTTCGGCAATGGCGTGATCAACGCAAATTCATGAAGCCCTGCGCGTGTAATCAATGAATCGGAGAAATACATGCGCAAGCGTTTCGTGAATTCGATGAGCAATTCATTTTCCGTATCCGTATCCGATACATCACGCAAGGTGTAAAAGCGGTCGATGTCGAGGAACAGGAAAGAGAAATGGCGGCCTTCCTTGATGTGTTCCGCGACGGCCTGCTCAAGGCGGTGGCGGTTTTCAAGCCCTGTAATCGGGTCGATAAAAGCAATTTCCTCCAGGTGCTTTTGGGCATGCTTTGTTTCCGTGATGTCTTTTTCAAGGAAGATGTAATACGCATCCTCCTCTGATAATTGCATGGGAATCGCCGTCAAGTCGACCCAATAAGTTTCACCATCTTTTGTCGCTTTTTTCGCTTCGCCGTTCCATACATGTCCATCTTTCAAGCTTTCCAGGATCGAATCAACAAACTCGAGGTCTTCTTCGCTGTCATGGAACATCTGCCAGACAGGTTTGCCG
This sequence comes from Planococcus sp. A6, assembly GCF_028823615.1. Classification (GTDB taxonomy): domain Bacteria; phylum Bacillota; class Bacilli; order Bacillales_A; family Planococcaceae; genus Planococcus. Next base: position 41,675 of record NZ_JAPEHT010000006.1, read on the forward strand.
AGTACGCGTTTCGGGGTCCATTTGCTGAGCTTGAGGAAATGGGGGTTCGCGTAAGTGACCAGGAACTCCTGGTCGAAATAAGTCATCATGAACGAATCATCCAGCCCATGGCGAAGGTGGCTTAGTTCCCTTGCGGCTGAGCCAGCGCTTACGCTATCATCGATTTCATAGATGGTCAGAAGGAAACGCTCGCCATGCGATGTGAACGCTTTCGTGACGACCGTAGAATAGTTTTGCCCGCCACTGCCAAGGCCGATTTCCATGTTCTCAAACCGGACCGGGTTTGTGCTTTCCAACAGCATTTCCCAAGGCTGCTTGTGGAGTGCGGCTTGTTCTGGATTCATATAGGAAAAGGGCTGGCCTTTAGCGGTCTCTGTATTTAGTTGAAAGATGCGTTCGGCATGCCCGTTGAACCAAGTGATGAGTCCTTCTTGATCGAAAATGATGATGGGGAAGGGAATATGGTTATATGCTAGGGTTTGTGCCAAAAAATCCTGCTTTTCACTCATTAACTGACGCTCCTTAACCGTTTTGTACTTTCATTATAAAGAAGAAAAGGTCTTTCGTCACCACTTTACAAAAATATAATACGGGAATTTTAGCACAGAAACCATACTATCCTTTTTAACCCACTCGTGAGAGAATAGGCATGATTCGATTGAAAATTGAGGAAAACAACCAATTTGTCCCGATTACAAAGGGTTCTAACGATAAAAACAGCTGAATTAGCCAATTCGTCACGGATTGGCTTTGTTAAATGGAAGGAGTGCTGGCGAATGGAACGGCTAAAGGGAGTATCCATGATACTGATAGGGGCGATGCTTTGGGGAGCGACCGGGCCGCTCATGGAATGGACGCTCGACGTCTACCCGATCACTGTGTCCTTTCTATTGACTATTCGGCTTATTGTCGCTGGCATCGTGCTGCTGTTGTTCTTGAAAATGAAGCAGGTGCAGGTGACGTCGATTTTTCGGCAAAAGATATGGACGCGTCCTTTATTGATCTTTTCAGTAGCCGGCATGCTCGGTGTCCAATACAGTTTCGTCGCAGCGATCGATACGAGCAATGCAGTCTTTGCCACATTGATGCAGTTTCTGGCACCTGTCTATGTCATTGTTTTCATTTCCATGCGCCTTCGCAAATGGCCGCCGGTCTATCAAGTGCTCGGCATGGTCGGTACGCTCGCTGGCTTATTTTTATTGTTGACGGACGGGCGTTTTGTTTTGGGGCGTTCTGGTCGGTTTGGCTTTTACATTCTACACGCTTTATCCGGCCAGGCTGATGCAGGAATGGGGCGTCTTGCTCGTTGTCGGCTGGTCCATGCTGTTCGGCGGCATCTTTCTAGGGCTCATCAATCCGATTTTCCTGTCGGATGAATGGGAGCTATTGGCAGACCCGACGCTCATTTTGGCGATCATCGCGATTATTGTGGTCGGCACGATGGCATTTGTGCTGTTTCTCAGCAGCATGCGATTCATCTCGCCTGTAGAGACGAGCATTTTATCCGCGATGGAGCCATTGACGGCGATGGTCATTTCGCTTGTCTGGTTCGGCCATTTTCTATCCCCATTGCAAATCGGTGGAGCTTTTCTCATGTTGGTCTTCGTCACTTGGCTATCTTTTGCGGGCAGTGAAAAAACTGCCGATGACCGCTCTTGAGTAAAGGCATGCAGCAAAATGCTGCGTGCCTTTTTCATTTTCGAAAGCAAAAAAGATTCATTATAATGCATGACAAAAAAAGGGATATCTCTACCTGATATCTGAAAATTATGGCATACTAGTTTTAAATAAAGTTCGAGTTTCGAAATGTTCAGGAGGCACCCTTATGAAAACCGTTTTTTCTTATACCAAACCATATTCATTTCTGATCGGCGTCGCTTTGTTCTTGATGCTCTTGGAGTTGGTCGTCGAGCTTTTGCAGCCATTGGTCATTGCGAGCATCATCGATGACGGCATCGTGGCAGGGGACCAGGATACGATCATTCGCTTGGGGCTTGTGCTCATGGGCTTGTCATTAATCGCTTTTTTATCGGGTGTCGCCAATTCATATTTCGCTTCCCATGTATCCCATAGCTTCTCTTTTGATGTCCGGCGCAAAGTTTATGAGCGCGTCCAGTCTTTCTCGCTGGCGATGTTCAATAAATTTCCAGCATCAGGCCTCATCACACGGCTGACGAGTGATATCCAGCTGATCCAGCAAGTGCTGTATATGAGCTTGCGCATCATGCTGCGCGCGCCGTTGCTTGTCATCGGCAGCATGATCATGGCGTTTGTCGTCAATGCACAATTGGCGATTTATTTGATCATCGTCTTTCCAATTTTATTGGCATTTTTGTATGTCATGGTACGAAAAGGCGTCGTCTATTTCAGCTTTGTGCAGCAGCGGCTTGATAAAGTCAACCGCATGGTACAGGAAAACCTGCAGGCGGTCCGGCTGATCAAAGCCTATTTGCGTGGCAAGTATGAAGCGAATCGCTTTTCGGAAGTGGCGGGTGCGCTCAAGACCGATACGGTCAAAGCATTCCGCATCATGGAAATCATCTTGCCGATCCTGCTGTTCGGCATGAACGTGTCTCTACTCGCGGTTGTTTGGTTTGGGGCTTTTGAGATCCGGAGCGGAGACGCGCAAATCGGTGAATTGGTCGCCATTGTCAATTACGCGATGCGTATGACCGGCGCATTTTCGATGTTCTCATTCATCATTATGGCGTTTGCGCGTGCCATGGCATCTACTGGCCGCATTGAAGAAATCCTTTTGGCGGATGATGGCGGCGAAGAATCGAATGGTGCAACTGTGCCGGTTAGAGAAGGGACTGTCCGTTTTGACGATGTGTCCTTTACGTATCCGGGCACTTCGCGAAGAGTGCTTGAAAACATCAGCTTTGAACTGGCGCCACGCGAGAAACTGGCCATTATGGGCGCCACGGGATCCGGAAAAACTTCTTTATTGCAGCTGATTCCGAGATTCTACGAAGCGACAGAAGGGAGCGTATCGGTGCACGGCCGTGACGTCCGCGAGTGGGACCTTCAGGAACTACGCAAGACGATCGGGCTTGTGCCTCAGCAGTCGATGCTCTTTACCGGCAGCATTTCCAATAACCTGTCCTGGGGCAAAGAGCATGCGGAGCTTCCGGAACTTACAGAGGCCGCAGAAAAAGCCCAAATTGACGAGACGGTCCAGCGATTCCCGAAAGGCTATGAAACGCGCGTCGGCCAAAAGGGCGTCAATTTATCCGGCGGCCAGAAGCAGCGCTTGTCAATCGCACGGGCATTGGTCCGCAAACCGGCGATCTTGATTCTCGATGACAGTACCAGCGCGCTTGATGTGAAGACCGAATCTGCACTGTGGGCCGAGCTCGACAAAGAACAAGCGACGACACTGCTGGTGACGCAGAAAGTGCGGACGGCGATGCGTGCAGACCGCATCCTGCTGTTGGAGGATGGCATCGCTTCAGCTTACGGCACTCACGAGGAATTGCTGGATAGCTCTTCTTTGTATCGTGAAATTGCGCTGTCCCAGCAAGCGGAGGAGGTGGATGAATATGTTTAATGCAATCCGCCGGCCTTTTGGCTATGAGCCGGTATTGACGAAAGAAGATTTAAAGAAATCCCCCGATAAAAAGAATGAACGCGCGAAAAACTGGAAGTCCACCTTGCTGCGAATCTGGAAGCTGGTCGACGAACAACGGACGCTATTGATCATCGTCCTGACGCTTGTGTTCATCAGTTCTGCGATGGCACTGCTCGGGCCGCTTTTGATCGGTTATATCATCGATACCTATATTGTGCCGGGTGCATTTGAAGGCATGGGCATGATCATCGGCTGGCTTATCATGGTCTATGTGCTCCATTCGGTTTCTCTCTATTTGCAGAACTACTGGATGGTCGGCATCGCCCAGCAAGTCATCTATCAAATGCGCGCGGGGCTGTTTGGCCATCTGCAACGCTTGCCGGTGTCGTTTTTCGATAAGCGCCAGCACGGCGAATTGATGAGCCGTATGACCAATGATATCGAAAACGTTTCGTCGACGCTCAACACCTCGTTCATTCAAGTGTTCTCGAGCATTTTGACGCTGGTCGGGACGGCAGTGGTGATGGTGTTTCTCAGCCCGCTCCTCACCGTATTGACATTTATCATCATCCCGATTATGTATTGGGCCGTTCGCTGGATCACAAAACGTACGGGCCCTTTGTATAAAGAACAGCAAAAAGCGGTCGGGGATCTGAACGGCATGATCGAAGAAACCATTTCGGGACAGAAAATCGTCAAAGCCTTTTCCCAGGAAGACCGCGTCATGGATGAGTTCCTCGTCAAAAGCGAACGACTCCGCCGCACCGGCTTCTGGGCTTGGACGTATGCCGGATTCATTCCGAAAGTGATGAACTTCCTGAACAATGGCAGTTTCGCGCTCGTTGCAGGTGTCGGCGGATTGCTCGCCTTGAACGGCTCGGTCACCATTGGTGTGATTGTTATCTTCACTGAGTATTCACGACAGTTCACGCGCCCGTTGAACGATTTGGCAAACCAATTCAACACGGTGCTCTCGGCCATTGCGGGGGCTGAACGCGTATTTGCCATCATGGACGAAGCAGAAGAAGCAGACGATACGAAAAACAATGCCGATAAGCGGCTTGAAGGAAAAGTCGAATTCAATAATGTGTCCTTCAAATACGAAGGCGCGGAAGAAGAATGGACGATCCGTAATCTGAGCTTTACGGTGGAAACCGGGCAGACGGCGGCATTTGTTGGTGCGACAGGCGCAGGCAAAACGACCGTCATGCAGCTTTTGGCGAGATTTTACGATGTCGATGAAGGGGAGATCCGCATCGATGGAACGCCAATCGGGGCGATGCCGCGAGAAACTTTGCGCAAGCAGATTGCCTTCGTCTTGCAGGACCCGTTCCTGTTCGAAGCTTCAGTCAGCGACAATATCCGCTACGGCAAGCTTGATGCGAGTGACGAAGAAGTGGTGGAAGCGGCGAAAAAAGCCAATGCCCATGACTTCATCTCCAAACTGCCGGAAGGCTACGATACGGTGCTGTCTGGCGACGGTTCGATGATCAGCCAAGGGCAAAAGCAACTCTTGTCGATTGCCCGCGCGCTCATCGCTGATCCGGTCATCTTGCTGCTTGATGAAGCGACAAGTTCGATTGATACCGTGACAGAGCTGAAAATCCAGGAAGCACTTGAACGCCTTATGGAAGGGCGCACGAGTTTTGTCATCGCTCACCGCTTGAATACAGTGAGGAAGGCGGATTTCGTCTATGTCATGGAACTCGGCAAATTGGTCGAATCAGGCAGCCAGGACGAATTGCTGGAAAAAGGCGGCTTGTATGCCACCATGCTGGCAGATGCTAAATTATAACGAAAACTAAGCAGAAGGCGGGGAGATCCCGGCTTCTGCTTTTTTAATGGAAATGAAGAGCCACGGGAAGAAACCTTAATTTCGGGAATCAGGTGGCGGCAAGCGCTTTGGGCGGTTATGATAAGAAGAAAAAGGAAGGCGGGATGGAAATGGAATTGTCCCTGTCGATTGCGTCGTTTCCGCTGGATGCGGAGACTGCCGGGGAAATGGAGCGGCTGATTGACGGCGAGCCGGAACAGTGCCGGACCTTGCTGCAAAGTGAATTATGGCAAAAACAGTTCGCAAAAGGATTTGCGGTGCTCGCTTACACCGATAGCGGAGAGCTGGTGGCCTGTGCGGCGGCAGCGGATTTGGTCGGCTTGCATCATTACGAATGGTCGGCATTTGTCTCGCCGGATTACCGCCGCCTTGGGCTGGCAACAGCTTTGGCTGACGGCGTGCAGCATTCCCTCGTACAGCGCGGGGCGGAAAGTGAACTCGCGGCATTCACGGAACATAGCGCATCAGATAGCTGGTTAGAAGGACTCGGCTATCATTGTACTTTCCAGGAATTGCAGTTTGAAGCGCAACCGCTTTCTACGTACCAACTTGCTGAAACGGTCGAAATTATTCCGTACGAAGAGCAATATTCACGCGAATTGGTGGATCTTCTGCGCGCGGCATTTGATGAATCTGTTCTTCCGGTGCTTGAGCACAACCTGGAAGATACGGAGCGCCATGTTTATTTGATGCGGCAGGAGGGCGAGCTCGTGGCGACGGCTACATTGAGCAGTGAAGACCAGGCGTTGTGGGTGACAGCGCTCGCAGTGTCACCGGATACCCAGCGATCAGGCTATGGCCAAGCATTTCTGAAGTGGTCGCGGCATTTAGCGCATCAGAAAAAATTGGCGCGTGTGCTGGTCGAAGTGGAAACGGAAAATGTGGCGTGGCCGGTTTATGAAAAGGCGGGCTTTACAAGGTTATCGACCATTTCCTATTGGCAGCGCCCGCTGCAATAAAAAACTGCCCGGCGATAAACCCGCCGGACAGTTATACTTTAGTGCTTATTGATTTGTTTGTTCGTAGTTTTTATCGGAGCCGTCTGCATAGTCTATTTCGATTTCAATTTTCTTGAAGCCAGGATCGATACCGAAAGCTTCGACAACTTGACTGATGACTTCATCATCCGGTGTGTCAGGGGTTAAGTTTAATTGGGACATGCCTTGTTCCATTTCATTGAAAGCTTCATCGCCTGTCAGGTCAACACCGTCGACTGTGTTCTCATATTCGGCTTCTACCTGGCCGCGCTCTTCTTCGTAGCTGAGGTCTAGGGCGTCATCTTGGTCAGGCATATCGACCTCAACGGACAAGTCAGTGAATCCGTATGTTTCGCCGTCCTTAGTTCCTTCAGTTCCGCCGCTTGGAGAAGCATCTTCAGTCGATTCCGCTTCCGGTGCTGTCGTTTCTTCAGCAGCATCGTCTGTAACAGGCTGCGTGACTTCTTCGTCATCGCCGCAAGCCGCTAGGGCAAGTGAAGCGGACATGATAAGAACTGGAAAGATCATTTTTTTATGGGTGATCATAATAGAAAAACTCCCTTTCAAATTTATGTTTACCGTTCTATTCCCGAAATTATGGGGAGTAAGCAATGAAAAATGTAAAAAAGTATCGTACGATAGGAAGCACTAGCAGAGTCGAGCATAAGCTGAGCTTGAATGGAGCCATTCAAATGGATAAATACAAAAACGGGCAGAATATCGCCGCTGCAAACGAACAAAATATCCGCACGGATTTCAAGGAAAGCATGACTTACGGTGATTATTTGCATCTCGACAAGCTGTTGTCTGCACAGGACGGCGTCAGCGGACACCACGATGAATCGCTTTTCATCATCATCCATCAAGTATCCGAACTATGGATGAAGCTGATCTTGCATGAGTTGTCGGCGG